>JAJFFE010000037.1 GCA_021776775.1 Planctomycetota bacterium | reverse complement strand
GCCCATCTTCTTCATCATCTCCTGAAGGTCGGCGAGCGATCCCGCTTGCATGACGGTAGCGGTATCCGGCGCGCCGAGGGGACTGCTCTTCCCGCCACCGCCTGCCTCGCTCGCGGCGACGAGAACTTTGGCGGGCAGCGGGCCGACCCGCTCGCACTGGTACATCAACGAGTAGATGCGACCCTCGACGCTCGAGTCACTCTTCAGCGCGAGCGCACGGATCCGCTTGTCCAGTTTGTCGAGCGCGACCGAGTACGCTCCAGCCGTTTCGCCGGCCAGTCCGGCCGACACCATCGCCAAGCCGACGATCGCGTCGACGGCGAGTTCGCCCGCTTCGTCGCGATGCGAATAGCCGCCGTGCGGTTTCTGAAGCGCAACCAACCGCTGAATAGCGAGATCAGCCGCTTGGCTGAACCTTTCGACCTCGACCGGCAGTCCGACTTCGAGCGCAACGCGGTCGACGGGAACTTCGAATGACACCAGCGACCCCGCCCGCCAGCAGCCGAGTTCGACCGACGTCGCTCCCGAGCTGATCGCACGCTCGACGTACTCGAGGACGATCAGGTCCATGTCGCTGGTCACCGGGATCCAATCGTCTTCGACGCGGACGATGACGTCGGCGACTTGCGCCCCGAGCTTCGCGAGCGGCCCCTCGACCACACGTCGAAGCACGACACCACCCACCGAACGACGCTCATCGTCGACCTTCAGCGTCAGCGTCTCATTGAGGGGTTGCGTGTACGCACCCAACCAGCCGAGCGATTGAAAGTCTTCGATGGACTCGTCGACGTAACTCGTCGTGCTTGCCGAGCCACCGGAGGAGTCGCAACTCACGAGCGAGGCGAGAACGATCAGCCACGCCGCACTTGTCGAGGTTCTCATAGCTCTAACCACCGTCCGTCGTCCCGGAGGTGTCCGGGAGCTTCTCTTCTTCGGGATCGACGTCCGCTTCGGGGGGAACCGCGTCGAAGTACGCTTGCAGAACGAGCATTGCGAATCCGGTGCCCCACATGTCGCCGTAGCCGGCCGCCGGCGTATCCCACCACGAGCCGTCTTTGTCTTGGGTGCGGATCATCGCCCACGCATTGCGCTGCCACCGCGCCAAGAGCGCATCGTCGTCGATACGCAGCATGAACTCGGCGAGGTAGAAGTAGCCGTAGAAGAAAAAGTAACCCGACACTTGGTGGACGGCGGTGTGAGGCTGAATGAGCTTCCGTCCGTGCTCGAGCCAGTTCTCACCTTCGAGGAAGATCTCGAGCGCGCGGTCCATCTCGCGCTGGCCGTATTCGCCGATCTCGACCAACGCCTCCGTCACCGCCGCGGTGCGCGCGGCCGTCGACAGCTCGTTGACCGACCTTGGGCTGTTGATAAACCGGGCGTCGTAGACGACCTTGCCGGTTGCCGTGACCATGCGCTTTATGACCTTGACCGCGTCGCCCACCATGCCCTTCGGCACCTCGAGCCCCGCCCTGTCGGCGCGATGCAGCGCGCGCGCGAAGTTCGCAGTGTTGAACGACATCGACGTGCCGCCCATGGACGGGGTGGCGTAGTAGTTCCAACCGCCGTCGACGAGCTGATACCGACGCAGGCCGTCGATACACACCTTGGCCGCGGCGGCGATCTCCGTCCGGCGACCGGCGCCTTCCGGCGACAGTAAGTAGTCGACAAGGAAGCTCAGCTTGTAGCCGTAGCCCCACGTATTGAACGCTTCGCCGCCGCTGTAGGCAAACTTCTTGGTCGACAAGAGCGCGCCGACCGCCTTGTCGAGCGACGCCTGCTCGGCGGGCGTTCTCGACTTCTTGCGCAACAGCGCCTTGGCGATGATCGCTGTGCACGCGTGCAGCACGCCGTCGTTGGAACCCTTGTTGGTCGTGCCAAACCCGAAGTTCTTGAGGTTCGGCATCTTCGGCATGGCCGAGCCCCACGTGCCGTCTTCGTTCTGACTCGACAGTACGAACTTCATGCCGTTGGTGTAGGCAGCCTGTGCCTGAGCACGAAGCTCGGCCCCGGAGACGGTTGGCGCGAGACCCATCGGGTCACGTCGCTTCGGCTTCGGCGGTTCCGGGGGTGGCGTCTTCTTACCCGCTTCGGTGCTTTCCTCCTGACCCTCGCCCGGAGGCTGGGCGAACACCGTGACGGATGGCAGACAAAGAAACAGTGTTACGGCCCACGCGCAAATCGCTGAACGGTTCATGTTCACTCCACCCTCAATGCCAGCACCGGATCGAGTCGCGCCGCCTTGATGGCGGGCACCGTCCCGAAGATCAGTCCCGTCGTCACGCTGACCAACACCCCTAGTGGGAACGACCACGGCTCGAAGACGACGGTCCACTGCGCAAGCTGCCCCACGACGATCGCCAGACAGGCGCCCAACCCCACTCCGAAGACTCCACCGATCAGGCAAAGTACCGAACTCTCGGAGACGAACAGTCGAAGGATATCCCCGCGCGTTGCGCCGAGTGCGCGCCGGAGACCGATCTCTTGCCGACGCTCGGCCATGTTGGCGAGCATGATGTTCATGATGCCCACCCCGCCGACGAGCAGCGAAATGGCGCCGAGTGAACCCATCACCCAGCGGAAGATTCGCTCGGCCTGTCGTTGCTCCCGCAACAGCTGAAACGGAATGGTCACCGAGACGTCTTTTTGCCGATGCCGCGTATCGACCATGTTCTCGGCAATAGCCGCGACGGCGGTGAGCTTGACGTCTTCCTTGACCTTGAGAATGGCGCGATTCACTTCGACCTTGGTCGCTTCGCTGACGCCGCTGCTGCGACGCACTTGGAGATTGCCGAATCGGGCGAACGACGTCTTGAAGGGAATCCAGGCGGTGTTGTCGGGGTTCGACAAGATTCCCGAGGAGCCGGTCTGCCCCTTCGGCGCCATCACTCCGACCACCTTGAGATGCGTCGTTCCCATCTTCACCACTTGACCCACCGGGTTCGAGAGCGGGAACAGCGCGCGCGCCGCTTTCGAACCGAGCACGCACACCGTCGCCGAAGTCGCGTCATCGACCGTGCTCAAGAAGCGCCCGTCGGCCACCGCGTGCGACATGACCGACGCGTACTCGTGCGTGGTCGCGACAACGTTGACGTCCGCCCCCCGGGCTCCGGCGCGAACGTCTTCGAACATGGTTCGCATGGGAACGACGGCGTCGACCGCGTGGCGAGTTCCGTTCGGTCCCAACGTGTCGCGCAGCAGGTCGATCTCTTCGGTCGTCAGTCCGTAGCTCGCCATCCAAGACTGCCGCGACTCTTGTTTCTCGCGGTCCCGAATGCGTTCCGGCTTGACGCTGTCCAAAATGACGTTGCGGATCCCGAGCCGTTCGATGCGTCCGATCACGTCACGCCGCGCGACTTCGCTGATCGACAACATGCAGATGACGCTGGCCACGCCGAAGATGATTCCGAGCGCAGCGAGAAACGACCGGGTCTTGTGAACGAGCAGGTTCGACGCCGCCTCACGCAGCAGTGCGATCTTCATCGACGACCTCTCCATCTTTGAGACGAACACTGCGGTCCGTCTTGTCGGCGAGCGCCAGGTCGTGTGTGACCAAAACCACGGTCTTCCCTTGCTCGGTCAGTCCTCGGAGTATGCGGAAGATCTGCTCGCCGTTGACCTCGTCCAAGTTTCCCGTCGGCTCATCAGCCAGGATCACGCTCGGCTCCGTCAAAAGCGCTCGCGCAATGGCGACGCGTTGCATCTCCCCGCCGGAGAGTTCGCGCGGTCGGTGCGCCATCCGGTGACTTAGGCCAACCTCTTCGAGAAGCGCCGTCGCCTTCTTCTTGGTGGCGGCGCTGCCCGACGCGCCGTCGACCGCACCGTATCGGGTAGACAAGAGAACGTTGTCGAGAACGGTGAGCTGCGGCAACAAGTGAAACGACTGAAACACGAAGCCGATTTCCTGCGCCCGAATGCGCGCCAACTCTCTGTCCGAGAGTCGACCGACCTCCCGACCGTTCAACCGATACGCGCCGCTCGTGGGATCGGTCAACAGGCCGAGCAAGTACAACATGGTCGTCTTCCCCGAACCGGAAGAACCGACCACCGACAACAGCTCGCCTTCCTCGACCGCGAACGAGACGTTGCGCAGGGCGTGTACGTCTCCACCCGCCATCGGATAGACCTTGGAGACACTTTCCAATTGGATCAATGCCATGACGTCCCCTTCTTATGCTGCAGATGGATCGTAGAGAGCGATCGTCTGCCCAGGGCGCAGGCCACTCTTGATTTGCACTTTCGACCCGTTCGACGGGCCGATCTCGATCGGCTGTTTCACCTTCTTGCCGCCGTCGACAAGCCAACAGAAGTGGCTGTTGCCTTCGCTGAACACGGCGAGGATAGGAATGTTGACGCAGTCCTTGATCGAGTTCGCGCGTACTGTGACGCGGCAGTTCATGCCGCTGCGCAGCTGCGGGTACGAGCCTTCGTACGACCCCCGCACCGTGAACTCGCGAACGCTGCTCAGGAAACCGGTGCGGCTCGCCACTTGATCGACCTTGGTCAGCTCGCCTTCGATCGCCAGCACCGGAAACGCGTCGGGACGAATCGCCACCGGTAGCCCGGTTTTCAAGTGCTGAATGTCGCCTTCTTGCGCTTTCATGCGGATCGACAGCTTGTCCATGGACGCCACGGTCATGAGAACTTGGAAGGTGCGCACGCGACCGCCGACCTTCATCTCATCGTTACCGCCACCCATGCCCATGATAATGATGTCGTTCGGTCCGTCGTCCGTGCCCAAGCTGCCGTAGAAGACAACGCCATCGCGCGGCGACACCACTTCGAGGGTGCCGGCGTCCGTGGTCAGTTCGTCGACTTTCTCTTGAGCCTTCTTCAAGGCGCGCTCTGCCTTGGCGAGCGTCGCTTCCTTCTCTTTGCGGTCGGCGTCAGCTTGGATCGCGGCCTTCTTGACCTCGGCGACCTTGTCGTCGTAGTCGAGTTGCTTGGACTCGACCTCGCGATTCTGGTCGTACTTCTTCCAGAGTTCGAACTCTTGAAGCGTCTTCTTGTGTCCGCGTTGCGCACTCTCGAGGCGACGTCGCTCACGGTCGATCAGAATGTTTTCGTTCGACGTATGAAGCTCACGCTCTTCGTACAACTGTAGGAGCTGTTCTAGGTCGACCTCCGTGTCCTTGAGCCGGTTTTCGGAGTCCGTGATGCCCTGCTGCTTGTCGACGAGCGTGAAGGCTGTTTGCTCTTTCTCTTTGTTGAGGTCCTTGAGCGCGTTGGTCGCTTCGACCTCGCGTCGTGAGTTCTTGCGCCCGAAGTCGATCTTCCACGCTTCGAGATCCGCCGACGCTTTGTCGACCTCAACCTGCTTCGCTTTGACTTCGTCGCCCGCCTCGTCGAGGGAGTCCTCGAGATTCGACGGGTCGAACTCGATCAGCGGGTCGCCCTTCTTGACCGAACGCCCCTCCGGAACCAGCTTGGTAATAATCAAGTCACCGCGGTACTTCTTCGGCTCCATACGGATTTCGTCTTTATTGTCGGCGACGAAGGTCCCGCTGAGATCGACCTCGATCGGGAGATCCCCCTTCTCGACCTGCGCGGTCAGCGTGCTGTCCGGCACGGTGTCGTCCGATCCGGCTCCGACCAGGAGCACGGTGACGACGGCGAGGATCGCAGTGAATGCGATAGGCAACGGCTTCTTCATTGGGGTTCCCCTTCTTTACGAAATCACGAGTCACGACGAAATCACGGATGCGAGTCGCAGATACTGTCCACGCTGCACTCGTAGCGAGGCAGCCCTGAAACGCCGCGCCCACGGTCCGCGTGGCAACGAGTCAGGGGGAAGAGAGGAGTTTGGCGCATAGAAGGCCGAACTCCAGCGAAAAGCCTTCGCGGAGGCCCGGCGAGAACGCCGATAGTCGTCCTCAGCCGTGCGATGCGTCGTGGTCAGTTGGGGGCGCTCGTGATTCCGCTTTCGCTGCTTGGCTTTTTCTAGACTCCAGGCGCTAGTTGGCGAACGACTCGAGCCGCTCGACGACGTCCGGGTTTTCGATTGCCACGTTGCGGAAACCGTCAGGCCCGGAGCGCACGTCGTAGAGCTCGCGTTGGGTCCACCCGTCTTTGGTGCGCCGGAGAATGAGTCGGTGCGTGGCTGAACGCACGCTCGTGGAGCGCTGCCAGTAGCTCGTCGCGACCTCGCGGACGTCGGGCGCTTTTTGGGTAAGAATGGGAACGAGGCTCACGCCGTCGAGCGGGTGATGCGTCTGCGTGAAGGTGGGCTGGCAGACGTCGACGAGCGTGGGGTAGAGGTCGATGGTCGAAGCGAGCGATGCGGTGCGTCGACCGGGCTCGGATTGATTTGGCGTGCGCACAATGAGCGGCGTTCGCAGCGCGCGCTCATGCGGAGTGTGCTTCCCCCACATGGCGCCCTCACCCAGGTACCAGCCGTGATCGCCCCACAACACCACCACCGTCGAGTCGGCGAGTTCCAGCTCATCAAGAGCGTTCAGGACACGGCCGATCTGACGATCGACGTAACGAACGCACGCGAGGTACGCACGCCGCGCGGCCATCGCGTTCTCATCCGCTAGCGGACGGGACTTCTTCCACGGAACACCGGGCGGTGGGGTATAGCCGTACATCTCACCGCTCTTCGACCAGTACCCGGTATCGGGACGCGCCCGCGGCTCCGGAGGAGGAACCGGCCAGGTAGCAACCGCCTCCCAATCTTGGCGAGGAGCGACAAACGGCAAGTGCGGCTTGAAGAAGCCGAGCCCCATGAAGAATGGCTCATCGTGATTGGCGCGCTCTCGCAGCTTCGCCATCGCCTGCGTCGCCATCATGCCGTCGGGGAGATCGTCGTCGTCCTCGACGACAAACTGCATCAAGTCCCGCTGACCCGTGCCGTTCTCCCGATGCGCGCCGTCCGAGTAGGCAAAGAACGTCCCCCAGCCGCGCCGCCACGAACCGTACGGCGTAGCGTAGTCGTCCCAAGCGTGCGGCATCTCCTCGCGGCCATCGCCCTTACCGTTGTAGGCGAACACACGACCATCGGGAGTGTGCGACAACTTACCGATCAACGTCGTGTGATACCCACTTCGACGAAACAGCTCCGGCAACGTCTGCGCCCCCGGCTGCATACCCCGCTCGAGCGCCGACGAGTTCCGGTACATGACCTCGTTGCCCGAGCGAACGCCGGACCGGTGCGGACTACGACCGGTGAGTAGCGCATAGCGCGAAGCGCCACACGTCGGTACCGCGCAGAAGTGGTTCTCAAAGGTCACACCACTCGCCGCCAACGCGTCGATGTTCGGCGTCTCGACGTAGTCGACACCATAACAACCGAGCTCGGGTCGAAGGTCATCGACCGCGATGAAGAGTACGTTGTAACGGTTGTGCTGAGGCGTAGCAGGATTCGTCGACGACGACACTGCGGCAGTAGACGGCGCCGTGTCATCCGCAGCCTTCGGGGGAACCGCCGCGCAGCCCACGGTGACGCAGATCGCAAGGGCGACCACGATCGGAGAGCGGTTCACGAGCCACGCCCGGACGGCGTCCATTCGAAACACCTGATTCAACCTCACCCTTCAACGCTCACTCGCGCGGAAGATCTTTCCCGCGGGGGAACTGTTCGATCCACCATCCCTTGGCTCCGTAGTCTTGCCACGCCATTCCCTCGTCCGGTTGCGGAACAACCATTGGTTTTACATACGGAGTCACGCGCCACCACACGTTGGACCCGGTTTCGGCGCCTTCTTCAGGCAGCAACCCGCTCGACTGCCCGGTGACTTGGACGCCAGTGTCGTGACGGAATCGCACCAAGACACCGCGACGCATCTCCGCATCGATCGCGGTAACCAGTATGAACGAGTCGAGTAGTTCACCCGGCCACATCCAATCGATCACGTACATATCGGATTCCATGCCTTTCGGCGCGCTACCCAGCTTTGTCAGCGAAAAACACAGTTTGTAAGAATCTGGCCTGGCCAGCGCACCGCGCAAACCGAAGGCGCTCCGCAGGGTCGAGGCCGTTTTTCCGTCGCCGATGAGCTCTCCCTCCGGAAGTTCGACCCCGTGGGAGAGCAATATCTCGTTAGTCAGCTCAAAACGATCGATCCCGCAGAACGTTTCGTTCACATACAGATCGTAACCAGCCGACGGAAAGGTGACCGCTTCGCCGTCGATCGAGAAGGCGCTCTCGACTGCGCCCGTGGAGCCCGCGACGTCGAACTGAATGCGCATGTCCATTCGACGGGGAGATTTTCTGGCCACGGCGACGACCGCGAAAATCGCAGAAAGCAGCACGACAGTCACCGCGACGCGTTGTGGCACTCTTCCAAACAATGAACACCTTCGATCCTAGGGCCCGTCGAATCAACTCATCCGGGGAGAGCGACTTGCTGCTCCGGGCGGGCGCCGGCAATTTGGGTTAGAGGTCCGGCCCAAAATCACAGGCACGGTACGCCGACCGTACGCAACCAACGTGCGCATCGGGCACGTTCTTTCGATTCATAGCGAGTCTCACCCGGATCGACCCCCAAGTCGAGAGTTGGTAGGATCACCGCTCCCGTTCTGTCTTCCTCCGCGGCGCAAACGTGGAGTTACCGCCTCGATCCGAAGTCTGGACCCCGCTATCTCACCGATCAACCTTCCCGCTTGTCTCGCCACCCATCGAATCATCGATTCTAACGCTACGACCAAGACGGAAGTTCTGGATGAGTTGTGCGCTGTGCTCGGGCAGGACCCTTTGGTCACTGACGCGCGTGCGTTCCGGGCGGCAATCCACGATCGCGAAGCGCTGCTCTCTACTGGGATTGGTTTGGGGGTGGCGGTTCCGCACGTGAAGATCCGAGCGGTGAAAGACTTCGTCATTGCCGTCGCTCGCGTGGCGGACGGCCTCGAGTTTGACGCGATCGATCGACAGCCGGTGCGGCTCGTCTTCATGATCGGAGCGAGTGAGGATCAAGCCGCGAGCTTCGTGCAAGTCCTGGCGCGAGTGGTGAGGCTGGTGAAGGACGACGATCGTCGAGAGCGACTGATCCAATCGAAGATCCCGGATGACTTCCTGAACATTGTTCGCGCCGCGTCGCTCGGGGACAGTTCGCTCGGGGCTGGTGCACGCGGGACTGGCTCGCTCGGGACAGAGTCGTGAGCCAATCCCACTCTCCGTCGATCCCACCCATCGGTACGACCGGCCGGCTGCTCTTTCTCTGTGTGCTAGTCGGAGCGGTCGCCGGGGTCGGAGCGATCGGGTTCTATTGGTTGCTCGAGGCTTCTAGCCACTTCTTTCTGGATTACCTCGCCGGATACCGACCGGAGGGACCAGCCGGTGAACAGCCCCTCATTCCCGAAACGGATACTCCGTTTCGCCCGTGGGTTCTTCTCATCCTGCCCGCTATCGGCGGACTCCTCAGTGGACTGTTCGTCTACCGCTTCGCGCCCGAAGCGGCCGGCCACGGGACCGACGCGGCGATCGAGTCGTACCACTTTCGCGCCGGCAGTGTGCGAGCCCGCGTTCCGCTGGTGAAAGCGATCGCGTCGGCCATCACCATTGGTACCGGCGGTTCGGGCGGACGAGAAGGACCGATCGCGCAAATAGGCGCTGGCTTCGGATCGATCATCGCCACGCGGCTAAATCTCAGCCGAACCGAACGTCGCGCCTTGGTCGCTGCTGGTATGGCGGCCGGGATCGGCGCCATTTTTCACGCCCCGCTCGCCGGCGCTCTGTTCGCAGCCGAAGTGCTCTACCGCGAGATGGATCTCGAGTACGAAGTGTTAGTGCCTTCGTTCATCGCGTCGATCGTCGCCTACAGCATCTTTGCGGTGAAGTACGGCTGGAGTCCGGTTTTCAGCACGCCTGAGTTCGTGTTCCAGAACCCCGCTCAGCTGTTGCCCTACTTGGTGCTAGCCGTGGTTGTCGCATTGGGCGCGATGGTCTACACCCGTGTGTTCTACGGTGTCCACAACGGATTCGAACGACTGAAGGTCCCTCGCTGGTTGAAACCGGCGTTGGGTGGGCTGGTCGTCGGAGGGATTGGCTGGTTCGTGCCGGATGCGCTTGGCGCCGGATACGGCGTCCTGCAAAAAGGTTTTACCAGCGAGCTTTCGATCACGTTTCTCCTGGTCGTGGCCGGGGCGAAGATCGTGACCACCGCCTTCTCCATTGGATCGGGAGGCAGCGGCGGCGTCTTCGGACCGGCGGTCGTGATCGGCGGAGCCCTCGGAGGTGCGGTCGGGCTCATCATGCAGCAGTTGCTGCCGAACCTCGGACTCGACCCCGGCGCGTTTGTCCTCGTCGCGATGGCCGGCTTCTTCGCCGCGGCCGCCAACTGTCCCATCTCGACCATCATCATGGTCAGCGAGATGACCGGTAACTACCACCTGCTGGTGCCGTCGATGTTCGTGTGCGTGCTGGCGTATCTGTTCACGCGACGGTTCACGCTGTACGAAAAGCAGCTCCCATCCCGCCTCGACGCACCGAGTAAGATGGGCAACATGTTATCGGCGGTGCTGGGCAAGATTCCAATTCAGCGTGCTATCTCCGGCGAAGAAAATTTTGCGACGTTCCAAGAGTCGACTGGCTTTCGGCAGATCGTCAAGACCTACGCCGAGACCGATCAGTCGTGCTTCCCGATACTCGACGACGCTGGGAAGTTAATCGCAGTGATCCATGACCGCGACATTCGGCACGTCATCGACCAAGCGGAGCTCGCCGATCTCGTCGTGGCGCGAGACCTCTCCCGCAAACCACAACGGCTGCCCGCCGACGCAAGCTTGCTCGATGCGCTCCGCCACATGACGGTCTCGGGACTGGACGCGCTCGTACTGGTCGACCCCGGCGATACCACTCGCGCGGTGGGAGTCCTTTCCCACGAACAGCTCGTGCGGGCGTACGACCAAGAAGTCCTGTCGGCGAGCGACTGATTCCGACGCGACGTTCAACCGCGAACTGAAAGGCGAAGATGGCCGGCATGAGATGGTGGGCGCTCCTGATCGCGTTGAGCGCGGGGCCGTGGATCGGCGCGGCCGAGACTCCGAACATCGTCGTGACCTTGGCCGACGATCTCGGTCTCGGTCAGAGGGACGAACGTAACTCGAGTTCCCAGCTGCCGGCCTCGGATCGGGTCCAGTAGAGCATGACTTCGATGTCACGCGGCTGCTTCGGATTGAGGAGTTCGACCTGGAGCCTCGTCTTCGTTCGGGCCAAGTCGCCCGTGCCGTCGCGAAAGACACCCAACACGTGGACGTGCTGAATGTCGAGGTTCTCCGGCTTGATCCGGAAGATTTGTTCGATGAGCTTGGCGGTACTGGCGTGGTCCTCACCGCTGTCGAACTCGGCCGCTTGGTCGAAGCTCTTGAACTGGATGCACTCCCAGAACCGATAGGTCTTATCCCTCAGGATCTTCGTCTCGGACGCGTAGATCGGAGTGTACCCGGCCAAGACCAGGTAGGTTCCACCGGTCACGCCGGCAAGCAGCAAGACAATCAGACTAAACTTCATCGAACCCACTCCGGGAGTTTGAGTTGAAACGCCGTAGCCAGTGACAAGGCGACCGTCATCACCAGGAGCACGAGTGGACTCCCGATCAGCGTACCGGCATCGAAATCAAGCGTCGCAGCCACCACACTGTCGTACCCCCATCTCGAGATCGTCAGCCAGCTCACCTTGGTGAGAACGGCGTCGTCCAGTCGAGCCCCGAGCACTGCGCGTGAGAAGATGATCTGCGGAAGCACCGCCACCGGCACCAGCACCACCGCCATGTAGGGACTCTTGGCCACGGCAGAGATCAACAGTCCGAGCGATGCCGCCGACACGCAGCACGCCGTCAGCACCGCAAACGTAGCCGCGTGTTCGAACAGACCACCGGGAAGCACGAGCCACTGCGCCGCGACGACCAAGAGGAGGGCCGACTGCATCAGCGCAACGATGATGAACATCTGGAGCTTGGCGAGCAGGTATGGCCAGAGCTGAACACCGCTCATCCGTTCGCGCTCGAAGATCGCCCGCTCCCCGACGATCGCCGTACACGCGTTCATGCATCCCAGATAGATGGAAGAGAGCACGAAGACAAAGTACGTGGTCGGCTGAGCGGAGTCCGCTTCCCATGCCAGCCCGATCAAGAACCCAATCAACGGAGGCTGAAGCGTCATCACCGCGAGGCTGCCCGGCGATCCCAGGAGTACCGCGAGGTTACGGTCGAACAGCGTGGAGAGTTGGGCACGGAACACGGATGAGCTCACGGTGTCACCGCCGTCTGCCGCCGACGACGCCGGTCGACCCAGTGCGAGACACTATCCTCGCGAATTCGGCGATACACGTCCGCGGCATGTTGGATATCGAAGTGCCCGCACAATTCCGCCAGCGAACCCTCGAAAATCAGATGCCCTTCCATCAGGAAGACGACGCGGGACACTCGGTGAAGGAACTCCATCGAGTGGGTCGTGAAGATCACCGTGCCCGCCTCGGTGCGTCGCGTGAGGATCTCGAGCAGGTCTTCTTCGGTCGCGGGGTCGAGACCGGACGCCGGCTCGTCCAAAACCAAGAGCCTCGGGTCAGCGAGCAGCTCGACTCCGATGTTCACACGCTTGCGCTGACCGCCGGACAACCGGTGGATGCGTTGACGCCGCTGGTCGCTCAAACCTAGACTCCGACACACCGACTCGACCCGCCGCTCTGCACGATCGCCATCGAGTTCGGGAAGCCTTAGCCGCACCGCATAACGAAGAGCGCTCTCGGTTCGCAGCCGACGGTGGATCACGTCGTCCTGCGGAACATATCCAAGCTCGCTACGGAACAGCTTCAGACCCGAGCGAACGTCCGCCCCGTCGCACAACACGCGGCCCTCGGTCGGCGTGTGCACTGCGGCCACGCACTTCAAAAGCGTGCTCTTCCCCGAACCCGATGGGCCGAGGATCGCCGTGAGCTGTCCACCCGGGAACAAGGCATCGATCGCGTGAAGGATCCGACGCCCCGCAACCTCGAAGCTCAGCTGTTGCACCTGAACGGTGGGACCCGGATCCATCGCAACCTTCCGGAGAGCGGGATGAAGAACTCATCCGGATCATCGACTCGATGCCCCCTCGGACTTGGGCCGGTTCCGTCGAAAGATCGAGTCAACGTCACCGCTTGTCCGAAAATCGGTCGGTCGAGGGCATTGCCAGCTAAAGGCCCGGCCGAAAAGTCATGTCGCGCGAGACGTCGAGCTTCCAGCGGCCAGCACACCCGGCGAAACTCGAAGTATGAGCAATACGACTGCGTTTCGCCGGGCGCACTGACCTTGAAATCGCGACCTCTCGCATCAACAGCACTTTTCGGCCACACCTCTAGGTTCGGTCCTGAGTTCGGAGTCCCAAGTGCCGACGGCGCTGCTACATGACCAGTCACAGTCACCGCCAACTCCGCTTGCAGGAGCGGTCTCCCTCCGACGCTCCGATGAATCTCGGAAGTCGATCGACAGAGGCTGAGGACGGATCTATTGTCGACCTATGGCCATCGAAGATCAGAACGATTCGGACCCGCCCGCCGAGGCATCGGAACGTCGTGGAGAGGTGACGCTGCTCCTCGCGGCCGCTCGTGATGGCAACGACGACGTCTCGTCTCAGCTCTTTCCGGTGATCTATGACGAGCTGCTCGGCTTGGCCCGATCGTTGTTTCGCGACGAGCGCGACGGCCACACTCTTGGTCCGACGGCGCTCGTCCACGAGGCGTATCTGAGGTTGGTCGACTCGGACACCGTCGAGTGGGAGTCTCGCGCCCACTTCTTTCGCGTCGCCGCACGTGCCATGCGTCGCGCGTTGATCAATCACAGCCGCGCCAAACGAACGGCCAAGCGGGGCGGCGACTGGGATCGGATCACGTTGTCCGGTCTCCAGTCCGAGGAAAGTGGCGCGATCGACTTGGTAGCGCTCGACGAATGTCTCGAGCAACTCGAAGCGCTCGACGAACGCCAATGCCGAGTCGTCGAGCTGCGATACTTTGCCGGTTTCACCATCGAGGAGACCGCGGAGATCCTCGGCGTCGGGACTCGCACCGTCGAACTCGACTGGAGCATGGCGCGCGCGTGGCTTCACCGGCGCCTGTCGACAGAGGACTGAGCTATGGGGAGTGACAACCACGACGTCGAGAGACATCAGCAGATCAAGGCTCTCTACGCGGAGGCTCGGTCCCTGCCACGTTCCGAACTCGAGTCGTTTCTCGAAGAGGCGTGCGGTGACGACGACGATGTTCGCGATGAAGTGAGGGCCCTCTTGAGCTTCGACGCCGACGAGTCGTCGTTTCTCGACAAGCCGGTTCCCGCGTCGCTCGCTCTTCAACAAGCCGTGCTGCCTCCGGGCGCCCACCCGCAGTTCGTCGGCGAGTTCGAGATCGTTCGCGCGATCGGCGAAGGAGGAATGGGCACGGTCTACGAGGCCCGCCAGTCGCACCCCAAACGGACCGTCGCGGTCAAGGTTCTGCGACCGGGGGCGAGCTCGGCCGAATCGATGCGGCGATTCGAGTTCGAGGCTGCCTATCTCGGCCGGCTACAACATCCCGGGATCGCGCAGATCTACGAGGCCGGTACCCAAGAAACTCCGACCGGTGTGTTCCCGTACTTCGCGATGGAGCTGATCGATGGAGTTCCGCTCACGGAGTACGCGCGACGAGAGAGCCTCGATTGGCGAGCGATCGTCGGCCTTGGCATCCAAGTATGTGAAGCCATCGAGCACGCGCACCAGAAAGGGCTCATCCACCGCGATCTGAAACCGGCCAACATCTTGGTCGACGCGCAGGGTCAGCCGAAGGTCCTGGATTTCGGAATCGCCCGGGCCGTGGACGCAGACCTCGCGCACTCGATCGATCTCACACAAGTGGGGCAACTCGTCGGCACGCTCGGCTACATGAGCCCGGAGCAGGCCGGAGGGGCAGCCCGAGATGTCGACACCCGGTCGGACGTCTACTCGCTCGGTGTCATTCTATACGAGCTGTTGGCGAAAAGAGTGCCGTACGAATTGTCGACCGCGTCGTTGATAGAGTCTTTGCGCACGATTCAAGACGTGGACCCACCCCGACTCGGCAGCATCGATCGTCAACTCCGCGGCGACACGGAGATCGT
>JAJFFE010000360.1 GCA_021776775.1 Planctomycetota bacterium | reverse complement strand
CGCGAAGCCGTCGGCGCGGAGACCGTCCGGGTAGAGGCACTCGACCGGGCCGATTCTCAGCAGCGCCTCTTCCCAGGCGCGCGCGTCGCCGAGTTCGCTCCCGGCGGCAACGTCCTCGGCAAAGAACTTCCCGGTCGATAGATCGACCCATGAGAGTCCGAGCCCCGCTTCCGTGGCGACCATCGCGGTCAAGTGGAGCGGTCGATGATCTTCCAGGTGTTCGCCCTCGACGAACGTTCCCGGCGTGACGACGCGAACCACCCCTCGGTCGACGATGCCCTTCACCTCGGAGGCGTCCTGTAGTTGCTCGCAGATTGCGACACGTCGGCCAGCTTCGAGCAGCTTGCGAATGTAGTTGTCGACCGACTTGACCGGGATACCGGCCATCGGAACCTTGACGCCCGACTTGTCCTTGCCCCGCGCGGTGAGCGCGATGCCAATCAGCTCGGATACGGTGACCGCGTCGTCGTAGAACATCTCGTAGAAATCACCCATGCGAAAGAACAGGATGTCGTTGGGGTGCTGCTCTTTGGCCGCGAAGTACTGCCGCATCATCGGCGTCAGTTCGGACTTCGCCTTCGAGTCTGCGGGGGATCCCTCGGTCGAGGCGCGACGAATCATGGCAAGTGCTCCGCTGGAGGTGTGGCCTCTAAGAATGAGGGCTATCCCCACGCCAGCGACGAATCGAGTCGGTCGACGAGCAGGCGCGGATCGCGGATTCTAAAGAGCGGGGCCGGTTCGGGGAAGCGAACCGGGGAGCGCAACCTTAAGCCAGGTGGCGCCTGCGAGCGCCCCCTCAGCGAGGAGGCCACCCGAGCACCCTGCTGCTAGCTAGCTATAGCTAGCTAGAGGTTGTTCTCGGCCTCGTCGAAGATCGATTCCCAGTCCGAACCGTCTTCGCCGGGGTTCATGACGGCGGTTGCCGCGGATTGAGCTGTAGCCGCAGCCGTGGGGGCAGTCTCCTGCGGAGCACCGCCGCGGCGGCCTCCCCTTCGCTGGGTTTCGAGCTGCATGACGTCTTCTTGTCCGAGCCCAAACTGCTCACGCAGGATGGTCTCGAGCTCGGTGGCCATGCAGAAGTAGTAGTAGACGTCTTTCTCGAACATCTCGCGGAGCTGGATTTCGCTCTCCTCGGTCGGAATCGACGCAATTGCTACCAACATGCAATTACCGATGGTCTCCAGCGGGAGCATGCGGTTGATGAAGAGGAACTCGGCGTCCGCCCCGTCCAGCAGCTTCGCATCGCGATCGTAGTTTGTCGGTCGCAGAAACGGCAGTTGATACTGCGTGCAGATACAACGAACGACGTCGCTTTCGCTGATGATGTTCTCGCGGAGCAACACTTCGCCGACGGACTCGCCGGTCTGTTTTTGCACCGCCAGAGTCTGCGCAAGTTGTTCACGCGTGATGACTCTCTCGGCGATCAATATCTCGCCGAACTTTTTCCTGCGTAGCTTCTGCATTGATACGAGTCCGTCGTGGCGGTTGGGGTTCGATCCTAATAGCGCCCGGTTCTTGGGCGCGATACATCCCGACGCTAAAGAGTAAGACCCTGGCGCCCATTTCGTCAAACCGGCTGAAGCTCCGGTTGCATCCGAACGCCGATGCGTGAAACCCGCATGGGAATCTCCCATGTGTTGTCGCGCCAATGGTTTCGGTACGGAGGCGGCGAGCCGACGGATCCGTAGGTTTGACGATTCCGCCTCTGCGGGCGAAGCTTCGAATGGAGAGCTAAGTATAAATGACTCGGCCGACGTTTGGGCGGGTCCGACACCGGAGTATGGTCTATGCAGCTATACAAGGAGTCCGTGAAGATCCCCGGGGAAGTCTTCGAGGATCGAGAGATTCCGAGTGATCAGGCTTTGGTCACGCCGCTCGTCGTTCGACTCGTGGCGCGACTGGAGTCCGAGGGATACCTCCTCGATTCGACACGAATGAAGGTGAAGCTTTGCTTCGACGAAGCCATCACCAACGGCGTTAAGCATGGCAATCGAGAGAACTTCAGTAAAGTCGTTCGCGTTCGCTTGTTTCGCGACGAGACGCACTGGGGTGCGTGTATCCAAGACGAAGGTGATGGCTTTCGGTTCGAAGACATCCCCTTGACCAACGAGACTCCTGAAGAAGCGCTGTGGCGTGAGAACGGTCGGGGCCTCCCACTCATGTCGTTGTACATGGATGAGTGCGTCTACTACGACGGTGGGCGAACCCTCGTCATGAAGCAGCTTCTGAAGCCCTGAAGAACGAAGACTTTCGAGAAAGTGAGATACCCCTATGGGCACCACGGCCGGCGATGACACTATAACACTGACGACTCAGGGTAAGATCGTCATCGCGACGATCAAAGGTGGCTCGTTCCACGAAGAGAAACAAATCCTCAGTACGCTCGAGCGACTGGGGCAGATCATCGACGCTCGTGAGAACGTCAAGATGGTCGTCAATCTCGATACGGTTCAGTACCTATCAAGTGCCGGGCTCGGACGATTGGTCGCGCTCTTGAAGAAGGCGACCGCCGGCGGGGGGCAGATTCACCTCGCCGCGCTCCAGCCCGACATCTGCGAACTGTTCGAGGTGATGCGACTAACGCAGATCTTCACGGTGTTCGACACCGTCGACGACGCGTGCGTCGCGTTCGGAGATTGAGTCGTCAGTCTTCCTTCAGGAATTCGTGAGTAGCGATCGCGGTCGCCTCGGTCATGCCGGGGACGGCCGCGATCTCTTCGATGGTCGCGTTGCGTACCGCCTTCAAGCTTCCGAAGTGCGCCAGTAGCGATTTGCGTCGACGAATGCCGACCCCAGGGATCTCTTCCAACCCAGAAGTCAGTGCCTTCTTGCGGCGAAGCTCTCGGTGAAACTGGTTCGCGAATCGGTGCGCCTCGTCGCGGACGCGTTGGAGAAAGAGTGACTCGCGGCTTGACTCGTCGAGCTCGAGCGGCTCGCTCTGTCCCGGTAGGTAGATCCGCTCGGACGTGTGGCTACCGTCGCGCAGGCGATCTTTGGCGATCCCGATGAGTGTCACCGGAACGTTGAACTCCGTGATCGCCTTGTTCGCCGACGAGACTTGCCCCTTGCCGCCGTCGACCATGACGACATCGGGTAGCGCGTCCCGCCGTGCCGAAGGCCGGAAGCGGCGAGTCAGGACTTCGAGCAAGCTGGCAAAGTCGTCGTTCCCTTCGACGCTGCGAATCTTGTAGCGCCGGTACAGCGCCGGAACCGGTTCCCCGTCTTCGAACACAACTCGACTCGCGACGGAGAGCGATCCCTGTAAGTGAGCGACGTCGTAGCACTCGAGCGTTCGTAGCGAGTCGCCGAGACCGAGGATCGTCCCGAGGCGTTGCGCCAGGTCCGACTGCGCTTGTTCGCGCCGTTCGTCCGTCGACGAGTTCACTTCAGCGTTCTGGCTGGCCATGTCGACCAACTTGCGCTTGCCCCCTCGTTGCGGCACGTGGATCCGGACTCGGGTCTTCCTGCGACTGCCGAGCCACTCCTCGACCAATCCCCGCTCCGCGAAATCGAAGGGGATGAGCACTTCCGGCGGGAGGTAGCGTTCCTCGTTGTAGAACTGAGTGAGGAACGAGCACAGCACCTCTTCGTCGTCGAGCGGGGTGCGAAACGAATGCGTCGAAGAGTGGATCAACTTCCCGTCGCGGTCGAGAAGCACCTGGATGGAGCAGAAATCGTCCCGACGGCAGAAGCCGAAGATGTCGAGATCTCCGTAGCGCACTTCTTGGACGTTCTGTCGTTCCATGACGTGGCGAATCGCGGATATCCGATCGCGGATTTTCGCCGCTCGTTCGTAGTCCCGCTCCTCGGCCGCTTGTTGCATTCGCGATTCGAGAACCGGCAACAGCGTTTGGTTCTTGCCTTCGAGGAAGAGGATCGTCTCGTCGACCCAGCGTCGATACTCTTCCTTGTCGATCAGTCCGACACACGGAGCCGTGCACTGACCGATCTCGTGTTCCATGCAGGGTCTGGTGCGGTTGCGAAAAAAACCGTTGGAGCACGTTCGCAGCGGGAAGTGGCGTTTGATGACTCGAAGCATTTCGCGCACGGATTGCGACGAGGAGTACGGCCCGAAATAGACATTACCGTCGTCCTTCCATTGCCGCACGACTTGGACGCGGGGCCACTCCTCCGAGAGGGTGACGCGCAGAGAGACGTACGTCTTGTCGTCACGGAGGCGGACGTTGTATCGAGGGCGGTGCTTCTTGATGAGATTGTTCTCGAGAAGAAGCGCCTCGAGTTCGTTGCTGCAAACAACGCAGTCGAGGTCCGTGGTATGACGCACGATGAACCGGAACAACGGGCGTCCGTCGTCGGCGCCGCGACCGAAGTAGGATCGCACCCGGTTGCGAAGACTCGTCGCCTTGCCCACGTAGATGACTCGGCGAGCGGAGTCCGTGAAAATGTACACCCCGGGTTCGGTCGGCAAGGCATCGATCTTGCGCGATAGCTTTTGATCGACGGCTTCGTCTCTCACTCCGAGTCGTCCTGCTGTGGGAGAGGGTCTCCTTCGCAGCTCTGCAGAGGATCGTAGGTCGCCAACTCTTCGACGGGGAAAGGGGCGCGGGGCGGCGGCGCCCCTTCGTAGTCGGTGCGCGTCTGCAGGAGGTAGTGGATCGTGATCCCGCGCTCTCGATACTTGCTTTCGAAGAGCGTCGGGATGTGCTCTTCGCCGGCCGGTGGTTCGGTGGCGAACCCGGGGGCGATCTCGCTGCGAAACGCGGGGTTTTCGGCGAGGACTTTCACCATCTGATCTTTGTAGTCGGCGTGGTCGGTGCGCAGTTCGAGTTGCCCCCCGACGATCATCTTACGCGCTAGCATCTCCATGAGAGAGTTCTGGACCATCCGCTTCTTGTGGTGGCGCTTCTTCGGCCACGG
>JAJFFE010000359.1 GCA_021776775.1 Planctomycetota bacterium | reverse complement strand
CGCCCGTCCAACGTTCGAAGCCGTCCCGGTCTCCAACCACTGTCCCGGCGCCAAAGCCCACCTCTCACTCATAGTCGGTGGCGAGCCATCGACTCCGCCATCCCCAACCCACTGGTGTTCGAGCCACGCCACGATGCGCCCCGCAAAAGCGCGGTCGCGGCGCTGCACCCAGCTCGGTACGGATCACGCCGCCCAGCGAACATTTCTCATCGCCCAACGCGCCTCCGAAAGCATCGGGCACCACCGTTGTCCAACGCCCCGAACAGAATCGGACCGACCCCGATACGCCCGTCCAACGTTCGAAGCCGTCCCGGTCTCCAACCACTGCCCCGGCGCCAAAGCTCACCGCTACCTCATAGTCGGTGGCGAGCCATCGACTCCGCCATCCCCAACCCACTAGCCCGGGCAGAGATTCGCGGGAAGCGCAGCCTGCGTGGCTTCGCCTGATGAAGAGTCCGGGCGAGTGTTCGAGCCACTCCACGATGGACACGGCGCATCGTGGCCATCTGCCCCACAGGGGTTCGCGTCTAGCTGTGCTGAGAGAGAAAGCAGCTATCGATACGTGGACAGCACGCGACTCGGGAACGGGGTGTCGAACGATTCCTCGAACCACAAATTGGCCGCAGCCAAGGCGTCGAGGTCGACGCCGGTCGAAACGCCAAGCCCATCCAACAGGTAGATGAGATCCTCAGTGGCGAGGTTGCCGGTGGCCCCCGGCGCGTACGGACAGCCGCCGAGACCGCCGGCGCTGGCGTCGAAGATGCGAACGCCGCGTTCGAGTCCGGCGACCACGTTGACGAGCGCCGTGCCTCGCGTGTCGTGGAAGTGCAGCGCGACCGCTTCCACGGGTATCTCACCCAAGACGGCGTCGAGCACGGTGTCGACCTGCTTCGGCGTCGCTACGCCAATGGTGTCGCTGATCCCGATCACGTCACAGCCGAGGTCGACGAGCGTCTTCGAGACCTTCGCCACGGCGCGCGGATCGATCGTGCCTTCGTACGGACAACCGAAGCAGCACGACACGTAGCCGCGCACGAACATCGATCGATCGGACACCGCGGCGAAGATCTCTCGGAAGCGATCGAGCGACTCCGCGATTGACGCGTTGATGTTCTTCTGGTTGAACGATTCCGACGCGGCAGTGAACAGGGCGATACGGTCGAACCCGGCCGCGAGCGCGCCGTCGAGACCTTTGCGGTTCGGAACCAAGGCTGAAAAGAGTGTGTCGGCGTCGCGCGGCAGCCCGCGAGCGACGTCGCTTGCGTCGGCGAGTTGGGGGACCCACTTAGGATGCACGAAGCTGGTCGCTTCGATCTCGGGAAGTCCCGCCTTCGCGAGCCGTTCGATCCAGCCGACCTTGGTCGCCGTGGCGATCTCACGCGACTGGTTCTGCAGGCCGTCCCGCGGACCGACCTCGACCACGTGCACATCGCTGACGCGCCCGCTCATGCCGTCGACCCGTCTGCGGGCGCATCGCCGAGAGCGGTCGAATCGAGTTCGATCAAGGTGTCGCCGCCCGCGATCGTATCGCCGACCGCAACGTGCAGCTTTGTTACCACGCTGTCGTGCGGCGCCCGGATCGGTGATTCCATTTTCATCGCTTCGAGAATCAGCAGTCGCTGCCCGCTCTCTACCGTGTCCCCCTCGGCGACGAGAACCTCGAGAACCTTGCCCGGCATGGGCGAGGTCAGGTCGTCGTGTCCGCTCTCCGCTTCGGAAAGCTGCGCGTTCGATCGACGTCCACGGGCGACCGCGTGCGTGCTGCCGTCGAGCCCGACGAAGGTCGTCGCCTTGGTGCTCGACACGAATAGCGTGCGCCGGTCGTCGCCGCACTCCAGGACAAGGTGCGGCGGATTCCACGAGACGACGCGATACGTACCGCTGTCGAGATCGATGGTGGGGCCGCTCGTATCGCTCATGGTCATGCCATTCTCCATTGATCGAGCGTTGTCCACACGCCTGGTTGGCCAGCGTCGGGAGTCGCTTCGCTTCCCGCGCCCGCCAGTCGCGGCGCCAGTCGCGCCGCTGCCTCTACCCAGTCGTCGCGCGCGGGTGCGACCCAGTCGGTGAACTCATCGGCGATGAGGGTGGTGTAGGCGTGGCCGCCGCGAAACGTCTCGTGACCGATCACGTCGCGGCAGAAGCCGAGTGTCGTATCAACGCCTGCGATGAACGTCTCGGCGAGGGCGCGACGCATGCGTTCGATGGCGCTCGATCGATTCGCCGCGTGCACGATGATCTTGGCCAGCATCGGATCGTAGTGAACGGAGACCTCGCCACCCCGCTCGACTCCCGAGTCGACTCGCACGCCGGGCCCCTCCGGCCAGACCACTTCGTGCAGGCTGCCGATCGACGGCATGAACGTCGGCGGCGTTTCGGCGTAGACCCGGATTTCTATGGCGTGTCCGCGCGGCGACGCTTCCTTGGCCGACGCGGGGATCTTCTCACCGTGCGCAATCCGCAGTTGCAAGTCGACCAGATCGACGCCGTGCACCATCTCGGTGACCGGATGCTCCACTTGCAGGCGGGTGTTCATCTCCAGAAAAAAGAACTCGCCGTCGGCGGCCAAAATGAACTCGACCGTTCCCGCGCCGCGGTAGTTCGTCTTCTCGACCAACGACAACGCGGCGGCGTGCAACCGCTGCCGCGTCTCGTCCGGAAGGTTCGGAGCGGGCGACTCTTCGATGATCTTTTGGTGTCGACGTTGAACCGAGCAGTCGCGTTCGCCGAGCGCGACGCCGTCGCCGTGGCCATCGCCGACCACTTGCACTTCGATGTGCTTGGCGTTTTCGAGGTACCGTTCGAGGAACACTCGTCCGTCGCCGAATGCGTTTTGCGCTTCGCGAACTGCGGACGGGATCATCTCGGCCAAGTCGTCGAGGCTGCGCGCCACCCGCATGCCCTTACCTCCACCGCCGGCCGCCGCCTTGATCAAGAGGGGCAGCCCGATGGTTTCCGCCTCGGTGCGCATAGTTGCGAGATCGACTTCGGCGTCGGGCGTGAACGACGGCACGGTCGGAACGTTGGCTTCGCGCGCGCACTCGACGGCGCGGGTCTTGTCGCCCATCAACCGAATGGAGTCGGCGGTCGGACCGATGAAGATTAAGCCGGCCGCTTCGAGCCGTTCTGCAAAGCCGGCGTTCTCCGACAGGAAACCGTAGCCGGGGTGGACTGCCGTCGCGCCAGTTGCTTGGCACGCGGCGAGCACCGCGTCGACATTGAGGTACGCCTCCGTCGGAGAGCCCGGCATCGGATACGAGACATCCGCGGCGCGGACGAACGGGCTGTGACGATCGACGTCCGAGTGAATCGCGATGGCGACGCCACCGGCGGCGTGCACGCCGCGAATCACGCGCAGGGCGATCTCTCCGCGATTTGCGATCAACACCCGCATCTGGACCGGCGTAGGTGCCTCGGTCATGACGACGGCTCCACCCAGCGCGGTTTGCGCTTCTCCAGAAATGCGCGCATGCCGTCTTGTCCTTCGGCCGACGCGCGCCGCCTGGCGATGCCGTCCGCCGTGAGGGTCAGCGCGGTGTCGAAGTCGGGGGACTCGGTGACGTCGAAGACGAGTTGCTTGGCGGCGGCCACCGCTTCCGGTCCGCACTTGCCGATCGAATCGACGACGAACTGCACCCTGGCGTCGAGTTCTGCTGCCGGCACCGACTCGCTGATCAGACCGATCGCCTCGGCTCGGTCCGCGGAGAACCGTTCGCCGGTGACGAAGTATCGACGCGCGTGCGCGGCACCAATCCTGTCGATCACAAAAGGCGAAATGACCGCCGGAATAATGCCGAGCCGTGTTTCGGAAAAAGCGAACTTCGTCGAGTCGTCGGCGATGGCGATATCGCTCGCCGCGACGAGGCCCGCACCGCCACCGATCGCGGCACCCTGCACCCGGGCGATCACGGGGATCGGACAGCGGTCGATCGTACGGAACATGCCGGCCATGCGACGGGCGTCGGAAACGTTCTCGTCGGCGGTGTAGTCGATCATGCTCTTCATCCAGCCGAGGTCCGCCCCGGCCGAGAAACTCTTACCTTCGCCGGCGAGCACGATCGCGCGGAGTTCCTTGTTGGCGCCGAGCTCCGCGAACGCCGTCGTCACTTCGGCGATGACGATGTCGTTGAACGCGTTGTGCACGTCGGGTCGAGCCAGGGTGACGTTGGCCAGTGGACCGACCACGTCGACACGAATGGTGGTGTATCCGGACATGGGGTTTTGGACTCCTACATCCGGTAGATGCCGATACGGCGCTCTTCGAGCGGTGCGTATCGAGCTGCTTCGATGCCGAGTCCCAGGATGTCACGGGTCTTGGCGGGGTCGATAATTCCGTCGTCCCACAACCGCGCGGTCGAGTAGTACGGGCTACCCTCGACGTCGTATTTCTCGCGGATGGGATCCAGGATCGCTAGCTCTTGCTCTTCGGTGAGCGACTCGCCCTTTGCTTCGAGCTGATCGCGCTTGACGGTCAACAGGACCTGCGCGGCTTGTTCGCCGCCCATCACCGAGATGCGCGAGTTCGGCCACATCCACATTTGACGGGGTTGGTACGCGCGTCCGCACATGCCGTAGTTGCCGGCGCCGTGCGATCCGCCCAGGACCACTGTGAAGCGAGGACTCGGCGAGTTGGCGACCGCGTGCACCAGCTTCGCGCCGTCTTTGGCAATGCCGCCGCGCTCGTACTCTTTACCCACCATGAACCCTGTGATGTTCTGCAGGAAGATCAACGGGATACCGCGTTGTGAGCAAAGCTCCACGAAGTGTGTCCCCTTGAGCGCGCTCTCTGAGAAGAGCACCCCGTTGTTGGCGACGATGCCGACGAGGTAGCCGTGAATCCGCGCAAAGCCGCAGACGAGCGTGGTTCCGTAGTGGGGCTTGAACTCGGAGAAGAGGCTTTCATCGACGATGCGGGCGATCGCTTCGCGCACTTCGAACGGCTTGCGCGTATCCCGCGGAATGAGCCCGTAGATTTCTTCGGGGTCGTAGGCCGGCGGGGCCGGGGCGATGCGATCGAACTCGGTCATGGGACGGTTGCCGAGGTTGCCGACCGCGGCGCGCGCTAGCTCGAGTGCGTCGGCGTCGTTCTTGGCGAGTTGGTCGGTGACCCCGCTGATCTTGCAGTGAACGTCGCCGCCGCCGAGATCTTCGGCGCTGACCACTTCGCCGGTCGCCGCTTTCACTAACGGCGGGCCGCCGAGGAAAATTGTACCTTGGTTGCGCACGATGATCGCTTCATCGCTCATGGCCGGAACGTACGCGCCGCCCGCCGTACACGAACCCATGACGACGGAAATCTGCGGGATGCCCTTCGCCGACATGCGCGCCTGGTTGTAGAAGATCCGACCGAAGTGATCGCGGTCGGGAAACACTTCGTCTTGAAGCGGTAGGAACGCTCCGCCGGAGTCGACCAAGTAGACGCACGGAAGGTTGTTCTCCTCGGCGATCTCTTGTGCGCGCAGGTGTTTCTTCACCGTCAGGGGGAAGTACGTTCCGCCCTTCACGGTCGCGTCATTGGCGACCACCATCACCAACTTGCCCGAGACACGGCCGATGCCGGTGACCATGCCGGCCCCCGGCGCGCTGCCGTCGTACAGTTCCCACGCCGCCAGGGCGCCGACTTCGAGAAACGGTGACTCTTCGTCGAGCAATTGGTCGACGCGGTCGCGGACGAAGAGCTTGCCGCGCGACTCGTGCCGGGCGATGGAGGCGTCTCGTCCGCCACGGGCCGCGTGGGCGAGACTCTCGCGGAGCGTCGCCATGCGGCCGAGCGTCACCTCACGCCGGGCGCGGTACTCGTCATCGATCGAAAGTTGACTTGGAATGCGTCGCATGCTCGCGCCTCCAGCGCGGGGCCGGTGGGGGGAGAAGCGGCCGGCGCCCAGATGCTGTTGCTCATACGACGGTGGGCCGCAGAACGACGCGGGAGGATAGCAAGGGGCTGGGGGTAGGCAAAGAGCTTTGGCGGTGTTGGTCCGGTAATGCCGCAGGTAATGTCACCGGCCGCGGCATCAGAGATATTTCTCCGGGTTCGCCTTGAACCTACTCAGGCAGTCATCGTTCGAGAGGTAGTACGTCTTGCCCTGGTAGACGTAGCGAAACTGCCGGTCGCCGAGCGGAATGACCTTGCCGGAAACCGCGCAGCGGATCTCGTCGTTGCGGGGATCCGGACCGTCTCCTGGGACCGCCGGCTGAACCGGCTCGATGTCTGGCTTGTTCCGAAACAGGGAGCAGCCGGTCAGGGTGGGGAGGGTGGCGAGTGCCAGTCCTAGCAGCATGGCGCGGCCGAGCAGCAGCGTGGCGCGGGCGAGCGGGGTCATAAGGCGCTTTCCGTCAGAATTCGTCGGTGCCTGCCCGGACTTTTTTGGGGCAAGGCTCTCAGGAGTTTGCGCGTCGGCGCCGAGTTCACAAGAATGGAGGCAGAGCGATCGCTGCGCGGACGACCTCGAAAACCGCAGCGTTGCGTTACCTTGATCGGCCGACGTCGCCTCGAACCTGGGGCTCGCGTGCTCGGTTGGCCACATTCGAGGTGTGAACCCAAGGGTGAACCGACTTTTCCCGACCCCAACGGCGGGGCCAGCCCTGTACTGTAGCTGAGCCCGGGCCCCCGTCCAGAATCTGTCGAACTCGATTCGAGTTCGACGGCGAACGAAGTTCGAGACCGTCGTGCAGTGTTCCGAGTGTCTGAGTCACAACGATAGCGGCGCCGCGTTCTGCACCCAGTGTGGAGCGAAAATCGGCATCTACCCCTCTGGCGGTCCCAAGGTCCTGACGATCTTGGCGGGGCTGCTGCTCGTCTCCGTTCTGACCGGCGGGGCGGTGGCCTTCTTCATGTCCCAGCGGGGCGAGCCCGCCGACTCGGGGTCCGCCGCGGCCGATCCCGGGACCGGGAGCGACTCTGCCGCCGACGTCGCCGACCGAGATCCCGCGAATCCGAAGCAAGCCGCAGCCCCCGCCGATCTCGACCGAGGCGCCTCCTTGCGACTCGCCGTGCGCCGCTTGTCTTTTGTTGGGCACGGCGGCCACCAACTCGGCGCGACGGAAGTCATCGTTTCGGGCGACGGCTGGGTTCCGATCGCTCGACGTCAGGCGCTCGCCGCGGTGGAGTGGGTCGTGACCGGGCAGGCGAGTGGTCGTTCGGCGGTGGTCAACGGCGTGTGGCGTCGGGGCGAGAAGCTCGGGCTCTGGCGAGTCCGGGGCAACGCCGGGCAAGGAGCGGCGCTCGGTAGGTACGAAGAGGGTGAACCGCTGGAGCTTCATCCGCTGACCGGGGGCGAGGTGGTGACGTTGTCGTCACCCCGTGCGTTCCGTGACGGTTCGTTCATGTTCTTCGCGACCGAAGAGCCCGCCGGCGCGCTGGTGCAACGCGGCGTATTGGTGGGCTGGATTTTGGCGGACCCGCCCGTCGCGGGAGGTTGGCTGTGGCCCGGCGAAGTCGGCGACGCCATCCGTCCCGAACTTTCGGTCGACGACTTCTACGACATGACCTTCGCCGGTGGTCGTGAAGAGGGGTTCGCCGAGGCGTTGCCCACCAAGCAAGTGAACGCGCGCGTGCAAGCGATCATCGACGCCCAGCGACTGCGCCCGAAGTTGCTGGACGAAGAGACCCCGAGCCACCTGCGCATCGAGCAAGTGTTGCCGATCGTCGTTCGCGACTTGATCTCGATACGCGACCGAGGCGATCCCACGCGGGTGGCGTCGCTCTTGTCGTCCGAGGTGGTCGGCGACTTTCGCGATACCAACCTGTTGCTACTCGCGGTCGATACGTGGGACGACGCCTTCGGTGAAGAAGCGGCGATCGGACTCGCGAACCAGTGGTGGGCAGATCTCATCGTTGCCGGTAGTGAAGCCGAGAGCCAACTCACGGCGTTGGTCGTGTCGTACTACGGTCGTTGGTTGACGCGGTTGATTCGTGACCAAGCGATCGATGTGGCGTGGACCGTGTATCAAGAGGCGACCCACGGCTACCCGGACGACGCCGAGATTCACCTGAGCGGCGTCGAGCTGCACTTGTACGACAACAACTGGGCCGACGCCGAGCGTTCGCTCGATGCGCGCGTCTATCCTGCCCGATTCAGCGACAAGGTTGCGCTGCTGCGTCGTCGCATTCAGGAGCTCAAGTCGCTCGAGGGGAGGATCATCGTTCGCTTCCGTCCCGGCGCCCGGCAGATTCGCACGCAGGCGCAAATCAACGGGAGCGTCAGTCAAGACTTCATCATCGACACCGGCGCCAGTGTGACCACGTTGCCGTCGGCGACCGCTCGCCAGCTCGGCATTCGCATCACGGATTCGACTCCGCGGGTGCGGGTGCGAACCGCGGGCGGCGACGTCATGGCGGCGGACATCACGTTGGACTCGGTCGCGATCGGCGGATGGGAGATTCGAGACGTGCGCGTACTCGTCCACGACCTGCCGGGCAACGAGGCTATCGGGCTACTGGGGATCAACTTCCTCGGTAAGTTTCGTATGGATCTGCGTACCGACGAAGGAATGTTGATCCTCGAGCCGCGCTGATCATCGCGCGGCCGGTTTTCCTGCGACCGCCCGAAGTCCATGAGACGTCCTTCGATGCGAGGGGCGACGGCACTTGGTGCGGCGTGACTCGCCGCGACTTCGTGGACCACGTCCTCGGGGACGCCGAACCTTCCTTCGTTGACAGTCACCCAGAGAGCGGTAGACATGGAGGAACCTACAGCCATCGGGAGGCTCCATGATGTGTCGTTTCGCCGCCGTTCTACTGACTGTGCTCTGCGCCGGAAACTCCGCATTTGCGGACACCATCGCGACCTCGCACGAGATCGAGCTGAAGAACGGCCAGCTGCTCCGAGCCGATGTGAGTGACGACTCCGACGAGCGCATCCTCGTGTTGACCTACGGCAAGCTCGGCACGGTTCGCCTCGATCGATCGACCGTCGCCCGCGTCACCACGAAGGCAGGCCGCCTCTCGTTGCAGACGTCCCGCAAAGGCACTGCGAAGCACCGGGTCGTCGATCGGAGTTCGCCCGATGACCCGGCGAGGACGGTCGAGATGGTCAGCGGTGAGATTGATAGTAGAGAGATAGCCAACGTCGGCCCCGCCGCCCCGGAACTTTCAGCCGAGCGACAAGCCGAGATCGACCACGCCATTCGTGAACTCGGGCGTTGGCGGACCCGCAACCGGGTCCGCGCGGAGCGACAGCTCGCCGCGATCGGCCAGGACAGCGTTGACTCGTTGATCAGCATTGCCAACGACCATCCGTTCAACCTCACGCGACGCGCTGTGTTTCGTCTCTTCGCCAAACTCGAAGACGAACGAACCGTACCCGCCGCCTTTGTCGCGCTGACCGACAGCGATCGATTCGTCCGCTCCGGCGCGGTCGAACTCCTGCGCAACATGACTGGCCGCAAGTTCAGGTTCGATCCCGACGGATACCCCAACCTACGCCGCAACGCTATCAAGCGGTGGGCGGTCTACTTGGCCGAGCGCGAGGCCGCGCAGGCGAAGCCGAAGGAGTAGCGGCGGCGAGGTACCTCGTTGCCTTAACGCGTTCGCGCCCAACGGGCGCGGACTCTTAGGTTGGAGTTTAGCGGTAGCCATTCGTTCAGGTATTGGAGCCTGAATCACTGGAGCAGAATCGCAAGGCCCATGCGTTGGTCACCGGATGGGCGCCTCAAGGCCCCTTTTGCGGAGCGCATCGTGGCGTGGCTCGAACACCAGTGGGTTGGGGATGGCGGAGTCGATGGCTCGCCACCGACTATGAGGTAGGGGTGGTTTTGGCGGGCGACTCGGCCAAGTCGACATCGTTTGCACGAGCTGGGTCAACCTCTTGCTTCGCTCGGCGTTTGCGGCGTCGTTCGAATCGCTGAGCCGGATCCTTCTTCTCGAGCGCAATATCCACGGCGTGCTCGACCAACTCCGCCAAGTTCGTCTCGAAATTCCACGCGTTCTGAATCTCTGCCAGTCGCGCGAGCTTCGCCTTCAGCCGCGCGTTCATTGGAAAGCGTGCATTGAAGACATCTGGCTTGGCCTTCAAGAACGAAACAGTCGAGTCACATCGTTCGGACGATGCCGCACCCATCAACGCAACCAAACGACGCTGTATGTTCGCCCACCAGAAATCGTTCCCAGTTCGGAACGGATCACGCCGCCCAGCGCACCCGGCTCATCGCCCGCGGTGTGTTCTCTCGGGGCCTCCGCAATGCATCGGGCACCACCACTGGCCAACGCCCCGAACAGACCCGGACCGACCCCGATTCGCCCGTCCGCCGTTCGAAGCCGTCCCGGTCTCCAGCCACTGCCCCGGCGCCACAGCCCACTCCTCCCTCATAGTCGGTGGCGAGCAGAAGACTCGGCCATCCCCAACCCACTGGTGTTCGAGCCACGCCACGATGCGCCCGGCAAGAGCGCCGTCGCGGCGCTTTGCCAGGTGACCAGCACATGACCTTGCGATTAGGCTCCGGTGATTCAGGGGCGATTGACTAGTCCGTGCAAGTCCGTGCAAGTCCGGGCCTCTAGCTCGCTCGGCTACCCGGCGGTTCGGTCGAGATGCCGCGCATCAAGCGTCCCAGAATATCGGCGCCGGTGATGATCCGTGGTTGCTCGGTCCAGACGAGGACCACGTCTCGGTCGATCAGGTCGTCGTCGGTGAGCGCCGCACTCGAGCGGAACTTCGGCAGGACGCTTCCGAGCAATAGCTTCTCATCGGTCACCAGGATCGGTCGATGGCAGTACTTGCGAGGGTTGCTGCGCCTGAAGAGAAGAGCGCCGTGCGCAGGAACCCGTCTGCGTCGAGCACCGCTAGTGGCTCGTTCGCTTCATCCGTGATCACGACCCACGGCTTGCCCGAGGCGGCTATCTGGCGCAGGAAAGGGTCGTCGTTTTGCCGTTCGAAGGGTGGGAACTCGGGCAACCCGTCGCGGCTCGGGAAGGGAAGCACGCTTTGCGGGTCGATGGTGACGCCCTCGTTGGCGACGGGGATGTCATCGAGGGCCAAGAAGTTGAGGGCGCCGAGTCCTTCAGTGCGATCGATGGTCGTCGACTCCGAATCCATATGGTGCTGGATCACTGCGCGGAAGTCTTTTTCACGATAGAACTGCATGCCCTCCTGCCCCAACCAGGCATCCAGGAGAAGGGCGCACGGCTTGGCGACGGGGTACAAGATGAACTGGTAGAACCGCAGAGCCGGCGCGAGGAGCGACGTTACCTTGAGTGCGTTGCGGGAGCAGTACGCCTGCGGCGTGATCTCACCGAGAAACGTGATGGCGATCGTGGAAAAAAGGAATGCCGAGACCCCGGCCAGCACCGAATCGGAAAGCAGCGTGAGCAGGACGTTGATCGCTACGTTGCCCCAGAGAATCGTGGTCAACACGAAGTTCGAATCGCGGCGGAGATCGAGCACCTTGGCGGCGGCCGCGCTCCCGGACGACGCTTCGACCTCCAACCGCATCCGGCTGACCCCGAACACCGCGAGATTGAGCCCGGAGAACATGGCGGATTGCGTGATGCACAACGCAATTCCGACCCAGGCCGCGATTGTCATTCCTAGCTCGTCCATCGTGAGAACCCTCCCGGTTGTCGTATGCCGGGTGAGTGTCCCAGGTACTCCACCTGTCACGCAAGCCGTTCGAAAACGTAGAAGTGGTCACTCGACCAAATTCAGTCGCGCCGGCGGCAGGGCCGGCTACTTGGGTGCGGCGACTTCGGGCTGTCGTTCGTACCGGTAGTAGACTTCGAGAGACATCGCTGCCATCGCGGTGGAGTAGACGCGGCCGCCGGCGACGCCCCACTCGCCGATCGGATCCCAACTACCGTCCTTGTCGGTACCCATGATCTGGGCCGGAAGTAGTGCTTCTTGCATCGCGTCGTTCCATTGACGCCACTTCGGGCCGCCGTACTGGAACATGGCGCAGGTTCCGTAGTACCAGTAGTAAAAGTTGATCGTCGACAGCCGCTTGTCGCGAGCTCTTGCCCAGCGCGGCATCTGTTTGGTGAGGATATCGACGCTCTTCTTCACGGCGTCCGACTTGCGACTCTGGGCGGCGATCAGACGACAGAAGACCGCCACCGCGCTCATGGATGAGAGTCGCTTCGAGAACGGGTACGGATCCGGATGAACTTTCTGCAGTCGCGATCCCTCGTCGCCCGGCGCCTCGTATCCGACGATCCCGGAGAGCATCGACGTGGCGCGATCCATCCAGTTGAAGGCCCCCGCGATGCTGCGCCCGTACGTTTTCGGTTCGATACCCTTGATCAAGCCTGCGTCGGAGCACGCCTCTGCGGCTTGCAGGGCGAGCAGCATCCAGCCGGTCACCGACGTGTCGTTTCGGCCGCCCTGGTACTGGTACTTCCAGCCGAAGCTGTCGTTCTGAGCGAGCAAGCAGTATTGCGTCGCAGCCTTTACGCCGTACGCGAGTTGGACGGTGTCGCGAGAGACGCATAACAGTTCGGACATGGCTAGGGTCGCAATTGCGTGATTGTAAATCCACTCCTGCCGGTCGGTGCTTCCGAACACACCGTTCTTCTTGGAATCAATCTGCTCGTGCTTCTGCTGCTGGAGCATCCAGTGCATGGCCTTCTTCATCACCACTCGAAACTCTGGGAACGTTCCAGCCTTGTGAGTGTGGCCCGTGCCGAGGAATGCGAGCATGGCGAGGCCGGTCACCCCGACATCGAAACCCTCGAACCCCAACTTTTCTTCCGCGTACGCGTTCGGGTTCTTGCAGTTGCCCTGGAAGAACGTGTGACTCGACCAGTGGCCATCCGGGTGCTGGTGGCGTTCGAGCCACTTGAGCGCGGCAAGCACTGCCTCCTCTGTCGCGGCGCTTCCGCCTTCGGGTGTCAGAGATGACTTCGCGACACGATTCCCGTAGAGGCCCGACGTCTTCTCCTTTGTGGGCTTGGTGTCTTCGTCCGGGCGTTGAGGGTCTTGGTCAGCAAAGAGCACAACGGGTGAACTGCACGAGAGGAGCAGAGACAGTCCGAGCGCGAGTCGCATCATGTCGAGACCTTTCGTTGATCGATGGGGCACCATCGCCGTGTGCGTCGAGACGCACTACGTGAATCTAGCCCTTGGGTTTGATGATAAACACAGCTTTCGCATTAGACACCGTGGCGTCGTCAAATAGACGGCCCCTGGCCGTTACTCGCGATGGCCGGAAACCCACGAGAGGCGTTGGGAGTTCCAAGAGAGACACCGAACGCCCGTCGGTGACGGGGCCGGTGGGTGTCACTCGTCTTCGGTTGTTTCGATCTCTTGCCGGCGGCAGACCTGCTTCGCCTCTTCGAAGGTCGCCTCTTGTTCCGACGGCGGGCAGCCTGCTTCGTCCCACGCTTCCGGCCGGTCGAGGAGGTCACGACACAGAGTGATGTATCTCGAGAGGAGTCGGCGAACGGTGTCTGGGGAAGGGGTCGTGAGGCAGGTGATCGGATAGACCCCGTATCGGCGCGACGCTTCGCGCAATCCGTGGCCGTGAGGATGGTCCCATCCCCAGAGCTTCAGCCCGACACACTCGGCGTAGCGGATCGCGTCACCCGTGAATCGTGCGTTCGTGACCAGCCAAAAGTCGTGCGATCGAGCGTTCGGCGCTTCGGCGAGGTCCAAGTGCCGGGCCTGGATGTAGAGCGGGATCTTCACGTCACAGGTATGAAGCGGAGACGATCGATGCTTGCACTCGACATAGCGCCGCTCTTCGCCCCGCATGGCGACGATATCGACCTCGTGTGACACGCAGCGCCCGGCGAGCGTTATCCCGAGTTCCGTGTGGTAACCCTGCTCGGCAAGCAGGGCGGCGACGAACTTCTCGAAATGGTGTCCGTCCGGCCCGAGTTCGAAGACCGCGACGCCGAGCCGGTACCGCGCCGCGAACTCCGGTGACTGTCCGTGCAGCGCATCGGCCACTCGGTCGTGGAGCCAACGGCTCGAGGCGCGTTCACCTATTTGTGGAGTGACCACTCGGACGACCTCCTCGGCGGGCGCCTTAGCCACACCCGCTCGACGAAGGGATTGATAGAGCTTGTGTTTGGAGTACGGCTCGAGTTGTCCGCTCGACTTACGGATGAGGGGAGGGGCCACGCCAATCCTAAGGTCTCGGAGTTCGGGTTGGATCCACGGGCGAGATCCTACCCGGGATCCAACGGAAGCTCACGGGCTCGCCGATGGGTTGGGCTCCGATTTGGAACCCGCGTGCCACGTCTCCGGCCGATCGACTTCGATGAAGTCGCTCAACTGAGCCGCCCACGTATGCAGGTCGAACTTATCCCGAATCGCGACTCGCACGCGCCGCCCCCGGTTGTGGAATCACTCGCGGGTCGTGTGTGGAGCGTGGCGCGCGCTGAACCCGAACCGAACTAGAGCCGGTGCGAAACGGACGAAGGGCGGCTTTCTCTCTTAGTGCCAGGTGCTGTCCAGCTACGTGATCGCTACAATCGACGCCCTTACCATGCTGCGCTCCGCATCTGAGTTCAAACGTTGGGAGTCTGGAGCCTTGCTAAGCGAGAAGGACGTGGAAGAGCAAAGGCGCGAATGCGGGCTCCCGCCAGACGCGTTATTTCATCGGCTTGTAGTGTCCGTGCCTGGACGCGCCGTGGTAGCGGAGCTCTATCTCCCATCGGATCCTCCGGCACACCGCTTGTTCGTCCGTCCTTTTGATCAGTCGCGATACATCGAGATTGCGGCGCCCGCGGGAACGAACTCCCTTTGCGAAGCGATCGCCTCGCCCTCCGAACCGTTGCTGTTCGCTCTCGGTATCCTCTGGCAAGACCGAGGTGGCCACCCGACCGGAGTCTTCAGGATCGACTTGAAGACCAACTCGGCAGCCTTGGTGCAGCCTGCCCGTGCGAGCGGATCTGAACGATGGTGGATATCGTCGATTTTGGGGATCACCAACGATGGATCGAAGCTGGTAGTTAGCCGGGGCGCGCCGGTCGGGGAGCATCGCGGCGGCCGGATGGAGTACTCGGTAGAAACTTTCGATCTGTCTTCTGGCACGTTCGATAATTTGACGACATTGCCGTGTACGTTCATGTAGTCGGGTTGCCACTTCCAGAATTGCCGCCCAAACCAACTTGAACATGGGGGTTGGCGGGAGCGGCGACAGCTTCGAGTTCGAATCCGGTTGGTCGCGTCGGCCCCGGACCCGTTTCGATCGTTGAACGCTAGTCGCCGGGCGGAACTTTCGGGGCCTCGCACTTGTGCTAGCCGGCCACAAGTGGCCCGGCGCCGTTGTCGTCGCGACGGGTGACTTCGGTTGGCTGGTGGCTGGGCGAGGGAGTTGCCCCAGGCGACTCACCCGGGATCCAACGGAAGCTCCGTCGCCATTGGGTCGATTCTCAGCCCCTTCGCCTCCGGGTGTTGAGAGCGAAAATGAACCGCGTGTCCCCGAGCGAGGAGCGTTTCGGAAAAGTCGGGGACCGCGATGACTTCAGCCCACAGGTCTGAGAGGGCTTCGGTCAACCGTCGGTTGTTCTCTTCGTCGACCATGACCACGAGGTCGATGTCGCGACTAAACTCCGCTGCGCCGTATGAAACGCACGCCTGGCCGCCATCAGTAAGTATCGAACCTGGCTCGTTCGCATCGAAGAAAGGACTCTGAGTATCGGGCTCGGGGTCAAGAGAACCTCCCACGATCAAATACGTTCGCCAGAGTTCGAGCGTCGCGAGCCAGCGCTGCTGAGGCGTCATCAGATACCACTCTGCCCACTC
>JAJFFE010000358.1 GCA_021776775.1 Planctomycetota bacterium | reverse complement strand
CAGAACATCTTGGTGACGGAGTCCGGCGAGCTGAAGATCCTCGATTTCGGTGTGGCCCGGGTCACCGACACCGAACTGCGAATGTCGACGGTCGGGACCGACGCGGGGCAAGTGGTCGGCACGCTCCCGTACATGAGCCCGGAACAGATCGCGGGGACGAACGAAGGCCTCGATCGTCGCTCCGACGTCTACGCCCTCGGCGTCGTGGGGTACGAGTTGTTGACCGGGCGTGTCCCTCACGACCTGGTCGGGAAGAGCATTGCCGAGGCCGCTCGTATCATTCAGTTCGAAGCGTCGACACCCCTCTCGCGTTTGAATCGCCGATATGCGGGGGACTTCACGACCATCATCGGTAAGTGCCTGGAGAAAGAACGCGATCGCCGCTACGCCAACGCGGCGGCAGTCGCACAAGATCTCGGTCGGGCCATGCGCGACGAGCCGATCCTCGCTCACCCGCCGAGCACGATCTATCAGATGCGAAAGTTCGCGGCGCGGAACCGAATCGCCGCCGGCTCGATCCTTGGATTGGTCGTGGTTCTCGTGTTGGGCATGATCAGCACGGGAGCGTTCGCGCTCGCGGCAGCGAGGCAAGCCACGGCGGCCGAGACGGCACGCGAACGATCGCAGAGGCGCTGGCGCATCGCGGATCGAGTCGGTCGGTTCCTCAGCGACGAGGTTCTCGCCCAAGCCAGACCGGACAATGCGTTGAATGCGGAGCTGAGCGTTCGCGAGGCGCTCGACCGAGCGGCGGCCAAACTCGGGGCGGAGTACACCGAAGAACCGCTCATCGAGGCTGCGATTCGCGCTTCCATCGGGGAGAGTTATCTAAGTCTCGGCCGCTACGCGGAGGCGCGAGAGAATCTCGACGCCGGCCGAGAGCTTCTCGAGTTGCATGCAAAGGAGTCGGTCGACCTCGCGCAGGTGCGTTTCTCCCTGGCGGTGATCGACCTCGAAACCGGGAACTACGACGAAGCAAAGAAGGCGCTCGAGTCGGCGATCCCCATCTTGGACACGTTCGAGGAACAGCCCCTCTTGGCGATCGAAGCTCGTGCCGCACTGGGCGGTCTTCACTACCGGCTCAAGGACTACGAGCAGGCCAAGCGGTGGTCGGGTCTCGCTCATGACATGAGCGTCGGTGAATTCGGCCCCGATCACGAGATGACGATCGCCGCCTGCTCCGATCTCGCTCTGTTCCACCAGGCTGCGGGAGAGAACGACCTGGCCGCCGGCTTCTACCGCGAGGCGATGGCTGCACAAGAGCGGACCCTGGGAAAGGACGCGCCGTTGTGCCTCCTCACCCAAATGAACTACGGCGTGTTCCTGTGCACGATCGATCGCATGGAGGAGGGGAAGACTATCCTCGAAGGACTCCTCGCAACTTCGATCCGAGTGCGGGGGCTCGAGCATCCCGAGACGATCCGGCTCATGTCCAACGTGGGCACGGTCTTCTACCATCTTCAGAACCTCGCCCGGTCCCGAGAACTCATCCTGCAGGCCGGCCAATTGGCGCTCGAGACTTTGGGGCCGGTGGATCCGATCACAGTCCTGTTGTTCGTCAAGGTGGCGAACGCCTACTACCTCGACGGAGATATCGACCGAGCAGAAGAGCACTTCCGATTGGCCATCGAGGGTTACCTCCACATACAAGGCCCCGACAGTACCGAAGCCCTCGGCTGGCAGATCCACTTGGCCGACCTGCTATTGAAAGCGAAACGCTACGACCGAGTGTTGGCCATCTCCGAGGAAGTCGACGCGACGCTGCGCGCACAGCATCCGATCTCGAAAAAACTCGCCGTGAATCTACAGCGCCAGGGCTCGAGTCACGGTCATCTCGGCCATTACGATCAGGCGGAGCCGTTACTACTAGAGTCGTACAACATCTTCCTCGCGCTCCGCGGCCCGGACCATGAGTCCACTGGCTCGGCCGCGCGCTGGGTGGTCTGGCTCTACGGGAAGTCGGGCGATGCCGAGGCTCGCGCGGCATTCGAAAAGAAGCGAGCCGGCCAAAGACCTTGATCGAACGCGTCTTCGCATCCGAGGTCGTTCGCATCCGGGCGATGCTGATCGTTATCAGGCTCACGGGTAACACCGAAGGGAGGCAGGGGAGCGATCGAGTTGACAGCAAGTCTCATCGAGACCTCTTGGCGTCCGCCGAAGTCAGAAGCCACGGTGAGAAACTCGGGAAGTTGTGCTTGTCCGTTGGGGACAACCGGAGACGGACGATAGTGAGTCACTGTTACCCGTTGACCTTGACTAGCATGTTTCCGAACGGCACCGCAAGAAGCCCCGACCAGAAATTGGCCGAGGGCTTCGTGCCTTTAAGTTCGGTGACGCAACTCGCGGGAAGGAATGACGATGGCGACTCACTGTCACCGTTGACCCGGAACCGTTGACCCGGGGTTGACCGTTCGGTTGACCCGTTAACCCTTCACGCTTCGCACCATCATGGGCAGACCGCCGCGGAGCAACCGAGCCCGTCGGCTGTCGGGTCGACGCCGCAGCCTGGGTAGGGGGTGAGCGGAGCGGGCCCGCCCGAGAACAGCCCTGCGAGTTGATGCACGGGGTCGGCGATGTCGAGCGTTCCGTCATCGTTGACATCGCAGGCGTCCGAGCAGGCCGGGAGCGCGCTGATTCCGAAGAGAGACTCGAGGTTGCCGACGACGTCGGCGATGTCGTTGGCGCCGTCGTCGTTGCAGTCTCCGCGGACGAATTCGTTGGCCGAAACCAGTTCGAAGGCGCCGAGGTCGAACGCGCTTCCGATGGGCGATCGCGGCCGTTCAGTCCGGTGGGGTACATACTCGAGGGTGACGGCATGGTCCGGAAGTGTCGCCGGATGGAGCGCCGTTGTGGCGTCGATGGCAGCGGAGCCGGCGGCAAGGTGGAAGTCTTGGCCGCCGAGATCGACAAAGCCGGGGTCCGCGGTTTCGATCCAGCTACCGTCGTCGTCGATCGATCCCGTCAAGCTCGCATGCGTGGCGACCCAGCCCGGCTTGGCGAGGTTGTGACTCACCCGCAGATCGCCGGCCTCGTTCGTCAGCCCCAATCGAAAGCCCGCCGCGGTCACGTACAAGATGTTGTTACGAGCGTCGGCCGACGTGCCGTCGATCGAGATCCGAAACAAGGTCGTGTTTCCCGAGCGTGTCGAGACCAGCGTGTTGTGGTGGAAGTACAGCGTGCCTTGTCGGTAGCTCGCGGTGTCGCCGCTGTCTCCACCGTAGTGGACGATCTGACTGTTGCCGGCGCCATCGGGCTCGATCAAGATGTTCCCGTAGACGAACGTCTCGTCGTAGCTGGGATCGTCGATGATCGGCGCGTTGTCGGAGTCGACCAAATCGAGCTGCCGGTTCCCAGACTCGATCCAGTTGTATCGAACGATCAAACCGGCGGAGCGATCCTTGAGGTTGTTGCCGTCGGCCCCCGCGCGGAGGGGACCGAACCGATTGAGCTGATACGTGATGCCTAACGCCTCGGTGTATGTGTTGTGTTCGAACGCGCTCCCCACGATCCCGTTCGAGTGGATGAAGCACGACTCGATCATCACATCGCGGGTCACGTCGACATCGCCTGACCCGATGAAGATTCCGTTGCCACTGTCGTGCACGACGCAGTTGCGGAAGGTCAGGAACTCGCCGTACTCCACATAGATCGACGCCGCGTTGTTGGCATAGGTTTGGGTCTGACCGGAATCGTCGACGAACGTGTACGGCGGGCGAGCGCTGCGAATCTCGAGATTCTCGATGATGATGTGTCGAGGCATGGTCGCCGGCGGCACGCTCGATCCGCCGATCTTGATCACACCGCGCACTTCGTTCCAGAACGAGAGCTCCGTTCGCGTCGTCGCATCGCTGCCATCGATCACGGGCAACTCGCCGGCCGAGTTCGGAACTCCGCTCACGACGATCGGATCTGCCTCGGTGCCTTGCCGAGCGATGACCCACTTCTCACGGTACGGCTCGGCTCGCCAGTGAATGAAAACGTGATCACCCGGTTCCAGCGATTCCCACGGCACGTCGCCCACCGCGACGATCGGTTGCGAAGGGCCGACGTGGTAGTCGGCGGCGAGACATGGTGTGGTTGAGAGCAACGCAATGCTGGCAACCAGAACGATCCTTGCGTAGTTCACGTCGTCTCCTTCGTCCGTGCTTGCTTACCCAGCGGATTATCCGGATGCAGAGCCGCGCAGCAACTCGCATTGCCCAGCACGTAGAGTTCGTGGAGGCTCGGTCGAAGACGCCCCGTCCCTCTTGATCGCAGACGCTCGGCTCTTCAGGCGCGCGTGGCCAAGACACGGGGAGCGGCTCTAACGCTTCCGACTGCGATGGCACGACTTTGACAACCATCGTCTATCCATCCTGGAAACCCAGGATAGGTCGTCGGCGCATGGTTCGAGCACTCGTGTGGATATCGCTGATGGCTATCGTGTCGTGTACTTCGTACGCGCCGCGGGTCACCTTCTTGTTTCGCCCGTCCATGGAGTCGATTCGTGGACGCGTCCTGCTCGCCGATGGTTCGCCGCTCGAGGGCGCGAAGATCGTCGCTGTTCTCCGCCACAAAGACCCCGGCGGTGGTTCCGGAGTCGATCGTTCGCCGGTTGAAGAGTATCGACGAGAGGCGTGGACCGACGCACGGGGTGAGTTCGAACTGGCCGGGCTCGTGTGCGCACCGCATGAACTCACCGGCTCGCATCCGAACGGGTCGATCGAGTGCCAACTGGGGAGAGTCACATCGGTTTATCCCGGATCGTTCGTCTCCCTTCGGGCGGAAGAGCACGCTCCCTATACCGTGCGGATCGATGTTCGACGGCCGGACGGATCGATTCCTGATGAGGCTGACGTCTGGGTTGACCCAGCGCCACGATCCTTCCGTCCCAACGACGATCAAATCGACGACTCGAGATTCGCGGGGTTCTTCCGCCGCTGCTTTCACTGGAGCCCAAAGCAACGAGAGTTCACGGTTCGCTACGACGTCACCCTGACCGCACAACTCCCAGGCTTGTCGAGATCGGAACCGGTAACACTAGCTCTGTCGAAACCGCAGAAGCTCGTTGCGATGAACGCGCGTCTCGTTCCCGGGATCACGCTGGACGTGAACCTTGCGCCGGACGAGACCCGCCGGGTCACCCATTCCGGCATCATGAGAATCGACCCGGCCCGCCCGCCTTCAGACGAAGCGTTCATTCGCGGAGCAAACTGGACCGAGCTGCACGGCCGATTTCAGCCCGACGTTTTCGAGTGCCCCGCCGGCACTTACCGAGTTGCGATCACGCTCGGCACCGGACACACCACCAATTGGAATCTCACTGTCGCGCGCGGCGGGCGGGCCGACCACTCGACGATCGTTCAAGTCGACGACCGCCCAGCGGCGGCGTCGTTCACCGTCCCCGCTCCGGAACCGGGGGAAGACGTCTCTGCCGCGCCCGTGCCGGCTGCGTCGCGGGTCAGTCGGACGCGTGCCACGCAACTGCGCATTCCGCGTCGGGTCCGGGTACTAGAGAACGCCGTCGAGGTACCGTTTGCCGAGATAGCCGTCGGGGTATCACACTCGGACCCCGTCGGTCTCGGCGGAGCTCCGTGGTCGCCCGCGGCGCGGTACGTGGAGCTGCCTCGTGGGAGTTCGACTTCGATCCGAGCGTTCAGCGGTCTCGAGTTTGCTTCGCAGACGCGGGTGGTCGAACCGACCGATCTGCTCAACCCGACCTCACTAGAACTCAACCTCCGGCCGACGTCTGCTCTGATCGCGATCCTCGAAACTCCGCCGGAGGTCCACCGGGTACTCCTCTACGCGGCGCGCACTCGAGACGGCGCGTTCTCGGCCCGCGACCTTCAAGAGTACGGAACCGAGATTCAGATCGCCGGTGGCGTGGGTACTCTTCGAGGACTCGAGCCTGGCAAGTATCAGCTCGGTGTTTCGTTTGGGGTCGTGCCTATCCTCGAGACGTGGATGGTTGATGTCGGCCCCGGCATCAACACCACTCGGCGTGACGTCCGTAACCTCGGTCGACCGGAGATCCTCGAGCTGACAGTCGAGAACGCGCAAGGAGAAGCAGTGGTCGGTATCACAGAGTTCGACGTTGGAGCCTCGATCGGTAACGCAAGCGTGAGCAGCTGCGCCCCTCCAATCGCGGCAAACTGCAATCGCTACTGGATCCAGCTCGACCGCGACACGCTCGACGTTCTCGATCATGGGGGCCGAGCGGAGTTCGACTTCGAATGCGACCAGGGTTACGCAACGGTCCGAGTGAATCCGGGACAATCCAAGTACGCGGTTCGGCTGCCGCAACGATCGGCGTTGCGCGTCGACCTCCCCGGCTACTTCGGCAGTGGTCTCGAGGGATTGCTCGACGTCTACACCTTTCCCAATAGCGACGACTTGGAACGCCGTATCGATCAAGCCTCGGCCGAGGACTTCTGGGAGGGTTGCGTGGACCTTCGACCCGACTGGCTCGGAGAGTCTCGGTTTTCCGACTTGGCTCCGGGTGAGACCGTCGTGGTGCTCAAGCGCACGGAACTCTCCAGCGATGGGCGACACAAGTCGCACGAGATAGCTCGGCGCACGGTCTTCCTGAAGCCCGGCGATAACCGACTCGTGCTGCCGGTCCCGAGTGATGCCGTTGACCGGTAGTCGTGTAGTGGTCAGTAGTTCTTCGAGTACGACTTCTGTTTCGGATCCAGTCGCTGGCGTTCGCTGAAACACGGAACGCTCCGACCCGCCGCTTCGCGTTCCGTACCGCTCATTGCTCGGAATGCACTGTTCAAGTCGGTGCGCTCGGCGAACTGCAAACGCCGACCACCGATCTTCGTCGAGCAAGCTTCAGCCGGCGGGTCCTTGAGGGCCAATTTCTCCCGATCGGTCCGTAGTTCCACGCGCAGATCGCCGATAACTACTGGAGAGAACACCCCGCGGCTGGCGTGTTTCAATAACTCGACAGACGGACGCACCATGAAACGGCCCGGTTCCCTCAAGCTACTGCTGTTGCTTGCACTCACTTCGAGGCTCTCTGCGGCCATCGTGCTCGAGGAATTGGAATCGGGGAGTGCGACATCTGATCCCTCGTCGGTCACCACCTCCGCGAACCTGACCGCGGTCGATGATCATCTCTACCTCGCGTCGATAGCCATGAAAACGAACCAGACGGTCTCGTCCGTGACCGGTCTCGGTTTGACGTGGGTTCAAGTCGAAGATCAATGCGGGGGACGTTCGCAGACTAGCTTAGAAGTGTGGATGGCGCAGGGGTCTCCTACCGGCGACGGGACGGTTACCGCAAACTTCTCATCGGATCCCGACTCTGCAGTGATCGCCGTGGCGCGCTACTCGGGCGTGAACGTCAACTACCCGATCGGCAACTTCGAGACCGCCAACACTAACGGAGTCGGCTCCCCGGCCTGCACAGGGGGTACCGATTCGTCGAGCTACTCGTTCAGCACGCTCGACACGACCGGGGCGGACTCAGTTGTGTTCGTCGCTATCAACGTCCGCAATCGCACGCACACCGCGGGTACCGGGTGGACGGAACAGTACGACTTCCGCACCGGAACCGGTGGCTCCGACGCGGGTCTCGCAATCGAGGACCAGAGTTTCTCATCGATCACCACGGACCTCACCGTGTCGGGGACGGTCAGCTCGACGACCGACTGGGCCGTTATCGCCGTGGAGTTGGTCGAAGAATCCGTTTCTTCGGTGGACCTGATGACGTTCTCCGGGTCAACGGCCGCCAACGGTACTCTTCTCGAATGGACGACCGCGCTCGAGATCGACAATCTCGGCTTCCACGTGTTCGAGGAATCGGGCGGGCAACGAGTGCGGCGGACTCGCCAGATGATTCCAGGCTCGGCGCTGCTCTCCCGAAAGCTCAGTGGCGCCTCGTCTCGGCAGTCTTACCAGTGGTCGGATGCCGGACCAGCCACTTCAGGACAGAACGGCGCGCCAAGGCGGTACTGGCTGCAAGACATCGATATCTCCGGACGGCGATCCTGGCACGGGCCGATCGATGTCGGTCCAGCGCCGGCGTCGCCATCAGTAGCGACAGTCGCGACGGCTTCCGATCCAGGATCCCATTGCACGTCGAACGCTGATGGCTACACGCCGGCGATGCAGCGTCGTCTTTGGCCAGTGGAACCAAGCGGTGCAGCACGGAACATCCCGAACGTTCTTGCCGGGCGCCTTGCGATCGAGTTCGGCGTCCGCACCGAAGGTTGGTATCAGGTCGGCCAACCGGAGCTCATCGAGTTGGGTCTCCCTCTAGAGACCGACCCCCGAACGCTGATGCTCTTCGCCGATGGCACGCTCCAAGACATCCGGGTCACCGGTGAAGACGACGGTTCCTTCGATCGGGATGATGGCGTCGAGTTCTATGGTCTTGGCTTGGAGTCTCCATGGACGGATGTGAGAACCTATCGGCTGGTCGTCGGGCAACCCCCGGCCCCGGGCGTTCGCCCTCTCGGCCGGATCAAGACCGAAACCGCGCTCTCACCGCTGCCTATCCAGCACGCGTTTCGCGTGACCCACGAGAAACGCGAGCGACAGATCTACTTCGCCGGACTCCGCAATGGCGAACGCGAAAACTTCTTCGGTCCGATCATCAGTTCGGCCGAAACCGAAGAGACATTCGTGATCTGTGATCTCGATCCGGTCGACCACGGCTCGTTACCCATCCGTGTCACGCTCCAGGGAGTCACGAAGGGGTTGCACCACGTCGAAGTTCAACTGAACGACACGGTGGTGGGGGAGCTCGTGTTTTGGGATACGGAGCGACACATCCTCGACACCACCGTCCCTTCGACTCTGGTTCACGAAGGAACGAATACCGTCACTCTCACTGCCATCGGCGGCGTCACCGACATCAGCATGCTCGAGTCGATCAGGGTGGACGCATGGCTCCGGGCGCGGGCCACCGCCGACGGGCGTCGCGTCTCCATCTTGGGCCGGCGCCGTGCTCGCCTCGGCGGTTTCGGCCATGCCGATCTCAGAGTGATGGACGTGACCGATCCCGCGCGGCCGCGCGAACTGACGGGTCGCGTCGAACCGTGCCCGGACGAGTTCGCCGTCTTCGTGAGTAACGACGGCGACGAGCCGCGAACCATTTTCGCGTTCGACCCCGAGGTCGTTCGCAGACCGCTCGTGTCTGCTCACATCGGTTCGGCGTGGCGTCGTGAAACCGAGGGCGCGTCGTTGGTCGTCCTCGCGCACCCGTCTCTTGTCGACGCTCTGGAGCCATGGCTGCTCGCGCGACGAGCCATGGGCTGGTCCATCGCTGTCGTCGATGTGAACGACATCTACGATGAGTTCGACCACGGCGTTCCGTCCCCGCAAGCGTTGCACCGTTTCCTGCACGTCGCCGCGACCGAATGGCGCGTGCCTCCGACCCACGTGCTCGTGGTCGGGGATGCGACGTACGACCCCCGGCGCTACCTCGGGCCGCTCAGCGGCGCGTTCGTTCCCTCGCCGCTGATCGAAACCCAGCTTCTCGAAACGGCCTCGGACACCGACCTCGTCGACTTCGATGGCGACGGCGCTCCGGACCTCGCAATTGGCAGGATCCCCGCACGGTTCCCGAGTCAGGTCGCAACTGTGGTCGACAAGATCCTTCGCTACGAGGCCGAGGCGGCGGCTAGCTGGTCCGATAGCGTGCTGTTGGTCTCTGACAACACCGATCGTTTCGCCTTCGACGCTGAGTTCGATCCCGTCGTGGCCGCGGCCCCGCGTGAAGTCAACGTCAACCGCCTCTCGCTCGACGACGACGATCCGGCGACGGTCCGTGACACGCTCCTCGATGAGCTACGACGCGGGCAACGCATTGCGTGCTACTTCGGACACGGAGGCGTCGACGTCTGGGCCAACGAGGGATTGCTGCAAAACGCCGACGCGCGGAGCCTCGGCAACGCGAGTCGGCTGCCGATGCAGATCAGTCTCAGTTGCCTCAACGGCTTCTTTCATCACCGTACGAACGCGAGCCTAGCCGAAGCGCTCCTGTTCGCCGAAGGGGGCGGCGCACTCGCGGTGACCGCGTCCTCGGGAGCCACCACGCCGCGGGCTCAAGCAGGCCTGGGCCAACGTCTGCTCGCAATCCTCCTCGCCGGCGACTCCGATATCACGATCGGTGAAGCGATGGTTCGGGCCAAGCGAGGGGTGTAAGACCTCGACGTTCGCCGGACGTTCCACCTCTTCGGTGATCCGACGATACGGCTCAAACGTGGCGTCGCGTCGCCAACGTTCGCATCAGGTTTCGTGCGCGGGGATGCTGACGGAGATGGGGACGTAGACTTCTGGGACGGTCGAGACATCTTGGACTTCGTTCTGCACGGGGAAAACGCGTCATGCGTCGCCGCTCTCGACGCCGACGATGACGACGACGTCGATCTCGACGACGCTGTTTTCGTCTTGGCGACTGCGTCAGGCGTCGGGCCTTCACCCGAGCTCCCCTTCCCGGGCTGCGGCAGCGACCCGACGCCGGGATCCCTCCACTGTGATCTGTCGCCATGCCCCTGACTCGGTCACCCGAGTTGGCCACCCCTAGTTGCTGGCGCGTACCTTCCGTGGGATCGATCTATTGCATGTGAGTCCGGGGCGGGATGCTCCCTGGCGAGTGGCTGTGACCGTTCACCGTTATGATCTCGCGGCTTGCAAGTTCGGTGACACAACTCACGGGTAGGAATGAAGATGGCGAGTCACTGTCACAGGCTCACGGCTCACGGGCTGCGCTTCGTCGAACGGATGGGTGAGCGGTGCGAACGAAGTGAGCCCGTGTGGTTCGCGGCAAAGACCGAGATCGCGTCGGGCGGGCCGGACGCGATCTCGGTTTGTCGCGGAATGCTTTAGAAGCAGCTGGGGTAGAACGCGCACTCCAGGGTGTCGATGGTCGTCTCGACTCCACACGCGGGAAACGGTTCCGGCGGGTTCGGCGCTCCCGCGGCGAACAGGCTCGAGAGCGAGTAGATAGCGTCTGCGACGTCAATGTTGCCGTCGTCGTTACTGTCGGCGGAGTCTTCGCAGGACGCAGCGGGCGTCGCGGGCGCGAAC
>JAJFFE010000357.1 GCA_021776775.1 Planctomycetota bacterium | reverse complement strand
AGCCAAGTCTTGATTGCGGCGCTGGCGCACAACTGCAATTACCCCCCGCCACGCGGCGGCGCGGTGACGCACGGCAATCTCGACATGGCGCTACGCGGCGGACATGCGCCTGCCGACGTCGACCGCTGCGTGTACGGCCTGGTCCTTCCGCCCGAAGCGTACGTCTTCCCGCCCCAGCCGCAGCGGCAAGGGGGCGACACCGTCGGACTGATTTCGCAGGCGTGGATGGCTGGCTTGTTCCCTCGCGATGAGTTGCGGCTCGGGTTCACGTTGGATCAACCCGCCGACCGGCTCGACATCAGCGCGTGTTATGCCCGGATAGCCGGCGAGTTCGGGGTGTCCCTACGTGCGCGTTTGGTGCACGTCTTCCCGAACGACGGCTTCGTCGACGAGTTCACCTTCCCGGACCCGTTCATCAGTACCGAAAAGCGACTGCAAAAGGTCACGTACTATCGGGCGACCGACGACGTCTCCGCGCCCGGTGTCGAGGCGTGTCTCGACAGTAGCCAGCAGATCATTCCGATTCCGGCCGGCGAGTACCGCCTGGAGATCTATACCGTCGGTGGCGATCCGAAGATCCCGTACTACGTCTTCGCCGACGACCCGCGCGACGTGCAGTCGTTCATCGAAGGCGTGCCCTGCCCCCCGTATCCGTTGGTACAGGTCCGCGACTTGAGCGGCCTGCGCACGCTGCCCAACGTGACCGACGTCGTGGTGGAGAGCGCCCAAGAGTTCACGACTACCGTGGATATCGCCGGCACGCCATTCAGCTTTACGCAAGTGGCGGTCGACTTGAGTGCGCGCGGGACGTGGTTCGACTTCGACGGCACGGAGTACTCGATCGATACCTTCTGCGATGAACCGTTGATTCTCGTGGGCTCGTCGGGCGGCCCCGAATTCGTGTGCCACGACCCGCCGTACAACCCCAACCCGGCGTTCGAGTACTGCTGGACGATCCATACGACAGAGCCTGCGCAGTGCAAGATCGATGGTCCCGAACCGACCATATTCTTGCCAGATTGGGGCTGCTACAAGATCGAGCTGACCATCACCGACAAGGCGTGTGGGACGTCTCGCACGGTGCAGAAGGACATGGCCATCGTGCCCGACGATCGCAACCTCTGCGGTCCCGATCCGTTCTCGTTTCGCTTTCCGTCGCCCAACCCCGGTACCGTCGAAGGAGTCATCGGGCTGAACCCAGATCCGGGCATCGGTCAGTTCCAGGGCATTCGACCGCTGGAGTTTCGCGTCTTGGTGGTTCCCGACTGCTACTGTTCGGGCGGGTCGTGCGCGGCTCCCGAACTCGACAACGTCGAGTTTCGCTTCTCACTGGTGACACCGTCGTCAACACCCGGCCCGCGTTTCGACATCATTCCCCTGACCGGCGCGCTCGAAGTGGAAGACCTCTGCCCCGACCAAGTCGAAGGACCGAAGTACTTCCACGTTTCCTTCGACGACCTCGGTGCGATTCCCGCCCACCCCGCCGTCGAGTCGTCGCGACCGAACACCGTCTACCTGGAAGCACGGTCGATCGTCGGAGCGGTCACCCACCCGTGGCGACTAGTCGGCTCGCCGATGAAAGTCATCAGTGCGCCCGAAATCTTGAGCGCGGGAGCAGGCGTACCGGGTAACGGTGTCATCTGGGAAGGCTACTTCGAGCCGGACAGTGCGACGTACCACTTCACCATGAAGTCGGCCGAGGACTCGCTGCAAGGGTTCGATCTACCGCCGACCGCGGCCAAGGACTTCGGTCTCGAAGGTGCGGGTATGCCGCCGACGGACGGCAACTACTTCGAAGCAGGCTTCACGTCGACCCTGGTCACGGACGTCGTCAGTTGGGGCGACGAGAAAGGGCTCGGCGGGACCGGCGGCGACGTCATGGACAACGGCATCAGCGGCGCGGCCGATGTCGTCGACGGCGCGCAGTTCCCGTCCACTTCGGGGGTACCCGACTCGCCCCCGGCGTGGGAATATTGCTCGAGTTCGACCCTCTTCAAGCAGGAGTTCTCGCAGACGCTGTTCGAGTCGATCATCTACGCCGGCGTCATCGGACCGATCCCCGTCAACATCTGGGCATCGGTCGGGCTCGGCTTTCGTTTTCAAGTGCAGTCGTTCTTGGAGTCGACGGTTTCGCCGTTCGAAGCGCTCTCGGGCGGCGACCTCTACTCGCTCGACTTCGCGTTGTTGACCGAAATCGACATCTCGATTCCGTGCCAGATAACCGCTGACATCCTCGCCGGCATCGCCAGCGTCGGGATTAGCCTAATCCCCCGAGCAGAGTTCGACATCGTGCCGTACTTCCACCTCGGGTACAGCCCCTTCGGCTCGACCGACACCGAGACCGGCATCTACCACTCCGCGCTCATGAGCATCGACATGGAGGCCGAGGGTTGCCTGCAAACGTTGATTCTCGGCGAGCAATGCGTCTCGGTCACGATTCCGCTCGTCAGCGACTGGGCGTTCATGGAAGAAGAGGGCGAACAGCAAACCCTCACCTCGTGCAGTTTGGGCCCCGTCGGTATCCACCCGGGTGGCGCTGGGGCGTCGGGCGTCGAAGAGGTATCCTTGTACGAGTCCGTCAACATTCCGGTGTCGATCGTTTCTCCGGACGGTTCGACGGTGGTCGACCTCTGGGTCACTGAAGGGCCAGACGGTCAACTCGCCAAAGTCAACGTGACGGAAGACGGCGTCCTGACCACCGTCACCGAAGCGATCATCTTCGACATCGACTACTTCATGGAGCCGGCCGCCGCGTTCCTCTCCAACACCGAGATCGTCTTGATAGGGACCGGAACCCCGCCGGGGTGGGATCGACTGCCGACGCCGATCGACCCGGCCAATCCGGCGTATTTAACGAGTCGCAACATCAACGCCGCGCACGCCGAGATTCAGCTCGTGCGAATGTCGAAGTCCGGCGGCGTCTGGTCGATCGACATGACCGATCTCACCCCTATCTCGGACGGCGACGCGACGGCCCCGGAGGATCGGCGCGTCGACGGCCGCGCGACCATCGCCGGCGACACGGCCAACGGCGAAGCGATCGCCGCGTGGGTCCGCTACTCCGACGACCTTCTGGTCGAAGCTCCGCCGCCCGCCGCCCCGCAGTACCGCTGGAGCGACGTCGATTGCGGGCCCGACTACTTATGTCTAGCGCCGACGGTTCCGTTCGTCGTAAAGCCGGACATCGAGAAGTCGACGATCGTGGCGCGTCGGGTTGGCTCGTTCGGCCCGCTCGCGGGTGAAGGAATCGAAGTGATCTCGGATCCCGGGATCAACATTCAGCCGTCGATCTCGGTCTCTCCGTCTGGTAACACGGCGTACTGCGTCTGGGTTCACGATCCGTCGAACCCCGACATGCTGCAGTCGAACCGAGGCCGCTTCTTGAAGTACTCGATCTACGATCGCGCCAGCGATACGTGGTCGGCCCCTTCCGACGCGGTCGAGTTCCCGGACGACTACCCGGCGCTGTTGGAGCCGATGATCATTTTGAACGGCGACGACGACGGGCTGCTCGCGTTCACGTCGCTCCCGACGTCGACCGCGGGCACCGCGAGCCTTCGAGACACCGGTCTCGGCGGCGGCAGTCGCTTCTTGTACGCCAGTCGGCTAGTCGACGGCGAATTCAGGGAGCCGGTGGAGATTCGTGGTCGTTGCGACGCGCGCGTCTACGCCTGGGGGCAAGTGGCGTTCTTGGTCGACACGAGTGTCATTCTGGCCGGGCCCGAACTGGAGTTGGACATGATCGCGCCGGGTCTCATGCTCGGTTGGCAAGAGTACGGTAGCGCCGGCACCGCCGCCGGGACCGGAAACCTCATGTGTGCGGCGCTCGACGAAACGACCGGACGGTGGTCCGACGCGCACAACATGTTCCCCGACGGGACGGTCATCTCGAACATCGCGGCCACTGCGTACCGAGGCGGCGTTCACTCCGTGCACTTCTCTGCCGGTGCGGCACAAACGGAACTCGCCCTCGGTGGTCCGGTGCCGACCGGCATGCAGATCGCCGATTGTCCGCTGCTGCCCGATCCGGCCATCGACGCGTGCGACCTGAAACACGAGATGGCGAGCCCCGGTGCCGTCGTCGACGGTGTGGTGACGGTGACCAACCACGGCTTCACATCGACACCGGTTCACTCGTCAACGGGACAGAGCGTGCTCGAGGTCGAAATCGTCTTTGCCGCAACCGACGGATCCGAGCAAGTCATGCTGACGCTCCCGGTCGACATGCTGCGCATCAAAGACTCGGTACAACTCCCCTTCTCCGTCGAGATGCCACTCGACCCGGTGCGATTGATCTCGCGCTTGGTCACCGGCGGCGTCGATCGCGACGCGTCGAACAACCAACGCGAGTGCTTCTTCGGCGCCCCGGCTCCGATCAACTTCGGCTGCGACGTTCGCACGTTGTCGCTCGAGACGATCGAGGACCAGTTCTGCGTCAACCTGAGCTGGGAGAACCCGGCGATCTACGATCGAATTCTTCTCTACCGTGACGGCGGCATGATCCACAGTCTCCCGGGACACTCGTTCATGTTCACCGATCTCGCGGTTCGCGAAGGCGAACACACCTACGAAGTCCGCGGCGTCATCGGAGCGTCGAAGTCGACCAAGACCATGCTCATCTGCGACGTCACCACCGCGCCCGCGCTGTCGTTCTTACGGGGCGACGCGAACCACGACGTTCAGGTGAACATCGCCGACGCGATCTACTCGCTTGATTACTTGTTCGTCGCCGGTCCGGCACCGCCCTGCTTCGCCAGCGCCGACACGAACTTCGACGGGTCGGTCAACATCGCCGACACCATTTACCTGCTTGGATATCTCTTCCAAGCCGGCCCACCCCCGAGCAGCCCCTTCCCCGACTGTGGCGAAACCACCTCAGTCAGCGATGAGTTACTCGGCTGCTTGGATTCCGGCTGTTGATGCGGCAGACGTCTGACGAACACCGTCTCTGACGAAGCACGACGCCCGCCGACAAGGAAACCGCCCCGGGATCGCATTGATCACGGAGCGGTTTTCTTTGATGAGTGAATCCGCGCTGGCTGCGCTTCCGGCGAATCTCTGCGCAGACCCAAGCAATGATCGTTGACGCCCCGTTCATCAATAGTGCGGCGGCACCGCGTCTTCGCGGCTCTCTTCTCCGCCGGGGCTTTGACTCTTCTTCTGCTGTGCAGCCAACCGTTCCACCGCTCGGTTCAAGGTGTGGATCTGGTCGTTGACTGCGAGGAACGCCTTGTCCATCTCTTCGATGTGGCGTTCGAGGAAGGCGATTTTGACTTCGAGGTCGCTGAAGTTCGGCTCTGACACGAGTCCTCTTTGTTTCGTTCTTCTGAGTGGCGCGGGTCGGCGCGGCCCTCACGTCGGCCATGCCGTCCGAACGTCAACGCTTTAGCGGCGGTCCGGTGTTGATGCGTAGTGTCGCTTCGAAGTGGAGCGTCCCTCGCCGAAGAATGACTTGCACACCGCCGCCTTGTTCGCGGTAGCGCCGTGGACTCCGCTTGGTGAAGGCCCAGCCGCCCGGCACTTGCTCGACGTCATCGGAGAACGTACACGATATGCACCACGTGTTCGCGTCTCCGCTGCGAATCGGCAAGATCGCACGACTCTTGTCGGCGAGCCGCACGGCCAGCACGATCAGGGTGTCGCGCTCACCGTTCGCTAGCTCCAGGGCCAGGGGCCACGCTTCGACGTTGAGTTCTCCGGGCAAGACGTCGCGTCCTTGCCTGAGGGTCGTCGTCTCGTGCTCGGCGGTGAGCGGCTCCCAGTAGGTAGACGACACCCGAGACCCCGGGGACAACAGCTCAGCGATCTCTTGAAACGACTGCGTCCCGGCCGGAAGCGGAATCCACCCCGGCTCGTCGCCTCGAAACTTCATTCCGTGCACGACCTTCGGCGCGGTCGCCGCGGCGTCGCCGATGATCCACGTGTGCGGCGCCGGTGTCGTAGGCGGCTGGCCACCGTCGCTGTAACGACCGCCCACAAGCCGAATCCGGTGCACGCGGTCCCAGGAGATCGGCGTCGTGGTCAAACGGTAGCCCACCGCCCCGATCGCGATCAGCAGACCCACCACGACGATGAAGACGACTCTCGGCCGACGTGAGCGCACCACTGATGCTCCTTGGAGTTCTCAGGTTTGAGTAACGCGATCCGAAACCTAACACGGTCACGCGCACACACCAACCTCGGACGTCACCCACGCCCCTCTCAGCTGGCTCGCCGAGCCCGCGCGCCGGGGCACGACGGTTGCTTCTCCAAAAAATCTTGAACCGGTCGCGGACTGCTTCGCGGCTAGCAGGCCGTCCCTGAGACACGCAGATGCCGATCCTACGTAACCGCCACCCATTGGAGGAACCACATGCGCTACGCGATTCGATTCGCGCTCCTCGTCGGAGTCGCCTTTGCCCCAACTCTAGCTTCCGCCCAAAACGTCGCCGGCAGCCCGGCGCCGACGAGCACCAACGTGTTGACCGCGTTCGGTGGCCCCTCCGGCGTCGCAACGATTCTCTACGCGCCGTCCACTGGCGACGACGTCGCCCTTCGCGACGCTATCTCCGCGGCGTGCGGCGGAGCCGTCGTCGACTACTTCAACGCGACCAACGGAACCCCGACCGTCGCGACCATGCAAGGCTACGACCTCGTCTTCACCTGGGCCAACTTCGCGTACGACGACGCGATCGGGTTCGGCAACGCGCTGGCTCAATACGCAGACTCCGGTGGCCGGGTCATCCTCGGCGCGTTCTGCACGTACACGCTGGGCAACTCGCTCGACGGCAAGATCATGGAGCCCGAGTACTGCCCGGTCGTCTCTCCGACCGGCGGTAACCATTTCGAGGTGTCGGAGTGGGGTGGCCTCGGCAAGACGTGCGTTCATACCTGTATCGAGGCGTACGAAGCGTTCGCCCGCGATGAACTGTCCGCTCAAGGGCTGGGCCAGATCGACTCGACCTTCGTCGACGGCGAGATCGCCGTCGCCTACCGCACCGATCGCCGAGTCTGGTACTTCAACGGCTACGGCCAAGCTCAAGCCGCCGGCGATTGGCCCCAGATGGTCTGCCAAGCAACCGACTGCGGTGACGTTCGTTCCATGTTGATCTTCGACGACACGGTGAGCTCCACGATCGCACAAGCGGCGGCCGACGACGGGTTCTGGGTCCGCCCGGCGGCGACCGGAGCGCTGTTCGCAACTTTGGTCGATTCGTTCGAGTGGGACATCGTCGCCGTCGACAGCTCGCTCAACTTGCTGCCCCCGGAGATCGGGCCCGCGCTCTCCGCCCATGTTGCGGGCGGCGGACGCGCGATCGCTTCATACTGGGATCTCGACGGTTCGAGCGACGCTGCGCTCGCGTCGGACCTGCGCAACACGTTCGGCGTCGAAACGGCGACGTCGTTCTCTGCTCCACAGTTCGTGTACGACTGGACCGACGACGGCCACCCGGTGTGGGAAGAGCCGAACACTCCGATCAGCATCTCCGTCGATAGTGACACGGTGAACGACAACGGTGACCAGCTCGCACCGGCGTTCGGCGCTTACGCCGTCGGTGGGTTCAGCTCTACTCCGTTTCCGGGAGCAGCAGCGGTGATCGTGGGCAACCAGTGCCGTACCATCATCAACGGATTCCTCTCCGACGACATGGACCCGAGCGACCGTCTGGAGATTGCGCAGAATCAAGTGCGTTACCTCATGAGTCGCAATGGAACGCTGCTGCTCGAGCGCGGCCCGAATCGTCGAGTCGCCCGCCGAGCGGCGGAACGCGTCGGCGAAACGCCGGCCCTCGCTCGGACCGACGCCGTCTTCGTCGAAGAGCTGGCCACGTGCGACTTCGACATGGTCATCGTCGATCCGCCGTGCTGCGGACTCTCGACCGACGTCGAGACCGCACTCGCCTCGTACGTCGCCGGCGGCGGTCGTGTGCTCTTCTCGTATTGGGATCTCGATTCTAGCCCGAGCTTCCAGAGCACGTTCGGGGTTTCGGGCACGACGGATATCTCGGCGCCGCAGCCGGTGTTTCATTGGAGCTTGGGGCACCCGATCTTCACCGCCCCGAACTTCGTCTCGAACCCGATCAGCACGGCCGAGGATTCGTTCTGGTTCGACAACGGCGACCTCATGACGGTGGCGCCTGGTGCGACCGGGCTCGGCGGATTCACTGCGAGTACCACTGTCGGCCAAGCCGCAATCATTCTCGACAACGGCAACCGCACGATCATCAACGGCTTCGACTACGACAGCATGGACGACTGCGACACGGTCGATCTGCTGGAGAACCAGCTCGTGTTCCTCAGCGGACCGCCGACGATCTCGCCGTTCTTCCGTCGCGGTGATTGCAACACCGACGCCGGCTTCGACGTGTCGGATCCGGTGTTCCTTCTGAGCGAGCTGTTCGCGGCCGGCCCCGAGGGAACGTGCCGCGACGCGTGCGACGCGAACGACGACGGCGGCATCAACATTGCCGACGCAGTCTTCATGCTAGGCGCGCAGTTCGTGCCCATGGCTCCGCAACCGCCGGCGCCGTTTCCCGGGTGTGGGATCGACCCCACCCCGGACGCCATGGGCTGCGCCAGCTACCCCCTCTGCCTGTAGCTAGCCACGCAAGAAACTCCCCTGTGATTGGCCCCCACCGTTGCGGGTGAGCTCTTCCCCCACCGCCGAGTCCGCTCGGCGGTGGGTTCTTTTTTGGCCTTCTCTGATTTTCTGGAAATAGTCGGACCGAAAAGCGGGCGCCGACTGATCCCGGTGTGACGACCGAAACGGGCCTTCGGGCCGACGCTGCCGTGGGGCAAAGCCGACGTGTCGTCGCTCACACCGCAATCGAGAAAGCAGATCCCATGTCACGCACGCCACGTCCCACCACCATGCGAGCCGCCGTCCGCGGCTTGCTGTACTCGGTCCTCGCGTTCCTCTCCTTCGTTCCGGCCGCCCAAGCCCTCGACGACTACGTCCTCGGCAGCATCATGAACGGGTTCATGCCGGACTTCGATCAGCAGCGCCAAGCCGGCCCCATGGTCTTCGACGGAATGTCGTTTCAGCCGCTACCGCCCGGGCTGCCCAACAACGGCAACATGTACTGCGTGCCGACAGCGTCGATCGACGTCATGGCGTACCTCGCCAACCACGGCTATCCCAACGCACTGCCGGGCGGGCCGGTCGAGTGGCAGTCGCAAGACATGTACGACGTCGTCACGGCGGCGATTTTCGATATGGGTACGTTGATGGAAACTGACCCGGAAGATGGAACGCTCGGCAAGGGTCGATCCGGAACGCAAGAGTGGCTCGACACTCACGTCGGGCCGGACGTGTTCATCGTCGATAGTCAGTACGCCACTCTCTCCTACGGACCCAATATGTGGGAGGTCGCCAACGCTGGTCACTCCGGGCAGATCGTGATCGTCAACGTCGGCTGGTTCGAGCAGGTCGCCAGCAGCAGCTGGATTCGACGCGGCGGCCACCAGGTCGTATTGACCGGCGCCTACGAAAACGACGGCTTCTTCCTCGACGGGTGCGAGATTCGTTTCCGCAATCCCGGTTCGGGCGGCGACTCGCAAACGCAGTCGACGTTTTCGAACACGACTCGCACTATGGACTACCGTTCGGGACAGTTCAGCAGCAGCTCTGATCCGGTCCAGTACTACAACCGAACCATGGCTCAACTCGTCGGCTACAACAGCGGTAGCAACAAAGGATTCCTCAACGGGTACTACACGGTCACTCCGGTGTTTGGTCTCGCGGCCAACGGCGTTCAGCTCGACATCATGAACCCGCACCCGATCGAGCCCGGCCCCTTCCCGCTCACCCAGTCGTACCCAGCGGAAGCGGGTTCGAGCATTGCCGACTTCGCTATTCACCCGCTGAAGACGTGCGTCTTCTACACGGTTCGAGACGCCGCGGGATCGATCCTTCCGCAGGTGTACTGCCTCGATCGAGTGAGCGGCGAGAGCACCGTAGCGTTAACGGCGTCCAACCCGGAAGCGCTCGCGTTCGGTGGCGCGCAACGTCTGTTCCTGCTCGAAGGTAGCTGCGTCAACGGCTACGACTTGAACCCATCGCCAACGTTGATCGGAACGCAGTGCCCGACCACGACGCCGCTCGACGCCATCGCCGTCGACGACGTGCACGACCGAGTGTTCGCAATCTCGGCCGCGCAGGGACAGCTCTTCGTCATGGACGAAGATCTCGAAACGAGCGTCGCGGTTGCGCTGCCAACAGTCGTGCAACTGAGCGGCGCGATCTCCATGACCACGCACCCGACCGACGGAACCATCTGGGTGAAGGGCGCCAACTCCCCCACTGCGTACCACCTGGAGTACGCACCGGGGACCTTCGATCCGACCACCGGTGGCTCGTCGCCGAGCGTCAGCGTGATCGACTCGTTCTTCGACATCGACTACGTCGGCGCGACCGGGATCGACTGCAACAGCAGCAACCACGTCTTCTGGGTGAAAGACGGCACCGTGCGTGAGCACGCTCAAAACGCGTCCGGCGGCTGGGAAGAAGTGACCGACTCTCCGTTCGCCGGCATGGCGGCCGGAAACAAGATCTGCCTGGCCCGCGCGGCAGAGAACACCACGCTCGAGTACCGCACCGATCCTTCGCACGTGAACATCCTGCCGGACCCGGAAGACTCGCTCTTCCAACGCGGCGACTGCAACGGCGACCTGAACTTCGACATCGCCGACGCCATCGCCACGCTGTCCTTCCTGTTCAGCGGCGCTGCTGATCCGGACTGCATGGACGCCTGCGACAGCAACGACGACGGCACCGTCGATATCGGCGACGGCATCTTCACGCTGTCGGCGTTGTTCTCGGGAGGTATGACGCCGCCCGCTCCGTACACCGACTGCGGTGACGATCCCACGCCCGACGGACTCGACTGCCAGGCGTACAGCTGCCCGTAACGGGCGACCGTCGCGGATAGATTCTTGACGAAGCGAATCAGAGCCCGGGGGGCCTCAGCCCTCCGGGCTCTTTGTCATCAAACGCGATCACTCCATCGAGGGTGCTCGCGCGGGGAGGTGGCAGACGGGTTAGCAGGAAGAGGCCGAGAGAGCAGGCGCATCGTGGCGTGGCTCGAACACCAGTGGGTTGGGGATGGTCGAGTCGATGGCTCGCCACCGACTATGAGGCACGGAAGTGTGGTTGGTCGCCGGCTTGCGCCTTGGCAAACAAGCACGGGTGAGAACGACCGACGGGCGCATCGGGGCGTGTCCGATTCTGTTCGGGGCGAGGGGCAGCGG
>JAJFFE010000356.1 GCA_021776775.1 Planctomycetota bacterium | reverse complement strand
ATGGGTGACGGGCTCGTCGAAATGGATATCCCCAAAGAGTGGCGACTCGTCAATCAGGGCAAAACGGAACTCAAGTTCACGTACGTCGAGCCGTTGGGTAACGGAGTTTCGATTCAGCACTTCATCACGACTCAGCTTCCGGAATCGGCGTCGGATATCTCTGATCCGAACCCTGCGTTGGGCGGAGTGAACCGAATCACGTATCGACTGCCCGTGACGACAGAGTCCTCGCTCAAGTTGGTGATCGGCGTTCTGCTGGTTCTCGCCGGAGGGGGGGCGGTTGCGGCTGGGTTCTTGCCGAAACGGCACGAAGTCACGGCGCAGTAAGCGTTGACATATGCGTTGAGGTGAGCGGTGGTCAGCCAGTTGGTTGGCCACCGCTTTCTTGATGACGGTGCCGGGCGTTTGGTGCCCTTTTCAAGGGCGCGGTTGGGGGAGTTCGGGACTAATCGTCGCCCAGCGTCTGATAGAGCCACGCCTTCGCTACCGCCCACTCGCGCTTGACGGTTCGCGGCGAGAGCTCCATGGCCGCCGCTGTTTCTTCGACACTCAGTCCGGCGAAGTATCGCAGGTGAATGATCTTCACCATGCGTGGATCCTTCTGGGCAAGCGTGTCGAGCGCGTCGTCGAGTGCAATGATGTCGACGTCGGCGGGAGCCTCGATCGCAACGTCGTCATCGAACTCGACGCGGTCGTGTTCGCCTCCGTGCTTGGCCGCTTGGTAGCGCCGAGCCCGTTCCACCAAGATTCGCCGCATGGCAATCCCGACCGCGGCGAAGAAGTGACCGCGGTGATCCCACTGGGCGTCGTCACCGCTTCCGAGTAGCCGCAAATACGCTTCGTGAACGAGGGCGGTCGGTTGCAACGTATGGCCGGCCGGTTCGCGGCGCATGCGCGCGGTTGCCAACTTACGCAACTCGTCGTACACCGCGACTAGCAACTCGTCCGTCGCTCCACCCTCGCCGCGCTCGACGGCTCGAATGAGCTGGGTGACATGATCGGGATTCGGTGTCGACTCGTCGGAGGGCAGCGGCTCGCTCAATCGACGTCTTCTTTCTTCGCAATCTCGCTGATGAGATCGGCAATTCGCTGGGTCCGCTCGTGCTCCGCGCCCCACGAGGAAACGCTGAGGGCGTGCGCCGATCGCAGCTCCGGCATGGCGTCTTCACGGCGGTCGAGTTCGGCTAGTAGTCGACCGTAGTTGAACTGGAAGATGGACTGGGTGCGAGCGTCTTCCGGAGCCAGCCGGCGGTAGCGATCGACGACGTCCTTCAGTGGGGCGACCGCTTCGCTCCGTCGATCGATATCTCGCAAGAATTGCGCGTAGTTGTTCTTGCTCAGGATGGTCTGGAAGTGGTCCTCGCCGAGGTGCGTTCGGTGCGAGTCGAGGGCGGTCCGAAGCCATTGCGCCGCCTCGTTGTTCTGGGCCAGAGCCGCCAGCGAGTTGCCCAGAGTGCCGGCCGCTCGCCAGTATCGAAAGTCGTCTTTCCCCACCGAACGTTCGAGCCCTTCGACTAGTGCGCGCGCCATGGGTTCGGCCTCCACAAATCGTTTCAGGTAGAGAAGCGAGACGCAGAGGTTGTTCAAGGTGATCAGGGTGTCCGTGTGCTCCCGTCCGAGGGCGGCAATCTGGCCGTCGTAGGTCAGCTGGTAGTACTCGACGGCATCGGCTTGGCGACCGATCGTCGACAGGATGGCGCCAAAGTTGTTGGTCTGGCTGAGGTAGTCGGGATGCTGCGCCCCGAGCACTCGCTTCATGACCGGAAGCCACGTCTCGAAGCAGTCGACGGACTCGTCAATGCGTTGTGACTTGCCCCAGGCGTAGGCGAGGTTCAGTCGAGACATGAGTGTCGAAGGGTGTTCGGCGCCCAGCTGTTGTTCGCGGAATCGAACGAGCTCGAACAGCATGTCGACCGCGAGCTGCAGTTGGCCTCGGCTGGCCACGACGATGGCGTGGTTGTTGATGGCGCTCTGCGCAAAGTTGTCGAGTTCGCCGACGTGATTGCGAAAGCCGTCGATCGATTGTTGGAACAGCGCATTCGCTTCGTCGTCTCGACCGACCGAGCCGAGCCAGAGAGCGCGGTTGCCGAGCGCGACGTAGAGGGCGGGGTCGGTCTCGCCGTACGTCGTCCGCGCTTTCTGCAGGCTGCTTGCCGTGAGACGTTCGGCTTGCTCGCGATCATCGAGTGCGAGCAGGACTTGAACCCAACGGCTTTCGTCGTCGAGCGTGGAGCGGGCGGCGTCTCCGTCGAGCTCGCGCCGCAGTTCGACGGCGTTTCGCATGTGATTCGAAGCGTCGTCGTACTCTCCTAGTGAGAAGTACGTCCAACCGATGACAGAGTGGAGCCGAGCCCTGACGCCAGGCAGCTCGGCGAAACGGTGCTCGAGGTCTCGGCTGGCGATATCGAGGATTTCGCGGACGCGAACGTCTCGGCCTCGTTGCTGAGGATCGGTCGACCCCAGCAGTGTACTGAGGAAGTTGTTCACCGCTTCCGATTCTCGTTCGGCCGCGACCGCGCGATCCCGATCGATGCGCGCCAAGTTGCGCTCGTGCCGCGCTTCGAAGTATCCCAACCCGGTGCCGACAATGCCCAACGTCAGGAGCACGAGTGCTGTCGCCACGCTGCCGCATAGGAGCCGGTTGCGACGTGCGAACTTCGTCAGTTGGTACCACGTCGTCGGCGGACGCGCCGAGATCGGTTCGTTGTCCAAGTGGCGGCGCAAGTCGTCCGCGAGTTCAGCCGCGGTGGCGTAACGCCGCGACTTCTCTTTCGAGAGCGCTTTGGCGGCGATCGTCTCGAGGTCGCCCCGGTAGGAACGGTCGAACGAGCTCAACGGGGCGGCGTCAACATTGCGGATCCATGTGGCCGTTTCGAACAGGGTGCCTTGCCGAGGGTCGAAGGGCAGGCGACGGGCGAGTAGCTCGTACAAGATCACGCCCAGTGCGTAGACGTCGCTCCGTCGATCGACTTTCTGGGTGTCGCCTTCGAGCTGCTCCGGGCTCATGTAGGCGAGGGTGCCGAGCAACTGACCGGTCCGCGTATACGTCGTCGCCGTCACCCCGGCGTCGTGGCCGACCAGTCGGGCGATTCCGAAGTCGAGAACCTTCACCCGCCCGTCGGCTGTGACCAAGATGTTGTCGGGCTTGAGGTCGCGGTGGACAACGCCGCGCTCGTGGGCGTGTTGCACTCCGTCACAAATCTGAATGACGAGTCGAAGACGCTCCCGGTCGTCGCGCAACTCGGCAAATCGCGTCAGGCTGGCGCCGTCGATGTACTCCAGCACGAAGTACGGATGCTCGCTATTTTCATCGTCGAGATAGTGGCCGGCGTCGAGGACTTGAGCGATCGAGTCGTGCTGCAAGCGGCCGAGCACTTCAACTTCGCGTTGAAAGCGCAACGTTCCGGCACTTTGATCGGTTTCGATGGACGTGAGCGGTGATAGCTGGCGCATCAGCTTGAGCGCGACGCGACGACCCGTTTGCTGCTGAACCGCTTCGTAGACAATACCCATGCCGCCGGCCGCGAGGTACCGGACCACTTCGTAGTTGTCGATGCGGCGACCGACCCAGCTATCGTTGGACGGGCCGCATGTCTCGAGCGAAAGTGCGCTCTCGGGGGGAGGGGTCGCCATGACTCGGGATTCCAGCACGCGGGTCTCGAGAAACTCGTCCGTCGAAGACGCTGCCTGCAAGAGATCGTACGCGGCATCGAAGTCGGGAGAGTCGCGCCCACCGCAGGCGTCTTCCAGGAACTGAACCCGAGACTCGGGCGGTTGCTCGAATGCGTCGGCGACGAGATCCTTCAGCCGCTGCCAGCTTTCGTCCAAGGGGTCAGAGTTCTCGGGCGGCGGGTAGGGCAAGGGTCAGATCCTCGGTGGGAGAGTGGGGCGCGTCCGTCGAGTGTCCCGAAACCTCAAGATGGGGACAAGTCTCGGGCCGGATTTCCGAACAGTGAGGAAGCGGGGTCCACCGAGTCGCAGAGGACGCCACTGTTTCATGGCGACATCCACCTGCTCGTGGCAATATCGGGCGCGAACAGCCCTCCTGCGCGGCGACGGCTGGCGCCCCGGGTACAGTTCGTTGACGTCCCTGGGGATATCCAACCCGCGTGAGCGGAAGGCTCTCTCCCACTAGATTCGCCCCGCCGGTTTGACCGAGCGGCGCGATAGCCGATGAAAGCGAGACACCCGACATGCTTCGTAGGATCGCTCTGGTTGTGTTGACGCTGCTCGTTTGTTCCTCGATCGGCGCCCAAGACGGCTCGAAGCCGAGCGGTGAGAAACAGAGCGGCGCCAAGAATGGCCTTCGCGTGTTGTTCGTCGGGCACGATCCCGACGCGCCGAAGGTGATGTTTCGCCAGCTCGCGAAGGAACGAACCTACGCGCTCCACCGCGAGCGTTCCGGAGCGTTCGAGGCGCTGTTGCGGTATCACTTCGAGAGTGTTCGTGTCGTCTACAGCGACGACTATCGGCCGGAGATGTCCGACTCCGTCGACGTCACCGTGTTCGATGCTCCGCCCAATACATTGCCTCCTGTCGCGGGTAGTTCCGACGACAACACGCCGGCCACTTACCTTCCCCACACGTTCGATCGACCGGCGCTGATGATCTCGGGAACCAGTCCGCGAATCGGCGAACCGTTGCGGCTGAAGCTCGACTGGTTGTGAATGTGTTTGGACGCCCACGCGCACGGGATGCGCGTTCAACATGCCATCTTCAATACTCCGCACGGCGTCGATTTGACGATCGAAGACCGCGTGACACCGGATCTGTATGCGCACTCCCTCGAGGGACGTGACCTCGGCTCGACCATGCCCATGTGGCGAGTCCAAACCGAGGGTTACACGGAAGGGAATGATCAACTCATCGGCGTCGTGTCGAGTGGGTACGGCTTCACCGATTCTCCGGACACGGAATGGATCTCCGGCGGGGTGAACAGCAAAGGGCTGAACTCAGTGGCGATCGGCCGTCACGGAAACTTCTTCCACTGGGGATTCGCCGCCTCACCGACCTACATGACCGACGAGGCCAAACTGGTCTTCATCAATGCCGTCCACTACATCGCAGGGTTCAGAGGGCAGAAGCCGGTGGGCCATAAGATCCGCGGGATGGTTCCCAGGATCGCCATCGAGTTGGCTCTGGACCAGCTAACCGAAGCGTCGTACGCGGCAACGATCCGCCGTTACGATCGCCTCCGGGCCGACGCCGACGCCAAGAAGCAGAAGGTGCAGGCGCGGATCGACGCGGGGGAAGACGTGTCCGACGTCGACAAGCGAGTCTTGAGTTACCCGACGATCAAGACCCCGGGGCGTTTCGACCGGATCAAGCGCTACATCCCGCACGACCAGTGGGGCGCGCTCGACGGTGACGAAGCGGCTATCGCGGAGTATTTCCGCGCCAACCTCCCGTACATGCGTGGCGACCCGGAGAACTACTCACTGGTCGTTGACCAAGAGCTGAAGCAGTTCGGCCAACCGAACAACGAGCTGGGATTCTTGGACCGAGCGGTGGCTGCCTTCGGGGACAAGCCTGTGGCGCGGACGCTACTCGAGCGCTACACCGAACACTCCTTCGACTCGGCGGCGGAGTGGGGAGCGTGGTTGAAACAGAATCGAGACGCCCTCTTCTTCACCGAGGTCGGCGGTTACAAGTGGGTGGTCAACCGTCGCGCGAAGCCGGTGGCGGCGACGACCTCGACCGCCGGCAAGCAGTGACCTTGCGGTTGATGGCAAGGGGGACGCGGCTTTCTTGAAGTCGTAGCTCGAAGAGCGTGATCGACCGACGCGGCGCCTTCCTATGAGGCGCCGCGTTCGTTTTTTGGACCGTGACCCCCAGGGTAGAGCCACACGCCACGCTGGTGCAGGCGCCGCGACGGCGCGTTTGCGGGGCGCATCTTTGCAGGGCGCATCTTTGCAGGGCGCATCGTGGCAGGGCGCATCGTGGCAGGGCGCATCGTGGCAGGGCGCATCGTGGCAGGGCTCGAACACCAGTGGGTTGGGGATGGCGGAGTCGATGGCTCGCCACCGACTATGAGGTAGAGGTGGGCTTTGGCGCCGGGGCAGTGGTTGGAGACCGGGACGGCTTCGAACGTCGGACGGGCG
>JAJFFE010000355.1 GCA_021776775.1 Planctomycetota bacterium | reverse complement strand
CTGGGCGGTACAGCTCCCCTTGTGGTGACAGTCGTCCGAGCATTTGGCCTCCTGAGAGGCGGGCATCTACTCTACGTAACTCACACGCCCAGAGTTGGACTTTTCGGCCGGGCTTCTAGCCCGCTTCATTCACGAAGCGAATCCGCGCAGGCTGCATCGAGCTGGAGGACGGGGCCCGCGAATCTCTACGTTGCTCCTTCTTGAAGGCCACTAGGTCGACTGCGGCGTCGCGCCTTGATCCTCGCGAAAATCACAGCCTGTGTTCCGTTGATCATTTCCCGATTCCTCTCCGATTGTCCTCGCTTGGCTCGATTCGCGCCTTTCGGGCGCGCAACGACTCCGCTCCATGAATGAAGCGGGCTAGAGTCAGTGACGAAACGACTTACGCCGATTTCCTTGGGGTTCTCTTCCCGAATGGCGCACTTCCCGACAGGGGTCGACCACCGAGTTCGGTGCCGTCGTGACCCGCGTGCTCCATTTCAAGTTCTCTGGAGAGGGATCTCATGTTCAGGCACACCCAAGTCTCGGAAGCCGGTCGACGTCGACGTCCGTTCGTCGTGATCGCGGCGCTCTTTGCGTCACTCGTCCTCGGACTTTCCAGTCCCACGACCGCGCACGACCATCCGGCGTACTACCGCGGGTCCGAGTTTCTCTGCACCGGTGGGGACGTGTTCCCAGATCGCTCTGACTGGATGGACGATGTTCCCGGGAGCCTGAGGCTCAGCGAGCTCTCCCTTCCCGGCACGCACGACACCATGGCTCGCTTCGGCGGGGACGCCGTCGCGTGCCAGACTTTGACGCTTCGCGAGCAGCTCGACGCCGGTATTCGCGTGATCGACATTCGCTTGCGGCAGCACGAAGACTACTTCGAGCTCTGGCACGGAACTTCGATCCTGTCGTATCAGTACGCCGTCTTCGGTGCCGATGTCCTCGACGTCATCATCGACTTCCTCCAGGACAATCCGAGCGAGACGGTCCTCATGCAGATCAAGAAGGAGGGCAACGATCCGGTCGACCTTCCGCTCATCGACGACCCGCCGATCGGGACGTGGCCCGATGTGATGGACAGCTATCTCGCGCATCCCGTCGTCGCGTCCTACCGTTGGGACGGGACGGTCTACGACTCTATGACTCAAACCCAATCGAACATCAACCCGACCCTGGACGAGGTGCGTGGGAAGTTCGTCATCCTCGACAACTACTGGAACACGCCGCCGCCGACTGGCTACTACGGCATCACCGTGAAGAAGGCCGACTACTTCTTGAATTGGGGTTGCGACGGTCAAACGTCCGACCCCAATCCCACCTTCTACAAGCAGTCGAACTACTGCTTCGACACGAACTGGGACCTCTACGAAAAGTGGGAGACAGTAAAGGGATTCCTCGATCTCTCATCGACCGCGGCCACGAGAGCGACGACTTGGGGACCGGACGACTACTACTGGACGAGCCTCGGGGGCTCCGGCGGTTCCTTTCCATACTTCGTCGTGAGCGGTCACTCGAACCCGTGCACGGGCGCTCCGCGGCTGTCGACGGGCTGCACCGATCCGACGCTCGACGCCACGGGCATCTTCTGCGACAGCGGTGATCAATGGCCGGACTTCCCCCGCACCACGTGCGTCGACTTCCTGTTCACGGAGATCTGCACGATCTCCTTCGAGGGCATCAACACGCTGCTTTACAACAACATCGGAGCGAGGGTCGCGGCCGGCCAACACGTCTTCAGCGGGATCGTCACCACGGACTTCCCCGGACCCGGGCTCATCGAGCGCATCATCAGTCTCAACCCCAACCCCGCCGACCCCTACGTGACGACGCTGGTCGACGACGGCTCTGTGGTGGGATCGCTGCGGCACACGATCGAGAATTGTTGGCCGGGGTCGACGATCACGTTCGCTCCCGGGCTCTCCGGGGGAACGATCACCCTGAGCGACCAGATTCAGATCCTCAAGAGCCTGGTTATCGATGCGTCGGCCTTGCCGGGTGGCATCACCATCAGTGGGGGCGGCACAAGCGGGATCTTCTACATCCCTTTGTATTCGCCGAGTCTCGAGCTGGTCGATATCGCCAACGTTGAATTGGTGGGGCTGACCCTGAAGGATGCAATCGGGGCGGTCAGTACCTCTCACCCTCTCACGATGCGAGATTGCAACGTTCTCGATTGTACCGGAGCCATTGGTGCTAGCGCCAAGCTCAACCTAGAGCGCGTCACGATCGCCGGAAACTCCTCGCCGAACGTCGGGGGCGGCCTTTACTGCAGCGGCGATGCGAACCTCGTCAACTGCACGATCGTGGACAATACGGCGAGCGACAGCGGCGGCGGGATCTTCTGCAACCAGGGTGGGGTGATACTCACGCACTGCACCGTTGCGAACAACTGGGCTGCATCTCAAGGTGGTGGGATCTTCTCGCGAGAGTCCATCATTCTTCGGAGCTGCATCGTCGCCGACAACTACGGCGGCCAAGGGCCCGACATCTATCTCGATCCCACTTACTCGACGACGGTGCAGACCCTGCGGGCGTGTGTGGTCACCGACAACACGACGGTTCAGGCGGAGTTTCCGTTGGGATCACCGAACGTGAACGGCGACTACGTCGGCGTCTCCGCGAACCTCTCTCCGCTCGGCGACTACGGCGGCCGCACGTTGACCATGCCGCCGCGAGCGGACTCTCCGGCGGTGGATGCCACCACCCCCATCACCGTGGACGAGCTGCCGGAGGAGGAGATCGTCGAGTACCAATCGGTCACTCTCGATCAACGCGGCGCTCCGCGGGACGTCGCGGGCAGTACCGACATCGGCGCGGTCGAGCTGCAGCTCGACGAGCGCATCCAGAACCTCGACACGCTGGAGTTCTACCCGACGATCCAGAGCGCTATCTCCGCCGCCGTGAACGGCCAAGAGATTGTCATCGCGCCGGGTACCTACGGCGAGGCGATCGATCTCTTGGGCAAGTCGATCACGCTGCGCGGTGGTTCTGGTAATGCAGCGGACGTGATCATCGATGCGAGTGGCCTGTCCGACAGCGTTGTTCGGTGCACGTCCGGCGAGGGATCGGCGACCGTCATCGAGAGCGTGACGCTGACGGGAGGCGCCGGTTCAGCGGGACCCCATGGATCGTTCTGCGGGGGCGGAATTCTGTGCGTGAACAGTAGTCCGACGCTCAATGACTGCGTGTTCCAGTCCAACTCGGCGTCGTTCGGAGCCGGTTTGTACTGCTCGAACTCGAGCCCGGGCGTGTCCCGGTGCACGTTCATCAACAACACGGCCAGCGTCGACGGTGGGGGGATGTTCTGTAGCTCCGCCAGCGGAGCCGTGGCGACGAACTGCGGCTTCTTCGGCAACTCGGCGGACGAGGGCGGGGGCGTGGCGCTCGAGCTCGGCAGCAACGCGGCGTTGATCAGCTGCTTGTTCAGTGGCAACACGGCCGACAACGGCGCCGGGCTTGCGAACGACGGCAGCAGCCCGAACGTCACCAACTGTACGTTCAGTGGCAACACCGCGGCGGTGACCGGTGGCGCGATTCGCAACGCGAACGCCGGGAGCCCGACGGTGACCAACGGTGTGCTCTGGGGGAACGCGCCCACCGAGATCACCACGATCTCGGGCACACCGGTCGTCACGTACAGCACGGTCGAGGGGGGCTACCCCGGTCTCGCGAACAGCGGGAGCGATCCACTGCTCGTCGATCCCAATGGGGCAGACAGCATCTTCGGAACGCTCGATGACGACCCGAGCCTTTCGTTCGACTCGCCCGCGAGCGACGCGGGCAACAACAGCGCGGTGAGCGGACTCTCGCTCGATGTCGGCGGCAACCCGCGCATCGTCGACAACGCGCAGGTGACCGACACAGGGGCGCCGCCGGCGAGCGCGCCGTACGTCGACCGCGGGGCATTCGAGTACCAGCCCCCGTTCCTCACCGTGCCGGGGGACTTCGCCACGCTACAGCAGGCGATCGATCTGGCGCCGATCGGAAGCACCGTCGTGGTTGCCGCCGGTACCTACTTCGAAGCGATCAACTTCGGCGGCAAGGCGATGACCTTGCGCAGCTCGGACGGTCCGGATGTGACGACGATCGACGGAACGGGCTTCCAGCATGTTGTTCTGTGTGTGACCGGCGAGCTGTCGGGGACGATCCTCGAAGGGTTCACGATCACCGGAGGAGTCGAAGATTCCGATCCGCTGGGCGGAGGAGGCGGAATGCTCATCTCCGCCAGCAGTCCAACGGTGATTGACTGTGTCTTTACCGACAACCTGAGCGTCGCCGGCGGCGGCGGGATGGGCATCCTCAATGGCAGTACGCCCTTGGTGACGGATTGCGTCTTCCGCGAGAACGTCGCGGGGTCCTTCTTCGCGGGAACGCTGTTCTACAACTCCGGCGGAGGGATGCGCATCAGGGACAGTAGCCCCACCATTAGGGGCTGCACGTTCATCGACAACGAGGCGCACGAAGGTGGCGCGATCCACATGGACTCCCAAAGCGCGCCCGTGGTCACAGACTGCATGTTCGTCGGCAACCAAGCGCTTAACAACCAAGGCGGCGGGATTTACATCTACGGCAGCGATCCCACCGTGTTCCAGTGCGTCTTCAGTGGAAACTACGCGCTCAACGCCGGCGGCGGAATCGAGATCCGAGACGTCTCCAATGCAGTGATCACGAACTGCGTGTTCAGCGGCAACGTCGGTAACGGCTTGGGCGAGCAGGGCACCGGAGCGTCCGTCGTGACCAACTGTATCTTCTGGGGCAATGTGGACACGGGGGGCTCCCCGTGGCAGCTGTCCGGTTTTGGCGCCGACGTCACCCTTCGTCACTGCGACATCGAGGGCGGGATCCCGGGGCCCGTGGCCTTTCCCGAGTGGATCGATGGCGGGGGCAATATCGGCGTCGATCCGTTGTTCCTCGACGCGGACGGCGCGGATGACATCACGGGTACGGAGGACGACGACCTGCGCTTGGGCGTGGGTTCTCCGTGCAGTGACGCCGGTGACAATGCGGCCGTGCTTTCCGGGGTGCTGGTCGATTTCGCGGGTGCTCCGCGCTTCTTCGACAACGTGGTGGTGCCGGACTCCGGAGCCGGCGGTTCGCCGTATGTCGACATGGGTCCGTACGAGGTACAGAGCGCGGACCTGATTCGCGTGCCGTCGGACGTCGCGACGATTCAACAGGGGATCGACCTGGTACGCGCGGGCGGGACTGTCTTGGTCGCGCCGGGGACGTATGTCGGCGGTCTCGACTTCGGCGGCCGGCTGATCACCGTGATCAGCTCGGACGGGCCCGAAGTCACTACGATCGACGCGGGCGGTGCGTATCACGCCGTGGAATTCATCAGCGGTGAGGGACCCGACACCGTCCTCGATGGATTCACGATCACCGGGGGCGAAGCGGACGGTCCGTCGCCCAACGACCAACGAGGCGGTGGTCTGTACATCAGCGGCGCTGACCCAACGATTCGCAACTGCCACATCGTAGGCAACGCTGGGATCAATGGGGGCGGCGTGTATGTCGGTCAGTTCACGTTCTATCCGCGATTCATCGACTGCACGATCGCGAACAACACGGCGTTCGGTTCAGCCGGCCCCAGCGGCAACGGCGGAGGCGTGTCCATCGACTTAGGCGGCATCATCATAGCGGAGCGCTGTGCTCTGTATGGGAACACGGCTGAGGGCGTCGGTGGAGGGGTCTTCGGCAGCGCCATCCTCCGCAGTTGCCTCGTATACGCCAATCAGGCCGGCGGTAACGGTGGTGGCTGTTTCGGTGGGGTCAGCCCCACCAACTGCACGATCGTCGCGAATACCGCCGGGGGCGTTGGAGGCGGAATCTTCAACTCGAGTCTGATCACTGCCCGTAACAACATCATCCGAGACAACGTGCCGGACGGACTCAACGTCTTAGCAATCTTCTCACTTGCGGAGCACAACGTTCTTCAGGAACCGTGGGTGGGTGTTGGAGTCGGCAATCTGGTCGTCGATCCCCTCTTCGTGGATGCCGACGGGCCGGACGACGACGCCTTGACGCTGGACGACAACGACTACCGGATCACCGCGGGATCGCCGGCGGTGGACGCCGGGGACACCCCGGAGGCACTGGCCACCGGAATGACCACCGACGTCGCGGGACTCCCTCGGTTCGTCGACATGCCGTCGGTCCCCGATAGCGGTATCCCATCGACGGGTCTCGGATCCGTCGACATCGGTGCCTACGAGTACCAGCCGACCGATCTCGATCTCTTGATCGTCACCCGTGACACGGGTGACTTGGGCGACGGCGTCCAGCTCTTGGTCGACTCGCCGGCTCAGTGGTACCCACTCGGTGGCGGTGACTTTGGGCAGCTCGACGGCTTCGGCACGATCTCCAACGGTACCGTTTACGCTCCGACCGGCGGTGCCGACCTATGGCACCGCGCGACGGGTGCGCCGACGTTCGAAGGTGCGTTGGTCGACACCGCACAGTGGATGGTCGGCGGATCGTTCACGGGCGGGAGCTACTCCGAAGGGCTCGCCGTGGCCGGCGCCGCGCACGGCACCGACAACTGGATGAAGGTTATTCGGGGAGACGGCGCGGTGAGCTGGGCGCAGTTCGAGTTCGACTTCGATCTTTCGGCGGTGAGCCCTCGACCGGTGCTGGTTTCGATCCCACTCTACGTCACGCGCAGTGACGGGGCCGACTTCCCGCTCGCGGAAGCGGCGCTCGTCGCCGGTGACTCTTGCTCAGGTTTGAAGGCCGTCGCTGGAATGGAAGCGACGGGAACGTTGGCCGACGCGACCAATGACGGGTCGGCGACCTGTGCCGCCGCCGGGACGACCGCCGACGTTTGGTGGGAGTTTTCGGCGCCGTGCAGCGGGGATCTGACGGTGACCACGTGTGGTAGCGAGGCGCTCGGCTCCGACACCGCACTGTCGCTGCATTCGAGTTGCCCCGGCACCACTGTCAATCAGATCACGTGCAACGACGACACCGGGCTGTGTGCGGGAGCCAGCTTGGACTCCGGCGTTACGGCCACGCTCGCGGGTGGCGAGACGGTCTACGTGCGCGTATCGCATTACGGATTTTCGACGCCGGGTGAGTTCGTCGTGCAGTTCGACATGCCGTGCGACTGCAGCCCGATCTTCGGTCTCACCTGCGCCAGTTCTCCGGGGCTCGTGGAGCTTTCTTGGTCACCGGGGACGGTTGCCTACGACACGATTCACGTTCGTCGAGACGGCGTTCTGATCGACGCGATCGACGGGCTCGGCTTGGGTTACCAGACTCCTTCGCCTGCGTCCGGGACGTACACCTACGAGGTCGAGGGCTTCTGCCACGGCGTCGCGTCGGGCGCAGCGAGCTGTCTTGTCACGGTCGCCGATCCGCCGCCCACCAACGACGACTGTGGTGACGCGATCTCGATTTCCGAAGGCACGTTCTTCGGTACCACGCTCAACGCGACGAACGACAGCTTCGCGAGCTGTGGCTCGTCGTCGTCGAGCGCCGACGTGTGGTACGAGTACACCGCCACTGGTGACGGCACGCTCGTCGTCAACACGTGCGGCACCAACGACACGCCGGGGCCGGATCTCGGCATCGACACCGTGCTCACTTTCTTCGACGGGTGCGGCGGCGGGGAGTTGGAGTGCAACGACGACGCGCTGTTCGGTTCAGATCCGTCAGCGTGTGACGGAGCGGCGGTTGGGAACCTGTACGACTCGGCGATCAGTTACTCCGTCTCTAGCGGTGACGTGATCGCGATTCGAGTCGCGACGTTCGGTGCGTCGCCGTCCGGTGACTTCCAGCTGAACGTCGAGTTCTCGCCGGACGCACCGGTCTGCACGACGTGTGTCGGAATCCGCGGCGACGTCAACGGCGACGCCTCGATCAACATCGCGGACGCCGTCTACCTTCTGAGCTACTTGTTCAGCGCCGGTCCTTCTCCGGCCGGCTGCTTGGCGGTCGGAGACGCGAACTCCGACGGCACCACGAACATCGCGGATGCGATCTACCTACTCGATTTCCTCTTCGTCGGCGGCCTGCCGCCCGCAGCGCCGGGCTATCCGACGGAGGCTTGTCTCGACACTCCGTAGGGAACACCTCGAATTTGTCGCGATCCGGTTAACGGGGGTCGAGGGGCTGAGAAGTCCCTCGACTCCTTTTATTTGGTTCATCGCGGATGTCCGGGGAATGCGGCTCGGATCTTGAGGAAGAAGTATTCGTCGTCTCGGAAGCCGTAGGCCATTCGCTTGATCACTTTGATCTTGTTGTTCACTCCCTCCAAGACACTCGTGTTGAGGGGCCA
>JAJFFE010000354.1 GCA_021776775.1 Planctomycetota bacterium | reverse complement strand
GTGAGAGTGGCCTCGGACTTGCCGGCGTTGCGCAGCTCGGCGAGGTGGGCTTGGACTAGCTGCGAGCTCTCGGGTGACACCGTTCAAATTCCGCCTTCAGTTCTAGAGGTTGCACCTTGGCATAACGCTCGGTGCTGTTGGGGTTGCTGTGACCAAGGAAAGCTTGGATGTGGGGAAGCTCGGCCCCGCCTTCGAGGAGATGAGTCGCACTAGCATGGCGCAAGAGGTGAGGGTAGATTTTGAGCCCTAGTCGCTTGCTGTGGCGGTGCACAATCTCACGCAGATAGGTGTAGCCTAATCGCCCACCATTCTGAGGTGATATCCAGAAGGCTTGCTCATCGGGGTAGGGCCGAAGCTGCGGCCTGCTCTCGCGGAGGTAGCGGTCAATCTCCACACAGAGCCGGTCACTCAGAGGCAGCAGTCGCTCACGGCTCTTTTTGCCCACCACACGCACGGTCTTACGAGTGAGCTTGATGTCCGACAGGTCCAGCCGGTGAGACTCTCGCCGACGCAGGGCCAGGGTGTAATAGAACTCTAGGATCAGAAAGTCCCGAAGTCCCGAGGGCGTCGACGTATCGGGAGCCGCTAACAGTTGCTTCACCTGGTCCACCGTGGGCACCTCAATCTCTGCAGACACTCGGTGAGGCAGTGGGTACAGAGTGAAATCGACCAGAGTGTGACCGTTGCTGAAAGCCCAGTTCAGAAACAGCCTCGGGACCTGCATGCTCTTGTGAATGAAGGCATTGCCGAATCCACGACCCCAGCGCCCAGACTGTCTTTCCAAGTGCTCACGGTACCTGGCGAGGCACTCGAAATCTACCATGCCAATATGGTCGGCTCCCACGCTATCAAGGAAGGCGAAGAAGCTCTCCAGGTAACGCCGGTCACCTTGCACCGTAACCTCGGCCACGTACAGCGACCGCTCGACGAGAAAAAACTCTAGCAATTCTCGCGGGGATGACATCGCAAAAATACCTCTCGTAAGTCTGTGATTTCTACTCTGGTGTAACGCTCGGTAGTGCTGAGGTTGGCGTGGCCTAGCAGCTTCTGCAACTGACGGAGCCCAGCTTTGCGAGCCAGCATGTGAGTGGCCGTACAGTGGCGCAAAATGTGGGGCGTGACCTTCATCGGTAGCTTCGCGTTCTCAGCGGTTACACGCACCAGATCCGTCAGGCTTTCCCTTCGCAGCGGGCGTCCCAACGAGTTCAAAAAGAGCACCTCGTTGTCAGCGTCTCGCAGCAGCCACGGTCGACTCTTGACCAGGTACGCTTCCACCCACAGCGCCGCCGGTTCGCCCAGCGGCAACGCCCGCCCCTTGCTCCCTTTGCCACAGCGCACCCTTAGCTCTAGTCGATGCAAATCCACATCCTCGATAGTCAGAGCCCGCAGCTCCGCGTTTCGAATCGCACTCGAGTACAGCACCTCTAAGATCGCGCGGTCTCTGAGTCCCAACGGAGTCTCCACATCGGGCGTCTCGATGAGCTGCTCCACCTGCTCCTCAGTCGGCAGCTCCGGGGGTAGCGTGTCAGGAGCTTTCGGCAGCTTCACGTCCCGGGCGGGGTTGCTCAGAATGAACTGCTCGGTGTACAGGTAGCGCACAAAGCAGAGCACCGCGCCGAGCTTGCAGCTCTGGGACCTCACCGCCAGTGGTTCCCCGTTGGGCTTGCGCTGGTTATGAAGGTGCAACCGGTAGGCGTGGATCTGTTCCCGCGAGATCTCCGAGACGTCCTTGAGCCCCCGCTCGGCCAGAAGCTTCAGAAACAACCGAGTCTCCAACGTGTAGCCGTACACCGTGGCCTGCGACCGGTTCAGCAGTCTCAGGTGCTCGGCGAACCTCTCACACCACAACTCCACCTTCAAGACTGCACCCGTCTAAAAATGAGCGCGCACCAGCACCCTTCTAAGAAGATACTTACAAGGTTAGTAGAGAGTCTATTCCTATGTTGGAGGGTGGTCAGAACCACTTCGTTTGCTCCTTCTCTTAGTCGAGAAGTCCGTCGTATCTATACACTTTTAGTGGGTGCTCTAAGCATTTCTTGAACAGGTCGAATGGTCGACCCAAAACGCCCTAGAGCGGCATGAATATTAACTTCTACCTGTTCGCACAGGTTTGAACAGGTAGGTATAGGTTGTGCTGCGCACGGCAAGTGTTTGGGGTCAGTGCTCAGGCGTTAGCGAGAGCCTTACCACACAGAGCCGTGCGCAGCACATCGGGGTGGACTAGGCCGTGGATCGGGGAGGGTTGCTCGCCCTCTGCCAGCACCACCGTGTACTCATAGGCCTTGCCGTTGGAACCCGAGAGCACCGCCAGGTACTCCATGTCCACCAGCTCGGCGACGTTCTCAGTCACCCGGCGCTGAGGCCAGCCAAGATTCTCCCGCAGCTGACGCCGAGTGAAGGAACCGTCAAGAGATCTCGCTCTGTCTAGCAACTCCCGAGCCGACATCGACAGCTCGTGTAAAGTGTCTCGCAACACATCCTTGGCCAGGTCGTAGGCCAGCTGGTAATCCTCCAGCGTGGCCTCTACATACTCAATGGTATCGCCCTTCGGACCCGTGACCGTCTTTCGAACTCTTTGGTGCTGATGCAGAAACGCTGAGACCTCAATCAGACACAGGAAGCGCTCGTTGTCGCGCCTGGTCCGCAGCCACTTGGTGGGGAACGTTAGCCGGTGAACATAAGGGATCACCACCTTGACCTCGTCGAGCATTCGCTGGGCGTTGTGATGGCGCTCGAGGATGCTCTCACGCTCAGAACGCTTCAACCTCATGAGACTGCGAGTGTCCCGCTGTCGAGCGTGAATCCGCTGGGTCTGGTCCTCGGTCTCGTCCAGGTAGATCTCAAAACAACGACTCGCATTCTCTTGGTTGATATGCCGGTTGGTGGTCGTCTCAAGATACGCAATTGGACCCTCCACCTCGAACTCCTGAGTCCTCATCTTACCTGTGGCCGGGTCCTTGATGACCACCGCCTGGCGGATCATGTGCGACGACTGCAAGATCCGAATGTAGTAGTCCGCGGCCTCACCGCCCACTCGCTCTTCCATCACCACCAACTTACGCTTGAAGGCATCCTTGGGCGCGTAGGCCAGAGCGTGAGCCGAGACCCTTGAGTAGTGCACCAGATCTTCAGGCGGAGTCAGCTTGGCCACCAGACTCGAGAGCCCCGACTTCCCGGCTCCGCTCTGGGAACGGATGATGCCTGACAGAGGGTTCTCGAGCTTGCGAGATAGACCGATGAGATAGGCCAAGATCTTACCCTTGCTCTCACCAACATACCCGAACTCTTCCATGTCTCCGAGGAGGCGCTCCACTAGCTTCGGAGCCTGGAGAAAGTCCAGCGCCTCAGCTCTTTGGGTCGCGCTCAGCGGTTGCACCGCGGCTATCTCTGGCTCATCCTCATCAAAGGCGTGGACCCACTCCTCAGCGGTGTCGACAAGACAGAACATGTGAGCCTCGATTCTCTCCCGGGGAATGTTGAGTTGATGGGACAGAGCTTTTACCAGAGCGCTCCTGGCCCGGGAACTGGTCAGATCTGCCCTGTCCAAGAATCGCTTTCTGCCAGCGGTGTCCCGCAAAGATGCTCTTAGGGCGATTTGCAGCCGACCGGTGAACGGTGGCCGAGGCGTGACTTGGTAGACCACATCAGAGAACTCCAGTGTGAAACCGGTGTCCGTGGTCTCGGTCAGAGGAAGCTCCTCGGCGTCTGGAATTGGCTTCGGATTGTCTGCAGAGATCTGCTTGGCGCAATTCAAGAACGAGCGCAGAACGTCGGCCCCTTCGTTGACCAGCAACCCGTTGGGGTCCGACCCTGAGGGCAGCAACACTCGAGAGACTTTGAAGCGGCCACCGAGCTGCTCGCAGAGCTTCTCCACGGCTTCGTCTCCAGCGCGGTCCGTGTCTAAGCACAAGTGGATCTCTCGCACATTCGAGCGCTTTATGAACTGGTCCAAATCCGGCGACAAACCACCGGTCCCGTGGAGACAGGTCACGTTCCGAACTCCAGCAACCCACAACGACAGAGCATCCAACGCCCCTTCGACCAAATAAACTGAGTTGGCCGTGCGCAGCACCTGCCAGTTTAGTAGGCCTCGCTTCGGGCCAGGTAGGAACAGATGACGAATCTTAGCCTTCGGGTTGAGTCGCCGACCATACAGCCCCACCAAACCCAACTCCGGGTGCTCGAGCGGCACCACCACACAACCCAGAAAGTGTTCCTTTCCCCTGGCGTTCAGCACTCCCAGTTCCACCAGAGCCTGCCGAGTCTCACTCCCTTTGGGAACAGTCTTGAGCAGTGAGCCACCACAATACCCAAGGCTGAAAGCCCGCCACATCTCTACACTGCCCAGACCCCGGCTCTCCAGATAGTCTCGGGCCTCCTGGCTCTGGGCCAGTCCTCGAGCGTAGTGCTCACAGACTCGCTTGAGTAGCTCCGGTCTGGTCAGTCCACCGCTCAAGTGGTCTGGGTCCGGTGTTC
>JAJFFE010000353.1 GCA_021776775.1 Planctomycetota bacterium | reverse complement strand
TTGACCGCGGCGGCATCGTCGATGCCGGCCTGCAGGTAGAACGTGAAGCCGGCCGGGATGCCCGCCGGGAACACGAAGGGCAGCGCGGCCGAGCCGGTCCCTCCGGTGACCAGGTTGATGGTCAACAGCACCGGCACCGGGTGCAGCAGGCCGCCCTTGAAGGCCGACGGGCTGTCCGCCAGGCCGACGAACAGCGCGGCGATCGCGCTGGGCGCGGCGTTGCCGATGTCGAGCTGGTTGCCCGAGCCGCTGGTCAGCGGGCCGGTGCCAGTCAGCGTAGGCAGGCCGCTCACGCCGGCCAGGGCGTCGCCCAGGTCGGTCCAGGGTGTGCCACCCGTGCAGCCGCTGCCGATCGCGGTCGTCGCGGACACCGTGGTGTTGCCGGCGTCATCGGTGGCCTCGATGCGGTACTCGATGCAACTCGAACCATCGGCGGCCGTGGCCGGGATGACACCGCGGAACTGCTGGCCGCCCTGCTTGAACATGGCCTGGGTGACTTCCGGGGCGCCGTCGATGCTGTAGACCAAGTCCACGTCGTAGTAGTTGATCAGGTAGTACGCGTTGTTGTCCCGGAGTTGCGCGTGGACGATCGTGCTGCCACCCGAGACGTTGTCCTGGATCATGGGGATGGTCGGGGCGTGTGCGTCGGGCGTGCCCAACGCGTTCTCCCAGTAGCGGTTGGCCGCGCCGTTGTCGTTGGCCAGCAGCAGGTCGTAGTCACCGTCGTTGTCCATGTCGCCCACTTCGCCGTCCAGCGTGGTCCCGCCGTTACCACTGGCAGGCACCTCGTTGAAGGGGTACTGGCCGCCGCCGGAAGTGGTGCCGGTGCGGTGATACGTGCCGGCCAGCGCGCCACCCTGGGCGTTGCCGCCCGCGTAGATGGCGTTGGTGCCCGAGAAGTTGGCCAAGAAGGCGTCCAGGTCGCCGTCGTTGTCGAAGTCCATGAAATCGACCTCGTTCTCATCGACGCTCGGGTCGCCCTTGATCAGGTCGGGTCCCGGGCCGTCCGACTCGAGGAACAACACCGCGCCGTTCGCGTCGGTACCCTGGTTGATCAGGATCTTGTCGGTGAAGCCGGAGTAGTTCTTCATCCAGCAGTCCATGTCACCGTCACCGTCCAGATCACCGACCTCGCCCTCGTAGTTGCTGTTGCCGCTCATGGTCGAGCCCGTGGCAATCAGCGAGGCCTGGGTCGTGTCGGTGTACAGCCGGACCGAGCCCGTCGTGGGGTTGTTGGTGTTGTTGATGTAGACACGCGCCTGGCTGTCGCGACTGGAGTTGATGATGTCCAGATCGAAGTCGCCGTCGAGATCGATGACGTCGATGTCGAACGAGTGCGTCTGGATGTCCGCGCCGGCGTCGGCCCACGGGAACAGCTCGTCGAAGAAACCGGCGCCGTCGTTCAGGAACACACGGTGCGGCGTCGTGGCGTTGACCGAAGGGCCGTAGCTGCTGTGGAACAGGTCCAGGTCGCCGTCGTCGTCGAGGTCGGCGAACTCGCAGTCGCAGGACCAGTCGCGCCACGGACCGTCGTTGCCGCCGAACACCTGGTCACCGGCCGGCACCGAGACCAGTGCGCCCCAGCGGTTGTTGCTGTCCTCCTGGAAGAAGCCGATCGTGCCACCCTGGGTACCACCCTGGTTGACATAGAAGCGGCTGACCCCACCGGTGGAGTTGCCTCCGCGGTTGGACACGTAGACGTCCAGGTCACCGTCGTCGTCGAAGTCAGCGAACTCGATGTCGCGGCTCGTGTCGTTCGGGACGCCCGCGAAGCGTGTGGACGTGCCCTCGCTGAACGTGCCCAGGGTGCCACCCTGCAGACCGCCGTTGTTGATGAAGATGCGGTTCGGCTCGTTACCGAAGTCACCGCCGTTGGCGATGATCACATCGAGGTCGCCGTCATTGTCGACATCACCGACGTCGACGTTCTCCGAGCGGTTGCCGCCGAAGGCGACCTGAGCGGTGGGGTAGTTGCGGCCGGGCTGGAGGTCGGTGAACTGCGCATCGGCCGCAGGACCGAGGGCCAGTACCGTCGCACCAGCGAGCACCATGAAGGTCAGCGAACGCATGTTGGACTCTGCCGAGGAGGAAAATGGGAGGGACGCGCACACAACGCAACGCTGAGAGAGATGTCGCGCGATCTGACAGCCTACTGCACGCTGCATGTCTCGTGGGTATGCAATTAATCACACGACCATGGGGTCGGATTATATGACCCGCGCGTGCTCCACCTCGCAAGCACGACGAGGCCCCACGGATCGGTGATCCGTGGGGCCTCGTAAACAGTGGCGCGCCCAACTTCGCGCGCCCGGGCCAGCAACACCAGAACGCTACTGGGCCTCGCCCTCGACGGCGTTCGAGAGTGCCACGTTCTTGACTGCCGCGGCGTCGCTGATGCCGTACTGGGTGTAGAACTTGAACCCGGCCGGAATGCCCGACGGGAAGTGGAACGGCAGCACGACCGAACCCGTCGGCGAGGTCACGAGGTTGATCGTGAGCAGCACCGGCACGGTCATGAGCGTCCCGCCCTTGAAGGGCGTGGGCGT
>JAJFFE010000352.1 GCA_021776775.1 Planctomycetota bacterium | reverse complement strand
GGCCGTTCCGCGCGGACAGTTGCGATAGCTGGAACCGTAGGATCGTCTCCTGCGGCGATGCGTCTCCCAGTGGAGCGGAGTAGGACTGCTCGCGATTCGAAGTGATTGTTCCGTCTTTCTTCCCGCGCCGCCTGCTGCTATTTCTCAGGCATGGCCTCGCGGTGGTGGGAGGTGATACGACGCGGTCTCTTGGCCTCCTCAGCGAATGCGAGCACGATCTTCACGCGGCTCTGGAGAGGTCGATCTCAGCGATCGTGTAGCTGTCACTAAAGTCGCTGGCTTTGGTCGCGACGGCGAACGCCAGCGCGTTGGTGAGCCGCGAAGGCCGCGGAGTCCGTCCGAATGGAACGGCAGGTGCCGCGATCCGTGTTAACCGCTCTCCCCGCCGAGTTCGAGAGCAGAGAGTATCGACCCCGATGATCCTATTCTGCGAACTCGCGAGTGGTTAACAAACTAGCTCTCCACCGACCATACGCTACCCATTACCTCAAAGCACGTTGCGACCTACGGGCACGAAAAAAACCCGCGGCTTGCACCGCGGGTTCGCACTTATCGATATCTGGCTCCCCAGATGACGACTCATGCGAAAACGTACCACCAGCGGCCGATCAAGCCCGGATTGTGGCGTCTGTGCTTGTCGAGTCCAAGGATCTCCAAGTTTGCAGCCGCGTGAACCTGGTCACCAACTTTCTGCCAATACGAACTCACTCTTGAGCGGAACTCGTATCCGTGACAGCGGGATTCCCAACTGCTGTCCGCGGAGTGACAGCATGCGTACTGAGACAACCGCTGGACTAGTCCTTCTGTGCCTCACAGGCAGACGTCGTACGAACTGCAGTTGAGACCATCTTGCGTCGGATCCTCGCCGCAGTCTGGGTGAGGGGCCAACGGCGCCGGGCCGCTCGAAAAGAGGAACGACAAGAGGGAGATCGCATCTGCGATGTCATGGGCACCGTCGTCGTTCGTGTCGCACGCGTCGTCACAGCTCGGAGAGTCGCCACCGAAGAGAGCGCCCAGGCCTGCGATCGCGTCGGCGAGGTTGATCGCTCCGTCAGCGTTGCAATCGCCGCGACGAAACGGCGACTCGGCCTCGTCGATCACGTTGACGATGACAGCTTCGGACGGAATGTCGTCGACCATCGCGAACAACATGTAGTGTCCGAGTGGAACCACGTCGGGGTCCGTCGGGAGCGTGACGCTCCACGCCGTGCCGTCGAAAGAAGTCGCAAGCTCGAGACGACGTGGCACGCCGCCCGAGACCCAGTGCGTCACGGCTTCGGTTCCCATGAGAACCACGGAAGTGAGGGCGGTCGCCGGCGTGATTTCGAGTTCGATCGTCGCTCCGCGGTTCAACGTCGTCTCGGAGATGGCCGCGATGGACGGGCGAACGCCGCGAAAGAGGTACGGTGGTGTGTACGCTTCGATGTCGGCCGAGCTGGGGCCGACCGCGAAGTCGATCACGGTCCCACCGGTCGTGATCACGCGCCCGTCGGGGATCAAGAGCGTCACGGCGTGATACTCGCGGAAGATCTGCATGTCGGCGACTCGACGCCAGCTGTCGGTGCTCGGGTCGTAGAGATCCGTCCACAGTACCCGCCCGAGGAGATCTGGAACCGGTATGGGCGGGGAGGCCTGGCCCGCGCCGACGAACACTCGACCGTCGGGAAGTTGCACGACTTCTGGCTGTTCGCGGACGAGATCGGCGTTGTTCGTCAAGGTCCAGGTCTCGGTCATCGGATCGTAGATTTCACCCATGTTCGGTTCGGTGAGATCGTTTGAACGAGTTCCGATCGCGAGAGCGCGACCGTCCGAAAGAACGATGACCGAGTGGTCGGAGTGACCGGGCCAGCCTCGGCCCGGTTGTACAAAGTCGCCCGTCTCTTCCCAGGTCCCCGTGGCCGGATCGTACAGCTGCGGAGGCGACCAAGTTGCGAGCACTTTCCCGGTGTGAAGGAGCGCCGACGGGGGAAACTCACACGGGTTGAGCATTGACCCGGTGTAGCTCCACGTCTCGCTGGCGAGGTCGAAGAGTTCGCAGGTGTCGGTGCGCTGAGCGCTCGGCGCAGTGCCGCCTCCCATGATGAGGAGCTCCCCGTCGTTGAGCCGCGCGAGACCGGTGTACCAGCGTCCGGTGGGATGGACCAGGTCCGGGAGATCGGTCCATGACGAGTCGGTCGACCAACTCTTCACCCAACGCACTGCGTCGGTGAAGGATCCGGGGTCGGAGCCATCTTGGCCGCCGACGAAGATCAGGCGCCCGTCCCCGAGAAGTGTGCCGTTCATGCAGCCCTGCGCGGAGCTGGAGCCCGAGGGGTAGTTGTTCGTGCCCGTGAGGGGATTGAACAGGATCGAGTCCGTCGTGTCGTGACAGAAGAAGACGCGTCCGTTGGGGAGCAGTACCGCGATGTCGGTCGCGTCCAGGAACTCGGGCGTGGTCGATCCGATGATGGACCACACGCCCTCGTTTGATTCGGGAAGCAGCGCGGTGTCGAAGGTGGCGTCACTGGTGATGGTCTCCGTGGTTTCGACGTAGTCGTACAAACGCGCAGCCACACCGAGGCTGAAGGTGCCGCTCGGCACATCCGTCAACGACCACGCTCCCGTGACGTCGGATCGGGTTTCGAAGAAGCATGCGAGACCAGGATCGAAGAGAGTGATGCGAGCGGCCTCGACGGGAAGTGACCCCGTTGTGACATTTCCCGAGATCGTGTGGGTCTGGGCGGGCGCAGACGTTGCGACCAGCGTCAGGAGCGCGGTCCAGAGCACTCGGACTCGAACGGACATGGATTACTCCTTCGACGTTCGGCAAGGATGGGGTGAGCCAATCACGGACCCGCTGGTCTCGCGTGGCATGATCGACAATACGGGACGAGACGTGCTTCATCTACGTCTTGAGGGATCAACTGGCTCATTGCGGGGAACGCTTCTGGCGTGTTGGCTCGATCTCCTCGACAATCCGAAGCGGCTCTCGATCTGATCCAACAATCCGAGGGGGGTTTCCATGCGTACACGATGGACCGGTGCTCTCGTTCTGATCGCACTCGTTTCCGCTTTGCCGGAGCTTGCGGTGGGGCAGTGTGAGATCGCCGAGGTTCTCTCCTCGGACGGCAATACTGGTGGCGTTTGGAATGAGGAAGCCAAGCTCCTTCCCAGCGACGGCGATGAAAACTTCGGGATCGGTGCATCGGTTGGTTTGGACGGTGATGTCATCGTGATCGGAGCACCTTGGGCGCTCACCCCGAACGGCAATACTGGCGCGGTCTACGTGTATCGCTTCGAGATCTCCGCCTGGGTGGAAGAGGCGACGCTCGTCGCGACCGATGGCGAGCTCGGCGATCGCTTCGGGACCTCGGTTGCGACTTCGGGAGATAGGATCTTCTTCGGTGCTCCGGAGTGCGATGAAGCCGGAGAGATCGCTGGCGCTGCCTATGTCTTCGAGTACGACGGAGCGTCTTGGAATGAAGTCGACAAGCTGATCCCGGCGGACGCAGAGCCTGGTGATGGCTTTGGTGCCGCGCTCGATGTCCGCGACGACGTCGCGATCATCGGGGCGATGGAGAACTGCCTCTGTTCGATTTTTCCGAGCCCCACGGGTGATCCGGGGCCCGGGACCGCCTACGTCTACCGTTCCGACGGAGTGTCCTGGAACGAGGAGCAGAAGCTGTCCGGGAGTGAGACGCACCCCGGTTCGTTCTTCGGGACGGCGGTCGCCATCGAGGGCGACGTTGCGATCGTCGGTTCACGTGCTGACGACGTTCCACCACTCTACTGGGTGGGCGGGTCGTACGTGTATCGATACGACGGCGTCGCTTGGTCGGAGGAAGTCCGAATCATCCCGAGCGATGGAATCGGCGGAGACGAGTTCGGAGCAGCGGTCGACCTCGACGGGGAATCGGCGTTAATCGGTGCACCGAATCACGGCCTGTCTCCAGCAGCGACAGGGGCGGCCTATCTCCACCTGTTGAACGTCGCGGACTGCGGAAGCGGGCTCTTCGTTCGCGGAGATGCTAACGGCGACGGGTCCTTCGACATCTCGGATCCGATCTACTCCTTGGGCGCACTCTTCATCGTTGGCGCGCCCCAAGCGTCGTGTGAGGACGCCGCCGATAGCAACGACGACGGCGCCTTCAACGTCGCGGATCCCGTCTCCGCGCTGGCTGCACTTTTCGTCGCGGGAACGCCGCGCCCGGCGTTGCCATTTCCGGCCTGCGGAGTCGACCCGACGGGCGACGGGCTGTCGTGTGTCCTGTTCGCTCCGTGTCTCTAGTGAACGCGATCCTGGGAACCGATTCCGTGTCGACTTGTCCTACGTCCTGCCGTGAGTGGCGGGACGAGAAATCCTTTTGGAGCTGCGAAGATGACCAAGCGAGGAATGTGGACCGTTGTCGGAGTGCTTTGGGCGTCGGCCCTGGTTGCTGGTGAACCTCCGACGTTCGTGACGGCCTGGGGCGGCTTCGGGTTCGGACCCGGCGAGCTGATCGGTCCGCACGGGATCGCGGTGGACGCGGACGGATTTGTCTACGTGGTCGATACGGGGAACGATCGCGTTCAGAAGTCCGACCCGGACGGGGTGTTCGTTCTGGAATGGGGAGGGTTCGGCAGTGCTGCCGGCCAGTTCAATCATCCTCACGGGGTCGGGGTGGGGCCGTTGGGTCACATCTTCGTCGCAGAGACGGTCAACAACCGCGTGCGGAAGTTCACGAGCGACGGGACGTTCGTGACGACCTGGGGTTCTGATGGAGCCGGTGACGGGCAGTTCCAGCACAACCACGGTCTCGTGGTCGATGACGCTGGGATTGCATACGTGGTCGACCGCGACCAAGGGCGAGTGCAAGAGTTCGATAGCGACGGCGTGTTCCTGGAGGCGTGGGGAACGCCCGGCACCGCCGTCGGGGAGCTCGACATTCCGAACGGGATCGCGGTCGACAGCGATGGCAACCTGTTCGTCGCCGACTCGAGCGATCGCATTCAGAGATTCACTAACGACGGCGTGTTCCTCTTTGCGTGGGGCGAATCGGGCACGGGCGATGGTCTGTTCGACTTTCCGCGTGGCCTCTCGCTCGACTCCGACGGCAATCTCCTGGTCGCCGACCGCGACAACAACCGAATTCAAAAGTTCACGAGCGCTGGGGAATTCATCGCCGCCTGGGGGAACTTCGGGACTGCGCCGGGGGAGATGAATGGTCCGTATGCCGTCCGAGCGTTTGGGGCGGACCTGGTCTACGTCGCGGATACCAGCAACAACCGGGTCCAGAAGTTCCAGTTCGGCGAGGCGCTCTTCGTGCGAGGAGACTGCAACGGGGATGGCAGCGAGACATCGCCGATCCGATAGCTCTTCTGTCGTTCCTCTTTCCCGGCCCGATGCCTCGCAGCCCGCCAACCTGTCTGGACGCCTGCGACGGGAACGACGATGGGACACTGGACGTCGCGGATGCCGTCGCGGCGTTAGATTCCCTGTTCGGTGGCGCACCGTTGCCGCCACCGACCGGTTGCGGCGCTGATACGACAGGCGATGTGCTAAGCTGTGCGGTGAGTTCGTATCCGTAGGTGTCGACGTCTGAGTCGACTCCGGTGAGTGGAAGAGTGGGAGATCCTATGCGTTCGAAGTGGATACTCGGGTTGATCGTCGCCGTCGCATCGTTGGCGGCGTCGCACCAGGCGTTCGGTCACGTGCAGGTCAACGATCCCAACGGCGGTGAGGTGTTTCAGGTCGGAGACACGGTGACCATCGAGTGGCAGATCTTAATCGCACACACGCTCCTCAATTGGGACGTCTGGTACTCCACGAATTCCGGAGTCGGACCCTGGACGCCGATCGCGATGGATCTGCCGGCGGGGAGTCCGGCGGTCGGGAGCATTCACTCCTACGAATGGACGATACCGTTCGAGGCGGCTGACCCGACGGTGTGGATCCGCGTTAGGATGGACAACAGCGGCATTGACTACGAAGACACCAGCAACGCGCCCTTCGCCATCGAAGCACCGATTGTTTTCGTTCGAGGCGATGCGAACTCGGACGGAGGTGTCGACATCGGCGACTCGATCGCGATTCTCGGCTACCTGTTCGATCCGAAAGCGGATGCGCCGGTTTGCCTCTCGACCGCCGACACCAACACCGATGGCGGGATCGATGTCGCGGACACGGTATTCCTGCTCAGCCACCTGTTCGTTCCCGGCAGCCCGGCTCCCTCCGAGCCCTATCCGGAGTGCGGAAGTGACCCCGGCGCGGGCGGCGTGATCTGTGACACGTCCATCTGCATCCCCTGAGGTTCGTGTTGCGTGGGAATGGCCCACGTGCGCGTCAGCGGGTGATACCCGAGAGGAAGCGTCATCGCTTTGACACCCGGCGTCCGCAAGTTCACGCGGACCGCGCACGTCGTACTGTCGGCGGGATGGTTAGGTTCGGTTGCGGCCTATCTCGCTCTCGCCATCGTCGGCCTGACTGACGGCGGTGCGCAGATGCCACGTGCCGCCTACCTCTCGATGGAAGTCATCGGCTGGTACGCTATCGTTCCATTCAGCGTTGCCACGTTAGTCGCGGGGATCGTTGAGTCACTGGGTACGAGGTGGGGTCTATTCCGGCACTGGTGGGTCCTAGCGAAGCTCGTGTTGACCGCCGGCGCCATCGCTATTTTGTTGGTGCACATGCGAGCCGTCGCGGACATGGCGCGCGTGGCCGAGGCGTCGATCCTGTTAGCTACCGATTTTCGAATCCTGAGGATTCAACTCGTCGCTCACGCCGGGGGAGGTCTGTTGGTGTTACTTGCAGCGACGGCGTTATCGACTTACAAGCCGTGGGGCTTGACTCCGTACGGTTTGCGTCGGCAGCACGAGCAGCGGTCGCCGTTGCGGGCCAGCCGGCCGTCGCAACCAGGATCTGTCGTCGAACCGAAATTGGTAGCGACTCACGGGGGACCGCGATCGCAATACGTGGTCGGATTCCACGTCATCGGCCTGGGACTCTTGTTTTTTGTTCTGCATCTCGTCGGCGGTGGTATGCGGGGTCACTGAGCGTGACCCCCGCTCTTGCTGCCCGTATCGCCGACCCACGTTGTCACTCGAGTCGCAGCCGGTGCGCAATCCAGGGTATCGAACTCACCGTCGTCGCGTCGCTCTCGACCCGGCTAAGAAACGGATAATGACATGATATGGCTCTTGTTGCTCGTGACGTTCGCATTCGGCGCTGACGCACCGGTCACCGACCTCAAGGAACACACGTCTCCGGCGGAGGCGAACAGCGGAGAGCCTAGGCTTACGGTCGGCGGCGACGGACAACTGTATCTGAGTTGGATCGAGCGCGGTGACGCAGGTGCGGCTCGCCTTCGGTTTTCTCGGTTCGACGGCACGCGTTGGTCGGCCCCGCGGCTCGTCGCCCAGGGCTCGGACTGGTTCGTGAATTGGGCCGACTTTCCGTCGCTCGCGGTTCTCGCCGACGGAACCATGGCCGCGCATTGGCTTCAAAAGAACGCGCCCGGCACTTACTCGTACGACGTTCGCATTTCCATTTCACGCGACGAAGGCCGCACTTGGTCTCCGTCGTTCCCTCCTCACCGAGATCGTCGCCCGGTCGAGCACGGGTTCGCATCGATCGTGGCCTTGTCCGCCGAGCGGTTCGGTGTCTTCTGGCTCGATGGTCGCGCGATGGCGGACGCCGCTGGAAAACCGATTCCGGGTTCGAACATGTCGCTTCGCTACACGACGTTTGATCGAACGGGCGAGCTCGGAGAAGAGATCTTGGTCGACGATCGAGTTTGCGAATGCTGCCAAACCGGAGCCGTTGTTCTTGCGAACGGAAAGCCTCTGGTCGTGTACCGGGACCGATCGAAGGCAGAGGTGCGCGACGTCGCCCGTGCGATCATCGGCGACTCGGGTGCGGAGATCGTCGGGGCCGTGCACGATGACCTCTGGAACATCGAGGGTTGCCCTGTCAACGGCCCGGTCACGAGACGTGCGGACAAGACGCTCGCGACAACGTGGTACACAGAGGGCAAGGACGAGTCGCCCCGTGTGCTGGTCGCGTGGTCACGCGACGACGGCCGCGCGTTCGGGCCGCCGACGCGGGTCGATCGTGGCCACCCGATCGGTCGGGTCGACTTGGCCATGGAGTCTTCGACGCGTTGCGTCGTGACGTGGATCGAGTCGCACGAGGGCAAGGCGACCATCTGCGCTCGCCGCGTCGAACTGGACCGTCCAGCCGGCCCCGTTTGGGAGTTGACGGCAACTCGCGAAGCCCGCGCGTCTGGTTTCCCACGTCTCGTGCGCTGGAAGGACCGCTGGATTCTCGCTTGGACCGACTCGGAGCGTAAGCGTGTCCGAGTGGGGGCGTTCTCTCTACCGGCGGCAAACCTGAAACCACCAACCGAACGATAGGGATGTTCGCGTCGCGGAGACGTCGATCCTGATGGCGTGCTGCACGTTTTCTCAGCAATGCGGTGGGAGGGGCTGGCGTGGGCGCTTGATGACTAGCGCTTAGGCAGTTACGGTATCGTGCCGATAGCAAGATGTTGGATCCCGAACGGTACGCCCCCAGGAGTTAGCCGAGTGCTCAAGTTCGTCCGCAGAAGTAACGTAAGACGACGCCTCGCCCTGTTAAGCCTGGCTGGGTTCTTGGCGCAGCAACTCGCGATGCCGTTGCACTTCATGCTAGAGGAGCACTCGTGGGGACACGCGGCGAGCCCCAGCGCTGAGCTGGCTACTGGCGGTCACTACCACTCGGAAGGAATGATCGCTGATCATTCAGACCATGACCAACACCACGGCGATGACTCCTCGTCGCGAGGAGGGTCAAATCTTGACCAACCGGGTCTTGACCAACCGGGTCATCACTCTCATCCGCCACACTCTGCGGAAGACCACCTCACCGGTGCCCCAGCTCTTGATCGCGTAACAAGCAGCGATTCGAGCCCAGACGTCGCCAAGATCGCTGTGCTGCTCGGAACGGTCGAACTACCCGCCAACACCGGCGGCCGCCGGGTGTTCTCCGAGCCACCTCGTCTCCGCCCACCTTCTGTATCCCACCATTATGCCTCCCGGGCACCTCCGCTCCTGATCAGCTAGCCGCCTCTGAGCAGCAGTTGATGCGTTTGCCACGTCATGTGGCACGCGTGTGTCATTCTTCATGACCTTGGGAGTTCAAAACTCATGCCTAGTTTTCACGCCAAGTGCGGGGCGGGCCCCCCCGTGCCTGGCCGTCAGCCATCGTCTCGTCCGTTTGCAGCGATATCCACGGCCATCTATCGGTCCATTTCTGCATGTCTTACCCTGGCCCTAGTTGTCCTTGCGGCGGGTTGCCGTACGTATGAGCCGATACCACTCGACCCGGACGGGGAGTGGTCGGCCCTCGTAAAACGTGAGCGACACCTGGCTGTCGATTCCGACCCATTGTTGCGTCGCAACACGGAAGAGCCGCAGTGGATTCCGCTGTCTTCGGAGATCGATGCCAGCGATGGGATCAGTCTGTCCGAGGCCAGCACGATCGCGCTCTTCTACAACCCGGCAATCGTTCAGGCTCGGCATGCGGCCAACGTGACGAGTGCGCAACTGCTCCAGGCCGGTCTGCTCGAGAACCCCGATTTGTTCGTGGGGCCGAGGTTTTCTACTCGTAGCAGTGACGTGGTCTTGCCCATTTCTCTGTCGTGGGAGATCCCGCTCTGGGGGAAACGGAGTGCCGAAGAAGACGTTGCCCAAGCTCAATCGAGGCGATCAACACTCGATCTCCAGGTGCAAGAGCTGCAGGTTCTTGTCGATGTTCGGCACGCCTATGTTCGTCTCTGGAGAGTGAGTCGCGAACTTGCAGTCCTCCAGTCTTTGGAGCGTACGACGGGTTTGGTCACCGACTGGGTGAATCGGCTTCAGGCCGCGGGGGAGATCGACGGTTCTACGGCTTGGCTCACCTCTTGGGAGCAGAGTCAAGTCAAGGTCCTCGAGCGCAAGAAGCGCGGTGAACATCGTCTCCTCGTCAGTCACATCTTCCAGATCTTGGGTCTTCTGCCGTCGGCAAGTGTCGAAGTGGATGTCGCGGGGAGTGACCGAGTGCCGGAGCTCTCCGACGCGAGGCTCGAATTGTTGCGGAGGCACCCCCGAGTCCGTAGCGCCGAGGAACTCTACGAAGTGAGTCAAGCCGAACTCCGGCTGGAGATCGCCAAACAGTATCCAAGCGTACGCATCGGCCCAGAGTTCGAGGACGATGCCGGTCATTCCACCGTCGGTTTTGGCTTGGGTATCGAGCTACCGTTGTTCGATCGCAATCGGGGCGGAATCGCCGCGGCGGAGGAGCGGCGTAACGGCGCCCGCGATGGCTATCGCTCCGTGCTCCTTGCCCTTGCTCACGAAGAAGCTAAGGCGAGAGCGGAGGCCGCGACGACGACCGAGCTACTCGCGCTGCTTCGCGCTGGTCCGACGCAACGGGCCGACGACGCACTCCGCGATCTGGAAGCTCGCCTCCAGCTGGGTTTGTCCAGTGTTCTCGAGGTACTCGCCACACAACGTGCTCTTACCGAAGCTCGACTAGAAGAGATCCGCCTGGAAGCAGAGCTCATCGAAGCAGTCTTCTCCGCGTCGGTCGCGGGTGGCAGCGCTCTCAAGGCGCCTCCAGAGACGGCGACAGAGGAAAGGAACCCATGATAATGCGCATCACACACCTCGCTCTCTGGACAGTGCTCTTCTCGGTCGTTTCGGGATGTCAGCCTAAGCAACCGGCTGCGAACGACTCGTCACCAGCCGACGAAGTGACCAATCGTATTCCCATTCCGCCAGAAGTGATTTCGAACATTGGCATCAGCTTCGAGACGGCGGAGCGCGGCAGGCTTGGCCGTTGGCTCCGCGTGCCGGGTCGGCTCGAAGTCCCGCAAGATCGGCGATGGACGGTACGGGCCCCTGCTCAGGGTCGGGCGCGGCCTCGTGTACGAGTGGGTGACACGGTGGAGAAGGGCGCGGTTCTGGTCGTGCTCGAGTCTCCCGCTCTCCTCGACGCCCGGAAAACGATTTTCGCCGCGACGAACGCAGTGCGAAATGCGGAGGACGAGGCGCGTGCTTCTGCCGCACGACTGAAGGAGGCTGAGCTACTTTGGGCGCAAACAACGGAGTTCGAGACGAAGTGTCAGCAACGCCGTAACGGCATGCGGGAGCTACAAGGCGCCGCCACCGATTCGAGCTCGGCGCTTTCGAGTCGGGAGCTTATCGAGGCGGAACAGACTTGGGTGGACGCGCGCGGCCGCACACTCGAGACCGCAGTTCTCCGGGACGATCTCCAGAAACGCGCACGGCGTCTTACGCTCGAAGTCGCCCGCGCGAAGATCGAAGTCGATCAGCAGATCGCTTCGCTTGCTGTGCTGACGGGACACTCCGTCGACGCGCTCAGCTCCAGCGTCGACGGCACGCCCGTGTGGAAAACTCTCTCCATTCTCGAGCTGCGAGCCCCGGGCGCGGGGGTGGTTATGTCCGTCGACGTCGCCGACGGTGAGCGCGTGTCAGAAGACATGCCTCTCGTCATTCTCTCGGATCCGTCGATGCTCGTGTTCGCAGGCTACGTTCCAGAGTCGGACTTCGGAGCGTTGACTCCAAGTGCTCCGACGAGAGTACGCGCGGCGGGCCTCGGGAACGCACATGTTCTTACAAAGCTATGGGAGTCTCCGCCGACCTACGATGAGGACTCTCGGGCCTTGCGCGTCAACGCGTGGGTTCCGAATCTGAACCGTCGAGTGCCTCATGGGATTTCGGCCACCGCTCACATTCAAATCTCCGAAAGCGCGGCCGAAGAGGTAGTCATCCCGGAAGCGTGTGTGGTGTTCGACGGTCTCGAAGCAGTTGTCTTCCGAAGGGATCCGGACGATCCGAACGTCGCGATTCGGACCCCGGTCGAGCTCGGTGAGCGCGCTTCCGGTCAGGTCGAGGTCCTTTCCGGTGTGCTCGATGGAGACGAAGTCGTCCGCAACGGCGTACACCAACTGAAACAAACCGGTATGGGGAAGGCCCCCGAGGGTGGCCACTTCCACGCCGACGGGACCTGGCACGAGGAGGACTGAGATGCTCAATAATCTAATCAAGTTCTCCCTCGAGCGTCGCGGCCTGATCATCGCCTTGACGGTGTTGGTTCTGGCCGTTAGCGCGTATCAGATCCCGCGCATGCCGATCGAGGTTTTCCCGGAGTTGAATGCTCCAACCGTAACGGTCATGACCGAAGCGCCCGGGTACGCGCCCGAGGAAGTGGAGCGGGCGGTCACGTTCCCGATAGAGACGGCACTCAATGGCATCCCCGGCTTGCGCCGGTTGCGTTCGAGTTCCGCTCTCGGCCTGTCGATTGTTTGGGCAGAGTTCGAGTTCGGGGCCGACATCTATCGCAACCGGCAACTCGTGTCGGAGCGCCTGGACCGTACTCGGGACGAGTTACCCGAGAACGTGCATCCACCAGAGATGACACCGGTGGCTAGCATCGCGGGCGAGATCATGCTGCTAGGTTTGGTCAGCCCGACCGATGCCGTCTCTCCATTGGAGCTTCGTCGCCTGGCGGAGTTCGACCTTCGTCCCAGGCTTCTCGCGGTTGAAGGAGTGGCGCAAGTGACCGCGCTCGGAGGGTCTCTCCCCGAGTATCAGGTCAATGTTCGACCCGGCGACCTGACTCGTTACGGACTCACCCTCGCGGACGTGGAAAGTGCGGCACGGGCTGCTCACGCTCCGAAGGGCGCCGGTTATCTCGCGAACGTAACGGGACGCGAACTTCCCCTACGTCCACAGACTCAGGTCAGGAGCGTCGCCGACATTGAGGGCAGTGTCGTCGGAGTGTGGCGTGGTGCGCCCGTCACGCTCGGGCAAGTGGCTGACATCGAGTTGGCGGGGGCTCCTCCTCGTGGAACCGGTTCGGCGAACGGGAAACCTGCCGTGATTCTCACCGTGCAGAGAAACCCCAATGCCAACACGCTTCAACTCACCGAACGAATCGACACCATCCTCACCGACTTTCAGAACACCCTTCCCCCCGGAGCGGAGCTCGAGCGTGAAATCTTTCGACAGTCGAGCTTCATCCAAGTAGCGATCTCGAACGTGCTTCATGCGTTGCGTGACGCAGGGATCTTCGTTGTTCTAATCCTTGTGTTGTTCCTCTTCAACCTGCGGAGCGTGTTCATTACCCTCATGGCGCTTCCCTTGTCGCTGGGCTCCGCTCTGCTCATCCTCGAGTGGTTCGGTGTATCGATCAACGTCATGACCCTGGGGGGGATCGCCGTCGCCGTGGGATCCTTGGTGGACGACGCCATCGTCGACGTGGAGAACGTTCTGCGACGACTCCGACAGAACGCAGCCAAGGGTGCTGAAGCGCGACCCACACTTCGGGTCGTCTTCGAGGCGAGCGTTGAAGTGCGGCAGGCGATCTTCTTGGCGACTATCGTCATCGTCCTCGTCTTCGTGCCACTCTTCTTCCTTTCCGGGATCGAAGGCCGCTTCTTTCGTCCTCTCGGTGCCGCCTACATGGTCAGTCTCGCCGCATCCCTTGTGGTAGCGATGACCGTGACGCCCGTGCTCTGTTACTTCCTCCTGGGTCGGGGACAAAAAGACAAAGAATCGCGCGACACGTGGGTGGTTCGTCGACTCAAGACCCTCTACTTGTCGAGTCTTCAGAGAGCTATGCGGCTCCGGTCGTGGGTACTGGGTGGTTCCGTCGCGCTCGTCCTTGCTGCCTTGCTTCTCGCGTCAACGTTCGGGTCCGCGTTCCTTCCCGACTTCAATGAAGGAAGCATCACGGTCTTCCTGAGCATGCCCGCTGGAACCTCACTCGAGGAATCGAATCGAGTCGCGCTTCAGATTGAAGGTCGAGCCGGCAAGATTCCTGGAGTGCTTGCAGTCACGCGACGCACCGGGCGTGCTGAGAAGGACGAACACGCGGAACCGGTGAGTGCGAGCGAGATTGACGTACGGCTCGCGCCGGAAGCGGAAGTGACGGAAGTGCGGCGTCAGCTTCTAGAGATACTCGACGCTTCACCTGGAGTGACCGCCCAGCTCGGAGGGCCGATTGCGCACCGGTTGTCACACATCTTGTCCGGGACTCCCGCCGCGGTTGCGATCAAGGTCTTCGGTCAGGATCTCGAGGAACTCCGGGCTATCGCACGAGAGATTGAAGGAGAGTTGCAAAGCCTCCAGGGCGTTCAGGACCTCGTTGCGAATCGTGAGGTTCTCTCAGACACTCTGCCGCTCTACTTCGACCGGGATCGTCTCGCTCAGTACGGACTGACGCCGGGGGAGGCAGCGGACCAAGTGGAGTCCGCCTTTCTCGGGAAGTCGGTCGGTCTCGTCAACGAGGGGACCTCCCGCTTGGACATCATGGTGCGCCTCGAAGAGAGTTCGCGCCGCAGTGTCGAGGATGTCGAGCAGTTTGTTTTGCGGTCGCCCTCCGGCGCATTGATTCGGCTCCGGGATGTTGCCGAGATTCGACAAGAGCCGGCTTCCAACCTGATCACGCGTGAGAACGTGAGGCGAAAGGCAGTCATCTCGTGCAATGTTGGCGAGGGTCACAACCTCGGCGACTTGGTGGGCGAGATCCGTAGTCGCGTCGACCCGATTGTCGCACGTTGGCCCGGCACTTTCGTCGAGTATGGCGGTCAGTTCGAAGCGCAGGAACAGGCGAGTAGCCGAATACTCTGGGCTTCTCTGGCAGTACTCGCAGTGATCTGTGCGGTCCTCTACGCCGCGTTCTCGTCGCTGCGACCGGTGTGTTTGATCCTGTTCAATCTTCCGCTCGCGCTGGTCGGCGGAGTGGTGGCGTTGTTCATCTCCGGTTCTCCCGACTTGTGGAGCAATATCACCGGGCTCTTGACCGGCGGCGCGTACATCGCCCCGGTCGTCTCCATCTCCTCGCTCGTCGGGTTCATCGGGCTCGCCGGCGTAGCGTGTCGTAACGGGCTGCTGCTCGTGTCACACTACTACTACCTGATGGAGAAGGAAGGCGTGGCGAAGGCAGAGGCAGTCTTCCGAGGCGCAGAAGAGAGACTCGTACCGATCTTGATGACGGCATTGAGTTCGGCCCTCGCCCTAGTTCCACTTGCGCTTGCAAAGGGCGAGATCGGGAGTGAACTCCAGCACCCAATCGCGGTCGTTATCTTGGGAGGGCTGGTAACGAGCACCTTGCTCAATTTGATTGTGATTCCGGTTGGGTTCTCCATCTTTGGGGGCGGGGCACGGCCCGCCGCAGAACAGCGGCTCAAGGTCGCAGACGTTAGAGAAGGAATAGAATAATGAGAAAGCAATCAGCTTGGCTTCGCGAGCCTGGGGTCGTTGTGTTCACGTTGTTGATTTGCGTAGTCGGATTGATCGGCTGTGAAAAGAGCGGCACCGATCACGGGCATCCCCATGGCGACGCTGCGACCAAGGACAAGGAGACGGCCGCGGCGCCGAGCCATGGCAAAGAAACCGAGCTCGGCAACGTCACGATCGCCTCGCGAGAATTCCACGTGGTTCTCCTCGGGGACGTTGTCCCAGGAAAGGAAAGCGCGTTCGAAGTGCAAGGCGTGGGAGACACCGCGGCCGAGCTGTCGAAACTGAATCTCTATCTCTGGCTGGAAGAAGAAGGCGGAACACAACTCTCGGCCCCGGCCAAGGGAGATCTTGAAGGCACAGGGTTGCACTTTCATGTCACACCCAGAGCGGGCAAGGGTGATCCATCTCGTGTCGTACTCAGACTTCGGGGAGATGGTGTTGATGAGCGAGGCGGGCTCCCGCTGAGCGGTCACGGGCATGAACACCATGACGGTCCCCACGATGGAATGGTGGCGAGCTTTGTCGGCAAGTCGGGAACGAAGGGGTTCGTGGAGCTGAAGCTCCACGATGACAAAGGAGACCTGGAACTCTGGATCGCGAAGGACGAGAAGATCACGGATCCCCTCGACCTTCCCGTCGATGCCGCGATCGAAGTCGAGTTCATCGACGTCGCTGGACGAAGAGTGTCACTCCGAGCCCGCAACCGAACGGAAAACGAGGACGAAGACGGAAATCCGAACCTACGGAGTGGCCGAACCAACTACTTCATCTACCCGTCAAAGACCGACGAGGATGCAAGCTGGTTGCAAGGCAAGGAGTTCTCGTCAATCGTGGTCGTTCGCTTCACGTTCGGCGGAGCGGCTGTCGAATCGGAAGAGTTCGTCCTGAAGCCCCACGTGCACTGACCGGAATCGCATCAGACTTGGGGAGAGACTCTTGAGAATTCGGTAATGGACGTAACCCAAGAGTCTCTCTCTCGAATCGCCCGTTCGAAGAAGCGTATGATACTGCTCTGTCCTCTCTACAGCGCTCTCGCATCTGAATGGGCTTCTTGAACGGAGCGTTGTTGCATGGATCGGAATCGTTCTTGACGCCACAGTCCTTGAGGATCCGGATGAACTGGGGCGTGTACTTGCCGTCGCGGTCGTGAATGAAGTACCGCTTGCCACGAAGGAAGCCGCTCTCGCAATCGACGAGGTTGCGAGCGACTTGCGCCATGAACGCGTCGTTCGGATTGGGCGTGATCCCGGCAATCTCGACACGGCGCGTGGAGCGTTCAATGAAAAACAGACGTAGAACGTGGTCAAGCCCCGCGATGTCCAAACCTCCACCGAGAAGAAGTCCGTCGCCGCAAAGAGATCCCAGTGAGTACTCAGAAAGTCTCGCCACTTGGTCCTCTTGCCCCGCTCTGGCGCAGGGACTATGCCGTTGTCCTTGAGCACGTTGGCGATCGTCGTGCGACCGACAACATGACCGAGGTTCTCCAACGCGCCCATGATCCGAGTGTAGCCCCAGGACGAATTGTCGGTGGCAAAGCGGACGATCAGTTCGCGAATCTCCTTCATGATCGGAGGTCGCCCACGGCCGCGACGACGATTCGAGTAATCGTGCTTCATGGCAATGAGCTTGCGATGCCATCCGAGCAACGTGTCAGGCAAGAACAACGTTGGGACGCCCTTCCGTCCAACGGCCTTCGCCTTCACCGCAAGACGACGACGCTGATCATCGGTCAGTCGAGGGCACTTCCCGCCATGGCTTTCGAGCAGCACTCGGTTCTGCTCGATCAGGTAGTCGATGACAGCAGCTTGTTGTTGGTTGAGCCAGCCAGCGGTCGCCGTAATGATGAGTTGCAGCGGCGTAAGGATTTCGTTCATGTGCAGGATCGTAGACGAACGCTGCGATCAAATCGCCGTTGAACACGAACCGCGTAAGTGCAAGAATCGACGACCGTTGCGCCTTGCGACGAATAGATGGACACTACGCTCTCGAACGACGTTTCGAGGCCCGGTTTGTTCCTGGCACTGCGGTCGTTGCGAGGAGTCAAGAACACACGGCATCGATGAAGGGTCCAGCCTATGGCGGGTGTAGTTTGGGCGACGAGGCAATACTGGGTGTGGCTTGTCGTCGTTTCGCTTTTCTGCCTACTGCTCGAACGATTTTGGCCCTGGCGAAAGCGACAGAGGCTTCTGCGGCGGCAGTTCGGTCAGGACCTGGCGTGGCTCCTCCTCAACGGCCACTACGTCGGCATCGCCGTAGCGTTTGTCGGTCACTACTTTTTGACTTACGTTTTTCCTGCCGCCGAGCGCGTTCAGGATTTTAACCTCGTGGCGGAGCAGCCGCGCTGGTTACAGTTCATCGTCTTCTTGGTCTTCAAGGACCTGCTGGAGTGGTGCGTCCACAATCTCCTGCACAGGGTTTCATTCTTGTGGGCCTTCCACAAACTCCATCACAGTATCGAGGAACTCGACTGGGTCGGCAACTTTCGTTTCCATTGGATGGAAGTGGTCGTCTACAAGAGCCTCACATACTTCCCACTTGTCCTGCTGGGTGTCGACGGTGAGGTCATTCTTTGGGTCGCCATCTTCGGCACGCTCATCGGTGACTTGAATCACTCGAACTTGAATATCACCTGGGGTCCCCTTCGGTTCTTGTTCAACTCCTCGCGGATGCATGTTTGGCATCACATGCATTCGCTCCCCGCCGAGCATCGAGGTGGCGTGAACTTCGGCGTGGTGCTCAGCGTATGGGACTGGGTGTTTGGCACGGCGTATTGGCCCGACAAAGAGCAATGCCCGAGTCAGCAGCCCGACAGGCTGGGCTTTCCTGGCATGGACGACTATCCGCGCGCGTTCATTAGTCGTCTACTGTTTCCGCTCCGGCCCTGGCGAGTCGGTCAGGCCGCGAAGCGGTCGCGCTGAGCACCGTGGTCGGGCTAGAGGCTCGCTGGTTCTTCTCAACTCAGACCTCTACCAGGCGCTCTAAGACCGGCTTCTCACTCGTTCGGATGACCTCGACCGCCGAAGGAATCGATTCGAAAAGGGAAACACCGCTCTGACCCGAGTCTTGGGGGTCCTCCTCCTTTCCCTCGGCGCGTTGCTGTGATCACGAGCGGTTGTTTCGGCTTCGTTGCACTGGGGTGGGCGGTGTCTCCGTCAGACTTTCGAAAAGTTTCTTCCGCGTGGATCTTTTCGGACGCGGTGAGTGTCTAGTAGGGCAATGAGTCCGCAACCGCCACGAGCACGCCGAACTGGCGCCGAGGAATCTACGACCAGCAGCGAGGCGAGCGAGGACGTCCTTGATCGCCTGCGAGCTGGTGACATCGCCGCGCTCGATGAGATCTATCGCGTCTACGGGGATCGCATCTTCGGAGTGTGCTTCGGGATTCTCGCCAACCGCGCAGACGCGGAAGACGCGACCCAGGAGGTGTTCCTCCGTGCCTTCCAACAGGCCGTTAAGTTCTCGGGTAAGTCGCGCTACTCAACTTGGCTCCTGCGTCTCGCCGCGAACCACACCTTGAACTTTGCTAAAGCTGTGAAACGCCGCAAGCGAGTCTCACGGGCGCTACCCGAGGACGTTGCGTCACCCGCTCCCGATCCCGACCACGCCGTCATCGGGCGAGAAAGACGGGCGGCCGTCGTTCGACTACTTCAAGAGCTGCCACCGGAGCAGCGACTGACGCTCGTACTCAGAGAGATTGAAGGATTGAGCTACTTCGAGCTGAGCGAAGTTCTTGGCGTACCTGTTGGTACGGTCACGTCACGGCTCATTCGGGGGCGAGAGAAGCTGCGGGCCCTCGTGACCGATTCCGAATCAGATTTGCTCGCGCCGGGATGAAATCCAAGATTGGAGTTGTCTATGTCTACCATGGACTGCCTAACAACCCAGAAACTCCTGAGCGCCATGTTGGACGGGGAACTCCCGTCTGATCTCACGCGGTCAGTGGAGCGTCACCTCAATCAATGTTCGCGCTGCACCGAGGAGGCGGAAGAACTCCGTTTCCTGAGCGCCATTGTAAGAGAAGCTGGGACCCGCGCCCCGGTAGGCTTGGGTGCCCGGATTTCTTGCTCTGCGCGAGATACGCAGCAGAGCCCTGCATCATGGACTGCAGCTCTCGCTGCGGCATGGCCGCGCGCTGCTGCGGTGCTGGTCGGCGCCGCCTCGGTTGCTCTGATTTCGTTCCCGCTGCGATCAGCGCCGTCCTCGCCCGTCGAGACCCGAACCACATTCAATCTCCTGGCGTTCGAGTCACAGGCGGAGTTGGATCTTGCCGGGTCATTCGGCGAAGACTTCCAAGCATTGGCGAGACGGCCGGAAGGCCTCCTGCTTCACATCTTGTCCGGAGGCGAACGATGAGTATCCGCGCCTTGTGGCCCTGGCTAGTCGTCGGCGCGCTAATCGCGAGCGCCTCCGCGAACGTTGTCCTCTTCGGTCAGCTGAGCGCTCAGAGTCGCGGTCTGAGTCCCTCGACGAATGGAGACCCGGGTGTCACTCCGTGGTTCCATCTCGCGCCAGGGTCCTCTGACCGATGCCCCACGCTGGAGCAGCTCGGGTTGACAGAGGAACAGCGCGATCAGATCCGAAGGTGTTCGCTGACGGGTTTGGACCTTCGCGCGAGCCTAGCCGCCGACATCAGGAACAACTCAACCGAACTCGAAGATCTTCTGTCAAAGGACACCATCGATAGTCTGCGCGTGCTCGAGCTAGCGGATCGCATTTCGGAGTTGCGGTCGCGGCAGTACAAGGCGTGGATCGGCTCGATCCTGGTCGTGCGTGAGGTGCTGACTCCGGATCAGCTCCGGCTCCTCAACAACTAGATTCGATCTCAAAGACCTCCTCCAGAGCTCAAAGGAACCTCGCGATGCAAGTCGTTTCGCCCCTCGCTGTGACCGTAGTCCTGTGTTCAGCCATGCTCACAGTGCGGGCACAGGACGAGTGGGTCGCCCCACCCGACGTGGTGGCCAAGAAAAACCCAGTTGCTGCTTCCGACGAGTCCATTCGCCTGGGGCGCGCCACTTATCTCGAGACATGTGCTAGTTGCCACGGGAAGACAGGTCGAGGCGACGGCTTCGCTGCCGGGGTTCTCAAGAGTAGACCGAAAGACCTTGCCACTGTTCTGGCGAAGCAGCTCGACGGGGAGGTCTTCTGGAAGATCCGTACCGGCAACGAGCTCATGCCCTCGAGCGAGCTCACCGAGGAGGGTACTTGGCACGTCGTGAACTTCATTCGAACACTCCGAGCGAAGAGGGAGGCGACTCACCCCTGGGCCTCATTCCCAAAGGGCGCCTGGGTGGACGTCCACACGGAGCACAAGTTGGTGACGACTGAAGGTACGGAGCCGACGGAATGGTCCTCGGACTCGCGCATGTCTGTTTCTACGATTACGGCGAATGCGATCACCATCGAGCATGAGAATTCCGCGCGGAACATTTCGGAGAAAGCTTCGGTTGTCGTTCCGGCCGTAGACGATCTCCCGGGGGTGAGGGCGTTGGGTCAGTGGCCGCACGACATCTTTCCATACGGTCCACAGCGAGAGTCTGGGGTGACGCCCGAGGACAAGCAGCCGAGACCTGTAGGCGTCCAGACAAAGACTGTTCGGGCGGAGGAAATTACCTTCGACGGCAAGCCGCGCGGGGCGATGGTCATCACACGGGAGTGGGCAGCCAGCGTTCGCGACGCGACGCAACGCTACTTGATGACCGCGTGGGTGGTTGACGGAATCGAGCTTCCTGTTCGCTGGACGCTAGCGGTTGACGGGAAGTTGCTCTCGGAGTCGGAGCTTGTCGGTTTGTCGCAGCCAGTGAAGGTCGGGAAAACTACGATCTCTTGTGCTGTGACTGTGACGAAGAAGCACGTTCCTGAGGGAACGATCGTGAAGCGGCGTTGGAGTAGCACGCAGGTTCCTGGCTTCCTCGTAAAGATGGAGTCTCGAATGGTGACGGATGAGTACTCGCTTGATGTTCGGGAATGGGTGACCGATTTTCGAGCTACGGCGCCGCAGGATGTGGCCGAGGACGTGAACCCGCCTGGCTCACGCCCAGCCCTCGGGATCATGCCGGACTATGGCGCCGAGTACGGGATACTCGTCGACGGGGTCCGAGGGGGCGGTCCCGCGGCCAAGGCCGGGATCATCCCGGGAGACCTGATCATCGAAATCGGAGGCAAGGAGACTCCCGGGATACAGGAGTACATGGACGTGATGTCCACGCTGCGGATTGGGAAGAAGGTCTCGGTCAAGATCGAGCGGGCCGGTAAGGACAGGGAGTTGACCATCGTCGTCGGCGAACGAAGGCGGTGAGCCCGGCTAGTGGTTTTGATCAGTTCAAACGGACATCGACGAAATGAGATCCCTCATGAATCGGCTCTTCTTCTTATTGACCTTCGTAGTTCCGACGATCTGCACGGCGCAGTCTGCGCCGGAGTCACGCTCGACGAGTCCACTTCGTTGGGACGCACCGGAGTTGGAGCGCTCGGTCGCCGTTCGTGACGGGCGGACCGGACGAACCATCGCGTTCAGCCAGCTCCTCGACGACTTAGCCAAAGCAGACGCCGTGTTCTTGGGGGAACTTCATACCGATGAGACGACTCACCGAGTGGAGCTGGGCGTCTACGAGGGGCTTGCGGACCGTCGCGGCGGCAAGGTGGTTCTCGCGATGGAGATGTTCGAACGTGACGTGCAGGGTGCGCTCGATACCTACTTGGCTGGCGACTCTTCCGAGCATGAATTCCTCGCGGCCTCACGCCCCTGGAAGAACTACGACACCGCATACCGGCCCCTTGTCGAGTTCGCCAAATCACGTGAGTTGCCAGTCGTCGCCTCAAACTTTCCGAGGCCCGCGCGCAGAAGCCTCTCCAGGTTGGGGGAGGGCGCGACGTTGGAAGATCTCGAAGGGGCCGCGAGATCGCAAGCACCGAAGCGACTGTATCCCAACAGCCCCGCGTATTGGCGCCGTGTTGACAACGCCATCCGCGGACACAGCGCAATGATGGGCGCGAAACGAAGCGACGATGAGCGGCTGTATTCCACCCAGTCTCTTTGGGACAACTCGATGGGAGAGGCGTGCGCGATCGCCTTGGACGAGCATCCGGGAAGTTCGGTACTGCATGTCAATGGCGGGTTTCATAGCGCGTACTGGGACGGAACGGTTCGACAACTGCGCTTGCGTAAACCGGACGCCAATGTGCTAACCGTCTCGATCGTGCCGTCATCCAACCCCAGCATTGCCGATCCCGGCGGAGCCGCAGTCGCCGATTACGTGGTCTATGCGGAGGCGCGCGCTACCGATCTGAACGAAGGAACGCACTCCGTCTACGTTCAACAAGAGGTCAAGTACCGGTTGCACGTACCGAAGACAGCTCGAGGAGACAACAAAGTCCCTCTTCTCATCTGGTTCGTGGATGATGGACTCACCGCGGAAGACGGCATGGCACTTTGGCGCGGCCGCCTCGGCGAGGAGTGCGCGATCGCCGTCCTGGAGGCGCCGTATCGCGAGACGCAAGATGACTTGGTCGAGGGAGGGCGGTGGTTCTGGCCGGACTCGTTTTCGTCGGACCTGGGCTCCATGGGAGTAGCCACCGAGAAGATATGGGCATACCTCCTACGCCACTTCCCGCTCGATTCTACCCGAGTCTGTATCGCGGGGGAGGGCACGGGGGCGACCGTGGTTTCAGCGGTGTCTCTCATGAGTAGCCGTATGGAGGCGCGTGCCGTTGCGTTTTCTCCACGTCGCTACGCGAAGCTCAAAGACATTCCCCTTCCTCTGCCCGAGTTTCGAGGTGGCGAACCGGAGCCAAAGAAGTCCCTTCGACTCGTCCTCGCCGCTGGGGACGAATCGTGGTGGGATGGTGAGCTCGCCGCGTACGAAGGCATCGGGTTCGAAGCCAACAAGACAATGGTATCTCAGGATCCCTGGCTCCTGGAAGTCGAGCGAGCGAGCGCTCTGCGCGCAGCCCTACGCCTTTCGGTTCCTGCGCCAACGGTCGGTTCTACTCGGCGACACGTCCTCGCCGAAACCCCGCGTGCCCGGCATTGGGCTCGCTTGTTAGGTATTGAGGAGGCGAAAAAGAGAGAAGGGGTGCTCGTTGCCATCCTTGACGAGCCGCCGACCGACGGGAGCTCCGACGCCATCGAGGTCGGTGTGCGTCCCGACGACTTCAAAGACGGACGACGCATTCCTCGATGCCCGGGCCCCTTCGGTGGGACGACGGTCGTGGTTCTTCCGGAGTCTTCGCCGAGCGAGTTCGTCGAGGCATGGAAGGCGATTGAAGGCAGTGACCCACTCAGTAAGAGAAGTCGATTCCATCGCCTTCGGGTCGCCGTCACGGGCGGCGATCGCGGCCTTCCCACTGTCTTAGCTGAACTCGCCGACAAAGGTCGGAAGAACGTGCTCGTCATACCGGCGGTCTTTTGTGCGGATGGTGAGACGATGCGCGCGCTCAAGCGTAGCGTTCGCGCTCTCGAGGATCAGATAACGCTGCGCTGGCGACCGGGGCTAGGAGGATGAGGATGATCTTGGGCTCACGGCCGAGGCACAGCGCGCTCGGAGAATGTCGATGAAACTTGCGCTTCTCCTCACCGTCATCGTTGTCGTGGGAGTCGGTGCGATTTTTCGACCTTGGTCGCGCTCTTCTACGGACGGCTCAGCCGAGGCTGGAGCGTGGATCGCGGTGGAGCCTCAGCGACGAGAATTGTCCTCGTCCGTACTCGCGACAGGCATCGTCAGACCTCGGGTCGGGGCCGAAGTCGAAGTTGGGTCCCGTGTATCCGGTATTCTCTCCGAACTCCACTGCGACATTGGTGCAAAGGTCAAGGCGGGCGATCTCTTGGCCAAGCTCGACCCCACCGAATTCGAGGCGGCCCGCAAGCAGGCAGCCGCAGCTCTCGAAAGTGCGATGGCGGAGTTGGACTACGCCGCCGCCTCCCTCGAACGCACGAAGAAACTCCGTGAGAGCGTTGTGTCCATTGAAGAGGTCGACCTTGCCGAGCGGTCCTTCCGCGTGGCTCGAGCAAAGGCCAGTCATGCCGAGGCGGCGTTGGACTCGGCTGCGATTCAGCTCGGCTTTACCAGGATCACTGCTCCGATACCGGGGGTGGTGGCTTCTGTATCCACGCAGGTTGGCGAGACGGTTGCGGCAAGCTTCTCGGCGCCTACCTTTGTCACGATTGTCGATCTGGATCGGCTCGAGGTTTGGGCGTTTGTCGATGAGACGGATATTGGTCGGATCGAGGTTGGCCAAGGCGCTACGTTCACCGTGGACACCTACACCGATGCCGAGTTCGTTGGGAGGGTCTCCTCGATCTACCCCAAAGCCGAGGTTCGCGACAACGTCGTCAACTACGTCGTGATCGTCGAGATTCTCGAACGCCGAGAGAAACTCCTGCGACCCGAAATGACCGCAACGGTTCGGATCTCTCTCGACAGCGAACAAGACGCCTTCTGCGTGCCGAGTCGCGCGGTTCAGTCGGATTCCGCTGGGTCATATGTGTTGCTCCTCGACTCCCGTGGCGAGGCGACTCGGCGGAGCGTGACCCTGGGTTTCCGGGGACGAGAGTACACGGAAGTGCTGTCCGGGTTGGACACTGACGAGCCGGTCTTAGTTGCGCGATAGTTCATGAGAGAGAAACAATGATCGAGATCGAGAACGTCAGTAAAAGCTACACCAAGAGTGGAAACGTGAAGGTGCAAGCCCTGTGTGGAGCCACCTTGTCGATCTCGCACGGCGAGTTCGTAGCGATCGTGGGGCCGTCGGGATCTGGCAAGTCGACGCTGATGAACATACTGGGCCTCCTCGACCGCCCCGACACCGGCACTTATCGGCTCGACGGACGCGACGTTGGCGAGCTCCCAGTCGATGAACTCGCTCATCTACGCAACGAGAAGATTGGATTCGTGTTCCAGTCGTTTCACTTGTTGCAGCGGACCACAGCTGTCGAGAACGTCGAGTTACCGTTGATCTATTCGCGGGGCGGCGTTTCCCGCGAAAGAGCGCGGGCGGCGCTGGAACAGGTGGGCTTACAGGACAGGGCAAATCACCACTCGAACGAGCTGTCCGGCGGCCAGCAACAGCGTGTCGCGATCGCGCGCGCCTTGGTGAACGAGCCCGAGGTCCTCTTGGCGGACGAACCGACCGGCAACCTCGACACAGCCTCAGGTGAAGAGGTCATGGGAATCTTCTCTCGCCTGAACCAGCAAGGGAAGACGGTGATTCTGATCACACACGATTCGGAGGTTGCCGCGTGCGCATCTCGCGTTCTTCGCGTCGTCGATGGGGACATCGTTTCGGATGAAATTGGCGGCGGGCTGGCGGCTAACGCTGGCGATCGGGTCGATCAAACGTAAGCACGGGACGGAACAACGATGAGTGTCGGTCGAGTAGCAGCTACCGCCTTCAAGAGCATCCGGCGCAACAAGCTCCGCTCCGCTCTGATGATGATCGGGGTCACGGTCGGCGTCGGCGCCCTGACCGTTGTCACGGCGATCGGCGAGGGTACGGTCAAAGAAGTCATGAACAAGATGGAGTCGACGTTCAACGCGAACAACATCTTGATCATGGCGGGAGGCGGGACCCGGCATGGCGCGGCTCGGGGAGAGGGGCCGACCACAACTCTGACGATCGACGACTTGGAAGCTCTCGAGGCGCGCGTCCCCAATATCGACTCCACCGGCCCCAGCTTGAGAGTCGGACCGCGGATGGTGAGTCACAAGGGGGTCAATCGGGAGGTCCGGATCACCGGCTACTCCGAGCGGGCCGAGCAGTTAACGCGTCGCGTCAGCCAGGGGTCGTTCTTTTCGCGAGATGATGTGAGGAACTCCGCGCGTGTGGCACTCATAGGCCAGGATGCCGCGTCGGAGTTGTTCGGGGATGTGGACCCGATTGGTGAGCGCGTTCGCGTTGGTTCGGTTCCGTTCGAGATCGTCGGCGTTCTGGAGATCGGCGGGGTCGGGGTCCACGGCACCAACACTGACGACGTGATCTTCGTGCCCGTGACCACCGCCATGCGGCGTTTGATGAACGTTGAACACATCTCATCGGCGAAGCTCCACGTCCGCGACGCGAGCCAGATGGGAGCGACTGAGCGCGCCATCGAAGATGTGTTGAGGGGGCGACATCAACTGGCGAAGGGCGCGCCCAATGACTTTTCGATGATCACTCCGGTTCTCGTGCAAGAGATGGTCGAATCGAGCAGTCGGACGTTCACGTTGTTCCTCCCGCTCGTATCCGCGATCGCGATCGGCGTCGGCGCCTTGATCATCGCCAGCCTCATGCTCGTGTCCGTCAATGAGCGCCGTCCGGAGATCGGCCTTCGAAAGGCGGTCGGTGCGCGTGCCCGGGACATCCAGGCGCAGTTTCTGTTCGAGTCGACGGCGATCACCGTTGTTGCCGGGCTGATCGGATTGGTGGTAGGAGCAGTAGCGAGTCAGTTCATCCTCCAGCAGCAGGGCAAGCCGCTGATCCTACCGTGGGGTGCGATGAGTATTGGGCTTGTCGCGTCGATCACGGTCGGGGTGCTTGCGGGTGTCATTCCGGCTCGTCGAGCCGCGGCTCTCGATCCCGTCGACACCCTGCGATGAAGCTCATTCGGAGCCTTCCCATCTCCGTCAATTCTCTACTCAGGCACAAGCTTCGGTCTGCCCTCGCGATGTTGGGCTTGGTGATTGGCGTCGCGGTGGTTCTCGTGATGGTCGCGATCGGAGAGGGGGCCAAGCGTGAGGTGCTCGGGGAGATCAACCGATTCGGGACCGACATGTTGGTTGTTTCGGCGATCGACCGGGAGCCGCTGCCGGGGCGAGAGCCGGAGAAGCTGCGCGCCACGTCCCTCGTGCTGCGGGACAGCGACGCGATTGTAGCCGAGTGCGCTTCGGTCGTGAAAACGGCACCAGTGCGAAGCGCGTCCAAGCGCATCAAGTTTGGCCCTCGCTCGACACTGGCTACGGTCCTCGGCACCACGCCGGAGTACGAGGACGTCCGCAAAGCCCCGGCCCACCGGGGGCGCTACTTCACTGCGGAGGACAATGCGTCGTCGCGTCGTGTGGCGCTAGTCGGGACCACCGTTGCCAAGAACCTCTTCATGGACGGGGACCCGATCGGGTCCCGGATCCGAGTGGGGGACGTGCCCTTCGAGGTGATCGGAGTCCTCGCGTCCAAAGGAACGAGCATCGACGGAAACGGCGACCAGGACAACCAGGTTCTCGTGCCGATCCAGACGGCCATGCGCCGCCTTCTGAACGCGGACCACTTGGACCGTATCTACGTCCAGACTTCGGGTCGGGACGCCTTGCATCGAGCAGAGACCGATATCGTTGCGCTCTTGCGCAATCGCCACGAACTGAACCGTCTCCGCTGGGCCGATGACTTCAGTGTGGAGGATCAGGCCCGCGTCCTCCGCGCCGAGGTCGAGGCGGCGGACTCCTTCACCGCAATGATCGCGGGAATGGCGGGGATATCCCTCTTCATCGGAGGAGTAGGGATTCTCTCTATCCTGCTCATTACTGTGAAACAGCGCGTGGGGGAGATCGGGCTTCGCATGGCAATAGGAGCCCGACCACGTGACATCCTAACGCAGTTCATGTTCGAGGCCCTACTGCTGAGCGTGTCCGGCGGCGCGTTCGGACTTCTCCTCGGCCTCGCCGCCGCATTCGGAATTGGCGAGTTCACCGAGTGGACGACTTACGTCCCAGTGGAGTGGTCGGCGGTATCGCTGGGCGCGTCTCTGGTGCTCGGCATCGTCGCTGGCGTCTACCCGGCGAGGAAAGCAGCGCTTATGAACCCGATCGACGCGCTGCGCGCGGAGTGATGACTCGAAGTTAACCCGAAGTCGTTCGCGGAGGTTCTCGGTTCGTCACTCCACTGGCATAGAGCGCTATGACCTTCTGGGCAACCCGCGCCCCCCGTTCCGACAGTCGACTACAGTGCTGGTTGCCACGACCCTATTTCACTTTCGTGTGGAGTACTCGACGTGATACTTGCAGTGCGCGCGGTGGGGGAGGGTTCAGCTCGTTTCAGCGGGGTCTCTTTGCTCTCGCGGTTGGGCATCATCGGAGCATGATCCCACGGCGCGCTCCCAACGCACCTACGACCATCGACTCGAGGAACTCGTCTGATCGACGGGTGACATTCAGATCGACGGCGAATGGTTGTTGTCAGGGTCCAGCGCTTCCTATCGGTGGATTTGACAGACCCGTCCAAGTCGTGCGTGTGCGGAAACGGTGCGGGAGGAAGCGCCCCGAGGTTGAACTGTGCAGCGAGCATGTCGATCGGATCACTGATGTCGTTGACTCCATCGTCATTGGCGTCGCACGCATCATCACATTCCGCTGTTAAACTCGCCCCAAAGGGAACACCGAGCTGGTGCACGGGATCGGCGATGTCGAAGGTGCCATCGCTGTTGCAATCGCCGCGGCGGAAGAGGGTCGTGGGAATCACGTCCGCAAACGCGAAGCCCACGCGGATATCGTCGAAGAAGGACGGCTGACCCAGCATCCAGTCGCCGCGGATCTCGACAGCTGCTACCTTGCCACCACCCCGATTGAGGAAATCGACTGATGAATCGATGACGGGGAGGCTTGCCTCATCGTCGGGATCGACCCAAAGCGTGATGTGCTCAAGGTCGGTTGGCCCCGTGGAGGCGTCGCCATACTCAACTCGCACTACGACTTCGACGCTCGCGAGAATCGGCATAGGTTTGCTTGTCAAAACCAGGCCAGATAGCTCGGCGATCTTCCATTGGACCACAACTCCAGGAGGCCTCAAGTGTACCCTCGCTTCGCTCGGCGACTTCGTCGCACTTGACCCCTCCTGGAGTTGCGGACGGAGGTTCCACTTATCGCCTGAGGCATGGCGCGCGCCAACCCCGAATTCGCTGTTTCGGGTGTGGCCTTGTTTTGGAGAGCAGAAGTGGCCTTATACTCGCGAGCGTCCAAGCAAACACAAACACTACGATGAGCTGCTCTTCGGTTCCCACCACACCTCCGCTCGTATCGATGTCGATGCCTCCGTTACCGACGATGAAACTGCCCCCCCGGGATGCCGACGGACAAGTCCGGAACACCGCCCCCTGCAACTACTTCGAGCTGTGCCCGAAAGTCATCCAGCCGTCGGCCAATGCCGGATCGACTAGTCATCAACGAAGCTGACTCACTTGCGCAATCGCGCGAGCCGGCGCAGATGCACCACGAAGATCGAGCTGGCGTGAATGCGTTGATTCGCAAGGTCGACGAGATCGCGTTCAAGAAGGCGCCAATCACGGTGGTCATGTGCACGAACCGGGAAGACCAAGTTGACCCGGCAGTTCGCCGCCGCTGTGCCGCGATCTTCCGGTTCGACCGACCCGGCGAAGAACTTCGACAGCAGCTCCTCCGGAGCCTCTTGGAGGGACTCCCTCTCGACCCAGATGCGATTGCTGAGCTGGTCAACCTGACGGGGCCCAAACGGGCAACGGCCTTACGGCTTCACTGACTCCGACATAACGCAGCGTCTGATTGCGAGGATTCTCCTCGACGTCCTACCCGACCGGCCGATCGAAACATCGCGTGCCCTTGGAGGTTGCACGAGGGATAGTGCCTACGCGACCATTTCAGGAGCAGCTCAATAACTGATCCTACCGGCTGTTCAGGCTGTTCCTTGTTGAGTTACCGACGTAACCGCCTGAACGAGGCCAAGCTGCTGATCGCAGCTCAGCGAGAGGTCGGTATCCCGACCTGGCAGGACGTGGAGAGCCTCGACGAGGGCCCAACCGAGGAGCTGTTGCGGCAGGTACTAAGCGACCCGAGTACGGCGAGCTGTAGCGTTCGCGGCGTCGAACTGGCCGGATTGAACAGCGAGCTCTTCCGCCTATGGGGGTGACGTCAGTCCCCGGTTGCGCTCGTATGGGTCAAGACGATGGGGTCCCGTAGTATCGTTGGAAGAGATCACTTGGGTCGTGGCCGCAGAAGTACCTCAGCGTGAGGAGTAGATTCATGCTCACCGTCCGGAGGATGCCGCGTTCGTAGAATCTGCGAGGCGATACCAATACGGACGACGCTATCTGCGAGAACCGACCGAGGCCCTTGAGGCGTCGACAAAGTGTCATGTCTTCGAAGAGTGGATACGCCGCAAATCCGCCGACGGCCAAGTACGCGGAGCGACGACAGAAAATTGCTTGATCCCCGGTGGCGATGTGACAGATGCGGCTGAACGTGTTTGCGCCGAGGTCAACTAGTCGGTAGCGCCAGCGGGGATCGTCTAGCCGTCGACGAAACCAGCCGCCGGTGGTGCGTGGATCGTCGAGGGCGGCCGAGATCATTTGGAGACCTTCCACGGGCAGCGTGGTATCCGAATGAAGGAAGAGGAGAACGTCGCCGCGCGCATTCTGTACTCCCGTATCGAGCGCGACGCCGCGGCCGCGTTGCTCGACCCAACACGTTGTCACGTTGGACTGGGTGGTCTGGACCGAGGGAGCTGTGGGTCCCGAGAAGACGAATACGACCTCGACGTCGTGCGAATCGGACGGAAGAGCTGACGCCAGAAGTTCGATCTGGCCGTCTTCGTCGGTAGTGAGCGGAACGATGACTGAGATCATGTTTCTTGCGTGGACTCCACCGTCACCACTCTCCTTCACCTCATGGCTCGTTGGTCTGGGGAAGACCGTAGACGATTTCCTCTTGCCGTTGGCGACGTACTTCTGTATTTCTAGAAATATGGAAATGAAAACCGCCGTCCGGGCGCTGTCTGCGCTCTCGCAGGAATCCCGTCTCGCAACCTTTCGCTTACTCGTCCAGGCGAGTCCGGAAGGTGTCTCGGCCGGTGAGGTCGCCGCGCATCTCGGGGCCGCCGCTTCGACGAACTCGTTTCACCTCTCGCATCTCGTCAGTTCGGGGTTGGTGGACTCACGTCGCGAAGGGCGATCCATCGTCTATTCCCTTCGGGTCGGAGCCGTTCGTGAGCTTCTACAGTTCCTGATGGAAGACTGTTGCCAGGGTCGTCCGGAGTTGTGTGCGCCCGACTGCGGAGCTTGCGACGAATGAAACGCATTCTATTCCTATGCACTCGAAACTCCTGCCGCAGCCAGATGGCGGAGGGGTGGGCGCGTCATCTTCACAGTCGCTGGTTGGACTCCGCATCAGCGGGCTCTGAGCCGTCGACGCTCGATCAGCGCGCGGTCGAAGCGATGGCCGAAGTTGGTGTGGATATCTCGGCTCACGCATCGAAGTCGATCGAGGCCGTTGGTTCTAATGAGTTCGATCACGTTTTCACTCTTTGTGCGGGTGCTCATGATCGCTGTCCCGTGTTTCCGGGTTCAGTATCCGTTGTTCACCGCGGCTTCGACGACCCTCAACGACTTCTGTCGCCGGACGAAGGCGAAGTAATAGAAGAGTACCGGCGCGTCCGGGACGAGATTGGTGCTTGGGTTACTGGATTGACCGAGGAGTTAGGACCGTGAGCGACGCCTCGAATGAAGATCGCCGGATTCAAGGATTCGAGCGTTACCTGACACTCTGGGTGCTTCTTGCGATGGTAGCGGGGATTCTGCTCGGCCGGATCGCGCCCGGGTTTGCGCGTGCCATGGACGGCATGACTCTCAACGTCGATGGGGCACCGGTGGTATCGATGCCGATCGCGATATGTCTCTTCTTCATGATGTATCCGATCATGGTGAAGATCGACTTCTCAGAAGTCGTTGCCGCCGGAAAGAGCGCCCGCCCCGTATTGTTGACGCTCTTCGTTAACTGGTGCGTCAAGCCCTTCACGATGCTGGCCATTGCCAGTTTCTGCCTGGGCACCTTGTTCTTGCAGTTCATCGGCCCCGAGGCGACCGACCTCGTGAAACTCCCCTTCGGGTTGGATCTCGCCGAGGGCGTGCCGTATGGCGCCGGGCAAGTCGTGCTGCGGGACGGCGTCAAGTTCCTCGAAGTCCCCTTGTGGAGGAGCTATCTGGCCGGTTGCATTCTGTTGGGCGTTGCTCCGTGCACGGCGATGGTACTGGTTTGGGGTTACCTGGCTCGAGGAAGAGACGGGCACACTCTGGTCATGGTCGCCGTCAACTCTCTGACGATGCTCGTTCTGTACGGCGTTCTCGGGGGATACCTCTTGGGCGTGGGGCGCTTGCCGGTTCCGTGGCAGGCGCTCTTGTTGTCTATCAGCATCTACGTTGCGCTACCTCTCGTCGCCGGATTCATCTCGCGCAAGATGATCCTCTCGATCAAAGGTGAGCCGTGGTTTCGAGAGAAGTTCCTTCACCTTCTCACACCGATCACGATCGGCGCTCTTCTCCTGACACTCGTCTTGTTGTTTTCCTTCAAGGGGGATGTGATCCTCGAGAACCCGCTGACGATCGTATGGATTGCGGTTCCCCTCGTGGTTCAAACTCTGCTCATCTTCGGGCTCGGTTACGCGTTCGCACGGGTCTTTCGGCTTCCGTACGCTGAAGCGGCGCCTACCGCATTGATCGGAGCGAGCAACCACTTCGAAGTGGCGATCGCGACCGCCACGATGCTGTTCGGCCTGTCGTCGGGAGCAGCTCTGGCGACGGTGGTTGGAGTGCTCATTGAAGTTCCGCTGATGCTGGCTCTTGTTCGGTTTTGTCTCAGAACTCAGGCATGGTTTGGATCCCAATCCGCTGGGGTCCTGCAGTCGTCGAGCTACGACTGAATGCTTCTTGTCGGAGTTGGAGTCGCTCTGGCCTCGGAGGTTGCAGCGGAGTTCAAGGTTGCTACGCTACCGACATGAACGAACGATACTCAATCGGGGAGCTTGCGACCGCGGCTGGAGTCCCCAGCACGACGATCCGTTACTACGAGCGAGCCGGTCTATTGCAGCCGGAGGGTCGCACGCACGGGAACTATCGCTACTACTCTCGACGGTCGCTGAAACAGCTTCAGTTCATTCGTTCGGCACTTGCCGGCGGATTCACGATCGAAAACGTTCGGGCGCTGCTCGAGTTGCGTGAGTGCAAGAATCCGTGCCAGGAAGTGCAGAAGCTGATCGAGCACCGAATCTCGGAGGTCTCCACGCGCATGAAGGAGCTGCGCCGGGTGCAACGCGAGCTCAAGGGTTCACTCGTGCGTTGCCAATCGGCCGAAGAGAGTCACTGCGAAGTGCTGACCGAACTGCAGGTTACGAAGCCCAAAAGAGCCTCCGCCAAGAAAAGGCGGGAGGGTGCTTGACCTTGCACCATAGTGCAAGGCCTACAATTGCGGTGGACCCAGTGAAGGGATTGCCGCCGTGAGCTTGATGTGCCCAGGCCCAGTATCGGGGAGACCCGGCAAACGTGTAGGTCGAGTGACTCTACAGAGCCTGGTTCGGGAGTCTTGCCTTCGTTCCATCGGGGAGAAGCAGTGGTTCTACTGTGACCGGCCCGATTGCGATGTCGTCTATTTTTCGAGTGAGCAAGACACGATCTCCAAGGGTGAACTCACCATCCGCGTTGGAGCCAAAGAGAGTCTGGCACCGCAAACGGTGTGTTACTGCTTCGACCACACCGTCCAGAGCATCGAGGCGGAGATCGAACGAACCGGGAAGAGCACGGTGCTCGATTCTATCGCCGCGAGTGTGAAGGCCGGGGAGTGTTCCTGCGAGCACAGAAACCCCAAGGGGGCTTGCTGCCTCGGAGACGTGCGCCGCGTTATTGATCGCGCCTCGGAGCAGGGCGACAGTCCTCAGGCGTGTGGAGCCACCGAAGGAGAGGATTGCTGTGACCAGTGACTCGAGCCGTAGGCTTCTGGCCGCGGCCGGTTCCGTGGTCATGGCCTTGCTCGCCTCCGCTTGCTGTTGGGTACCCCTTCTCTTCGTGGGCCTGGGCGTTTTGGCGGTTGGGATCTCGGCCAGCCTGGAAGCGTGGCGTCCAGTGTTTCTCGGCGCGACTGCGGTGTTTCTCGGGGTCGGATTCTACTTCGCGTACTTTCGCAAGAAGCCGTGTGAACCCGGTGCCGCTTGCGCCGCGAACGGGCGGAGTCGCAATCGAATCCAACGCATAACGCTTTGGTGCGCGACCATCGTTGCGCTCACGGTGTCGCTTTTTCCTCACTACGCCGGGAACGTTCTGAGAGCTTTGCACCCTGGGCAGAACGTTGCCGCGGAAGGGAGGGCAGTGGAGCTGTCCATCGTTGGGATGACGTGCGACGCTTGTTCGGTGGCAGTCGAGCGGGAACTCTTGGCCGTACCTGGCGTCGTCTCTTCGTCGGCAGACTACTCGCGCGCACACGCCACAATTCGTATCGCCGATGGAGCGGAGCCGACGGACCAGGCGCCTGTCGACGCCGTGAAGCGCGCGGGGTACGAGGCAGCCTTACAACGGAAGCCGGCACCGGAGCAGTTCATGTCGGTTCCGGAGCATGATCGAAGGAGAGACTGACAATGCGAAGCGCCCTACTTTGCACGGTCGCACTCGTGCTACTGAGCCCGTTCGTTGCTGCGCAGGCGCCGGTGTCCAAGGCGGCTGACTTCGCGCCCTATCTTGGGGTTGAGTCGCGGGCGCCGACGCCCGAAGAGGCGAAGTCCTTCGATCTGAAGTTGAACGTGAGACACCGGGGCCAGGTGATCGCGAGCGTCCATCCCAAGAGTCCTGCCGAGCGAGCAGGGCTTCGGATCGGGGACGTTCTCATCGGTTTGGACGACAACGATATCTACAGCTTTGACGACATTCGGGATTTCGTAGCGACAAGCGTCCCCGGTCGGAAGGTCGTGGCACGTCTGAAACGCGCCGGGTCCACTGATACCGAAACGATCACCTCGGCGATCGGAAAACGAAAGCTCACCGACAAGGAAGCCAAGGCCCCTTCATTGACGTGGCACTACTCGAGTCTCGTCCAGTTAGAGACCGTTCTCGCCAGGTCGAAGTCGTTGAAGAAATCCGTCCTCGTCGGGATCTCGGGCGCCGAAACGTGATGACCGACCACACGCTTCGAAAGCAGTTCGCTCTCGCCCATGTTTGCTGACCAAGAGATCATTCGAGCCAGTCAGAACTTCGTCCGACTCATCATTCGTCGACCGCACGCCTATTGGTTCAAGCAACGGTTTCCGGAGACGCCGATTCCGGGTCTTGTCGTCTTGAGTTCAGAAGGCAAGGTCCTCGAGACTTTTTCTCTTCTGGCCCCTGGCCCCAACACCCTGGGCGAGCTTCGGACTTTCTTGAAGGCTCCAAGAAAGGGAGTGCCAGCGGAAGATACGAAGCCGGCGAAGTCACCGCGGAATCAGAAGCGGGCCACCTTCCACATTCTCGGAATGAAGAAGACTGCGTCCGGTGCCACGTGAATGGGCTGACCGAACAAGGTCACACAGTCCCTGGAGGGGACTGAAGGAACGATCGACATTGAATGGAACTACGACAAGGACCAAGTGACCGTGACGCTTGACGCGGACACACTCACCGTCGACAAAATCATTGAAGTCATCGGGAAGGCGGGGTTCAAATCGTCGGCGGTCAAGACGGAGGAGTCGGCGACGACAGCCCCGTTGAAGCCGTGGAAAGCGCCCGTTCCGGAGTCCGCCCCGAAGTACTTCAAGGAAGCGTTCGCTCGGGCCCGCGAGTCGGGGAAATCCATCGTCCTCGACTTTTCGGCCAATTGGTGTGCTCCCTGCGTGCGACTGAAGAAGGAAACTCTCGAGGCACCCGCGGTGAAAGACGCTCTTGTTGGCGTCGAGCTCATCTTCGTCGACTTGGATGCGCACCCGAGTCTCGCCAAGGCGTACGGCGTAAAGTCAATTCCCGATGTGTTCTTTGTCAGCAAGAAGGGGCTTGTTGTCGATCGCCTCCGAAACTTCGAAGGTGCAGGCCTCTTTCTGCAACGGTTGAAGAAGCTCGATCGCGGAGGCAGAAGTGGTTTTTGACGAGACTGGATCGACGCGGCCGACACTGCAAGAGGCGGGTTTCTTCCTATCCATCAGTCGGGCTTTCGTCCGACCCCGCTTATCGGAAAGCCCGCGCTCGATGAAGGGACACAAGTCTCACGGGTTAGTTGCGCTCGCGATCCTTGGCCTGTTGGCGATCGGGCCCGCACTCGCCTTTGGGCAAGCTTGACCCGCCTGAAGCAATCCCGCGACGCCCGGTCGCGGCGAATGGGCTCCCGGTCAGGGGACCAAGAGTTGGGAACAGGGGACTTTCCAGTTCTCGGTGTTCTTTACGTACAGCGACGCCTTCGAGGGGAGCCACTTCGAGACCAAGGGCCTTTCCGCTTCCGGTCAGGTAACTACGGTCGCTCTTCATGAGCATGTCGTCGAACTCGACTCCAGGCGGGTCGAGTTCGCGGGACGCTACTCGATTGCGTCGGATTGGCAGGTGCGATTCCGTTTGCCCTACGACGTCAAGCGTCAACGAGCCAAAGTTCGGTTCGTCGAGCCCATAACGACGGCGGAGCGCGATGCTGCACATCGAAACATGGAGATCCATCACCGAAACACCTCCTACGAAGGATGGTCCGATGCGACTGTGCTCGTGGCGCACAGATCCACAGGGATCTTGGGATCCACCGATACCGCGACATTGGCGATCGGGAGCTCGATTCCGATCGGGCGCATCGAACGCGATCCGTTTGTGGCCGGCGAGCAAGGGCGCAGGCATCGGCACATTCAGTTCGGTAGCGGAACGTTCGATCCTTCTGTCGAAGCGGGCTATTACTTCCCGATCTCAGGGGAGCTTACTGGTCAACTGTTCGGAACGGGTCGTTTCCCGCTCTACGAAAATCGCTATGACTATCGCGGGGCCGTCGAGGTGACGGGCATCTTGGGCGCGGCTTGGCGTCCTGTCGAAAACGTCTCGGTTCACGGTGGCTACGGCATTTTTCGACAAGGGTTTGCGCACTGGAGTGGGCACCGAGACGAGAACAGCGGGCTGGTCTCCCACCTCGTGTTGCTAGGTGTGGGTGCGAAACCGTTGTCGGGCCTAGACTGCGGAATCGATCTGAGCGTGCCCGTGTACCAAGACGTCCTGGGTCCGGGTGACTCGTTCGACCAGGCGCTTTCTGTCGCGGTGTCGATCTCGGTCGAACTGTGAACGGGCGCGTCGAGCCATTGGCGTGTGAGTCGGACGACTAGGATCGGCGACGCACACAGTCCCGGGCAGTCGAGCGTGGGGCGTGTCAACGAGACGGCTCTCATGGGTCCGGCTCAACCGGGGCCACAAGAATTTCGTTTTCTTTTTACGAGCACCCGCCGATAATGGATACAAGATCCTCTTCGACACGCAACCCTGCCCTAGAAAGTGCATGACTTTGCTCTGCCAGGTTCGACAGATTCCGATCCTTCTCCTGATCCTCGCCGTGGGCGCCCGGGCACTCATCCCGGACGGCCATACGGTGTGCTTCAGGCCGTGCGGAGACATCACACTCGCGTCGGCACATGGCCCGCACGGGTGCGACCACGACGACGAACCTTGTACGGACCCAGCCTCGAGTGCTCACGAGGGCCACGACCACAGCACGGCGCCGACCGCATCCCAGGAAGTTCGTTGTGTCTCAGCGACGCACCCAAGCTGCACTGACATTGCTGCCGGTGAACTCGTTGTCGATCGCGGCCGCTCACCGGATCTCACGCTGAATCTTGAGTTCGACGTGCTGTGGAGTCCCCCGACACGTGGCAATACCGTCGGATCCACCGCTTTCGTGAGACGCCAGGCGTCGCCGATTCCGCGGAATCGGGGGCCCTCCCCCGACAGCTACTCTCTCCCCCTCCGCATCTAGATCCCTGTCTAGGCTGTTCCGGTTTCCCCGTCGAGGTAGGTCGTGTCGTTTGTTTTTGACGCGATTCCATCCCACCGGAACCCGGTTCATTCGCTGCAGCGCTCATCGCAACCTGGACCCTTCAGCTCTTGTGTTGCGATCCTATACGCGCTGCATTGCTGACACTGTGTGCGGACGTTGTTCGCGCGCTTCCTCGTCGCAACTAGCAGAACTGGACTTAGATGAGAACACACGCTCCATCGCAGATGCGGGCAGTGCTGATGATGGTCGCCTGCGCCTCTCTCGCAGTACTCACGGCGAGTTGCCAGGTCTATCAGCGCTCCCCGATTGATCTCACATCCCACAGCGCTTCGGTCGCGTCGAGGCTGACTCAGGTCGAGCCTATCGGCGACTTCCTGGAGCGCCTACGCGGCTCGGGCGCTACCGTCCCTGAAGAGTATGACGTAGCCGACGGCTTGTCGTTCGCGGAGGGTGAAGTCCTCGCATTGTTCCACAACCCGGACGTTCGCCTGCTGCGGAGGCAGGCCGGGATCGCGCTGGCCGATTTCGAGACCGCGGGACTGTGGGAAGATCCGGAGTTCGGTTTCGATGCTGCTGAACTCCTCTCACCTTCCGGCCCATTCGAATATGGACTGACCCTCGGACTGACGATACCGATCTCGGGTCGGTTGGGTCTTTCAAAGGAACGGGCCGCGACAGCGTACGAGGCGGAACGTCGGCGAATTGTTGACGCCGAGTGGTCACTTCGATTCCGGGTACGACAGGCGTGGGTCGACTGGACTGCTGCCCTGGAACGCGACCGCTTGGCTCGCGAGATGGTCACGCAGGTCGAGCGAATCTTGACCATTACGGACGTCTTGGAAGCCAGCGGAGACTTGAGCCGAATCGAGACTCGACTGTTTCGCGTCGACATAGCAAATCGTCGTACCGCTCTGTTGGCAACCGGTCTCGACGTCGAGCGGGCAAGACTTCGCGTACTCGAACTCATGGGAGTTGCGCCCGACATTCCCGTCGATCTACTACCTGCGATCGAGCTCCCGACAACGGAGATGATCGACAACCCGGTCACTCGTCTCATCGACGCCAACACCCAGCTTGCGACCCTCCGAGCTGACTACGAGACTGCAGAAGCGACCCTTAGCCTCGAGGTTCGCAAGCAGTACCCCGACATCAAGCTCGGCCCAGGCTTTGGCAGTGAAGACAATGACAGTCGGTTCCTACTCGGACTGTCCGTTCCGATTCCGATTCTCAACGCAAACAAGGGTGGCATCGCCAAAGCACTGGCGAGCCGAGATGCCGCACGCGCTGAGGTCGAGGCGCTGCTCGAGCATCTCGTTCACGATCTAGCCCACGCGGACAAGGCACATGAGTCTGCGCGACTGCAGCGTGAGCGCTTCGAAACGGAGATCATTCCGTTGCTTCAAGAGCAGCTGGACGAAACGGAAGACGTCGCGCGGCTTGGCGAGGTCAACTCGCTCGTGCTGCTGGAGACCCTGTCTATGCAAACTGAAGCAAAGGCGCGGTTGCTTGATCTTCGGCTCGCGGAAGCTGCCGCCAGTTTGAGGGTCACCGAATTGCTCGGTCCCGATTCCGAGGCGAAACCTGCGCCGGTCGGGACTCGAGAGGCCCGCGGAGAAGACCACATCCAGACGGACTTCGAAGGTGAGGAAGGACGACCATGAACTTCTCAAGACAATCGACGCTACTAGCAATCACGCTGCTCCTCGCCTCCGTTCTCAACGGGTGTGGGTCTGACGACGTTGGTACTCCGAAAGGCTCGCAACCTGGCAGTCAGGACGAAGAGGAGCCTGCTCAGACGAATCGAGTGAGTATTCCGGCAGCAGTTCGGTCCAACCTTGGAATCTCGTTCATCAAAGTCGAGCGCAGGCGAGTTGCGCGGACGTTACGCGTGCCGGGAAGGTTCGAGTACCAGCCGACGGCTTCACGGGAGTACCGCACGATGCTTCCAGGTCAGGTGGAGCTACTCGTGGAGCAGTTCCAGCGGGTCGAAGCCGGAACAGTGCTCTATCGCATTGACTCGCCAGCCTGGCGGGAACTTCAGCAGCAACTCACCGAAACAGAATCGACGATCGTGCGGCTTCAAGCGCGGCTCACCTCGATAGACATCGTGGCGGAAGCCCATCAAAGACACGAGCAAAGCGTCAAAGAGAGCGTGGCGATGTGGGTCGAACGAGTCGAACAGTTGGACGCGTTACGCCAGGCTGGAGGGGGGCGGGTCAAAGAGCTCGCCGAAGCACGATCCACACTGGCCGCGGCACGCGCGGAGTTTGCCGAAGTTGAGGAGTCGAAAGCAGTCGCCGCGGGATCTCGGGCCGAGGCGACGGCCGACCTAACAGCCGCTCGAGCACAACGATCGTTCGTCCTGGACTCGGTCGCCTCGCTACTAGGTATGGAGCGGAGCGCGCTCGTCGAAACATCGAGCGACAATCCCGACGGTCGTCCTCGTTGGGCGCGAATCGACAGGATCGACGTTCGGGCGCTCGACGCCGGTGTGGTCGCAGAACTATCGCTCACCAACGGTGCATGGGCTGAAGAGAAGAACACGGTCCTCACTGTCGTTCAGCCAGAACGTCTTCGGTTCCACGCGGCCGGCCTTCAAAGTGACCTCGGCGTGCTGCGGTCTGGTCTCCCGGCGCGAATCGTTCCCCCCGCGACCAGAAGCGGGGATCGAGCGATTCAGCTCCAGGACACAATGCAGGGGGCTCTCGTCTTGGGCCTGGGTGGTGACTCGTCCAGCCGAACGATCGATCTCTTTGTCACACCGGAACGACTCTCCACGTGGGCGCGGCCCGATGTTGCAGCGCAATTGGAGATCGAGACCGACGCAACGAGCACACCCGAGATAGCGATTCCTTTGGGGGCTGTCCAGAGAGACGGCATCTTGCCCGTGATCTTTCGCCGAAACCCGGACAACCCGAACGAGGCCATTCGCTTGGACGCAGACCTTGGCGTCGACGATGGTCGGTGGATCGCGGTTCTCAGCGGGCTGCGAGATGGCGATGAAATCGTGCTCGATGGTGCGTTTCAGCTCATGCTGGCAACGAGCGGCGGCATCCAGAAGGGTGGGCACTTCCACTCTGACGGCACATTCCATGAGGGTGAGGACTAGACATGCTCAAGGCCATGATCCGGTTCTCGCTGAAGTACCCTTCGTTGGTGCTTCTCTCGTCACTATTGGTCGTCGTGTACGCCGCGTATCAACTTCCCCGGATGAGCGTCGATGTGTTTCCCGAACTGAATGCTCCGACCGTTACCATCATGGTCGAAGCCGGTGGTTTGGCTGCGGACGAGGTCGAGCAGTATGTCACGTTCCCGGTGGAGACTGCCGTCAACGGGATGACCGGCGTTCGGCGCGTCCGGAGTGCGAGCGCGATCGGGCTGGCGATCGTGTGGGTTGATCTGGAGTGGGGGGCCGACCTCTACGACGCTCGACAACTCGTTGCTGAGCGGCTGGCGGCCGTTCGATCTTCCCTGCCGAATGACGTCGAACCGTTCATCACGCCGATCACCTCGATCGCGGGCGAGATCATGCTTGTGTCGCTCTCGTCTCCCGATGGCTCCGTCTCTCCAATGGAGCTGCGATCGTTCGGCGAGTTCGATTTGCGAAACAAGATCCTCGCGATTCCTGGGGTTGCGCAATCGGTCGCCATTGGGGGCGAACTCCCTGAGTACCAAGTCAATGTCGATCAAGAATCGCTCCGTCTCTACGGTCTCACGATCTCCGACGTTGTGGAGGCGGCTCGCGGCGCACACAGTACCGCGAGCGCGGGCTACCTTCCAAACGTTGACAACTTCGAGATTCCAATCCGCCAGCAGAGCCGTGTGACGGGGGTGAGTGACGTCGCCAACACCATCGTCAAATATCATGATGGCGCACCGGTCACGATCGGGCAGGTTGCCGACGTTCGACTCGGCCCGGCGCTCAAGCGTGGCGCTGCTTCTGAGGGTGCCGCGCCGGCAGTGATTCTCACTGTTCAGAAGTCACCGGGGACGAACACCTTGGCGCTGACAGAGCAGCTAGACGCACTGTTTGACCAAATTGAGCCAACGCTCCCGACCGGCATGGTGCTCAACCGAGACGTTGTTCGGCAAGCGCATTTCATTGACCGCGCGGTGAGCAACGTGACGGGCGTTCTGGGCGAAGCCGTCATCATCGTCGCCGTCATTTTGATCTTGTTCCTAATGAACTTGCGGACGACGGTCATTACCCTCACGGCGCTTCCGGTCTCGCTCGCTGTTGGGCTCCTCATGATGCATTGGGCCGACATCGGGCTCAATGTCATGAGCCTCGGGGGCCTAACCGTCGCGATCGGCGTGCTCGTGGATGACGCGATCATCGACGTAGAGAATGTGTATCGCCGTCTCAGGCAGAACAGCGCTCGTCCGGAAGATGAGCGTCGACCGGTGGCGGAGGTGGTGTTCTCCGCGAGTAATGAGATTCGGCCGGCAATGGTGTTCGCCACAGTGATCATCGTGATGGTGTTCGTGCCGTTGCTGTTTCTGGACGGCCTAGAGGGCCGCTTCTTTCAGCCTCTGGCACTCACGTATATGGTCTCGATTCTAGCTTCGCTCGTGGTCGCCTTGACGCTAACACCTGCCCTGTGTCGGCTTCTACTCGGGCGCCTCGGAGGCGAGAGCCAAGAGACAGATGGCTTTCTCGTCCGCTTGCTCAAGAAGGCGTACAAACCCACTCTTACTATCGCCATTCGGCGACGGGGGTGGGTTGTTGGTGCTGCGGGCGTCGCAACGGGGCTCGCGCTTTGGCTCGCAAGCACGTTCGGGACGTCGTTCCTCCCGTCGTTCAATGAGGGTACGTACACGGTCTTTCTGCTCGCGCCACCCGGAACGTCGCTCGTCGAGAGCGATCGCCTCGCCACCGGCGTAGAGAGACGACTCGCTGCGATCGAAGGGGTTCGCTCGGTTTCCCGAAGGACTGGCCGGGCGGAACGTGACGAGCACGCGGAGCCCGTGAGCAGCTCAGAGATCGAAGTAACCGTTGAGCCTGGGCGAAATCGCGAGGTAGTACGGGCCGAGGTGGACGAGATTCTCGGGTCCATCCCCGGTATCACGACCATGGTCGGGCAACCGATTGAGCACCGGCTCAGTCACGTACTGTCGGGAACGCCCGCGGCAATCGCGATCAACGTGTTTGGCGAGGATCTCAACGAGCTTCGCCGACTTGCGAAGCGAATCGAAGAGAAGTTGCGCGCTCTGCCCGGCACACGCGACGTGAACGCGAACCGAGAAGTCATGATCACGTCATTACCGATTCGGTATCGGCACGCAGAACTTGCGGCGGCGGGGCTGAGTCCGGCCGCAGCGGCCGAGCAAGTGCGGGAAGCTCTCTACGGGGAAGTCGCCGCAGTCGTCAATCAGGGCGTACGCCAGTACGATCTGGTCGTCCGACTCGCCCCTGACCAGCGCGAACGAATCAGCCAGATCCGTGGACTGCTCCTTCGCGGCCAGGGCGGGGCGACGGTCCGTCTCGGCGACGTTGCCGACATGGGGCCGGAGCGATCAAGCAATCTCATTGCCCGCGAGAATGCGCAACGAAAAGCAGTCGTCTCCCTGAACGTGGCCGACGGACACAACCTGGGCGACCTGATTCAGTCCGTGAAGCGAGAGGTCGACCCGATCGTGACCGAAGCAGGGTTCACTGTCTTCTACGGTGGGCAGTTCGAGGCTCAGCAGTCGGCAACCCGGACTATCCTCACTGCTGGCGCGATCATCGCGATACTCATGCTCATGCTGCTCCAGATATCGACAGGTTCGCTGCGAGCCGCCCTCTTGGTGATGCTCAATATGCCTCTGGCGCTCATCGGTGGGATCCTCGCGGTGTACCTCAGCGCGGTCGAGAGCCCTCTTGATAACACCCTTGCCTTGTTTGGTATCGGTCAGGGATACGAAGCCCCCATTGTGTCGATCGCCAGCCTCGTTGGGTTCATCACATTGTTCGGCATTGCAGTGCGTAACGGCATTCTGCTAGTCAACCACTACAACCATTTACAACACGAGGAGGGCGTCGAGTTGGGAGACGCCATCGTTCAGGGTTCGATTGAGCGCCTTGTGCCGATCCTGATGACGGCTGTCTCGGCGGCACTGGGACTCGTGCCCCTCGCCCTTGCGGCCGGTAGGCCGGGAAGCGAGTTACTCGCTCCCCTTGCCATCGTGACACTGGGCGGACTGGTCTCGTCCACGCTTCTGAATCTCCTCGTCGTACCAGCTGGCTACTCCTTGGTCTTTGGACAGAAGCTCGAGCCGCGGCCTGCACCAGCGCGGCGCATTTCTGACGTACCGGGTGCACTCCTTGCAAAGTTTCGAAGAAAGGCATGAGTTCATGAACCTCTACTCAACAATCACGGTCGTACTCCTCCTCGCGGTCACCGGACTACTCGGGTGTTCGAAGGACGGGAAACCCGATGCTCACGACGATCACGCTGCGGGTGAGACCCACTCGGATGATGACGATCACGATCACGACGATCACGACGATCACGACGATCACGACGATCACGACGATCACGACGATCACGACGATCACGACGATCACGACGATCACGACGATCACGACCACGACGGAGAGAAGCATGCTCTCGGAAGCGTCACCATCGGTGGCACGACCTTGGACGTGACCGTGGGTGGGGACCCACATCCGAAGGAAACGCTTCATGTGGATCTCGTCCACAGCGCCGGGCCGATGCCTGCTTCGGTGCGGGTTTGGTTTGGTGAGCAGTCCGGAGTCGGGTCACTCAAAGGGAAGGGCGAAGGAAAGGACGGTCGCTACCACGCTGATGCCGAGGTTCCCGACAAGGTCACCGCGGCGATGAAGTTGTGGATCGAGGTCGAGAGCGGGGGCAAGAGAAGCTCTGGCTCCTTGGCGGTCGAGTGAGGATTGGCAAGTATCGTACACTCGGCGATTGCCCTGCCCGACTCGACGCGGGGCCGCCGAGTGGCGAGAGTCGAAAGGGAAGACGAAATGTCGTCTGAACACACTTCGAGCCGCACGGCACCGCGGGGACTCCATCGCATGTTGTTCGTCCTCATGTTCTGTGCGAGCGGGTGCGTGACCACCGGACCGGATCTCATCGCCAGCAACGATCTTGTCGTTCTGCCGGATTCGAGTAGTGCGTTCGGCCGATTGGTCTACCTGCGCGCGTACGATCTTCGCGACCGGATTCGGATTTACGGCCTCGTCAATCTCGGGCGAACTCGGACGGGATATCTGAGCGAGCACGTCGACGTGGTCGTGACCGGACCTGACGGCGAGTCGGTGCAGACCGTGCGAGGCAGACTTTCGCCGCGTCGCGGGCATCGAAGACGGTATCGGCATGCCACCATCCATGCCACGGTTCCTGGACCATTGCCTATTGGGTCGACTCTGGAGTTGGTCTATCACCGTTCAGGCAATGCGAGCGATCGGTGAGGTTTTGACGACTGGGGGTTGCTTGTCGGCGGGACGATGGAACTAGCATGAGTCACGATCACGCCCACTTGAGTCCCAGCACTGCAACGAGTCGCATTCGCCTCGTTTTCGTCTTGAATCTGGGCTTCGCCGCGATCGAGGTCGTCGGTGGGCTGCTCGTGGGTAGTGTTGCCATCGTGGCGGACGCAATCCACGATCTCGGCGACAGTGCAAGTTTGGGCCTGGCGTTGATCCTGCAGAAGTACTCTGAGAAGGGCGCCGACCGACACTTCAGCTATGGCTATCGCCGGGTGTCGACGGTATCCGCGCTCATAACAGGAGCCGTCTTACTGGGCGGGTCAGTCTACATCGTTGTCGAATCGATTCAGCGACTCGGGGAACGGCAAGATCCTCATGGCGCCGCTATGTTCGGCCTGGCGCTCTTCGGCCTGGCTGTTAACGGCTACGCGGCGTGGAAGCTGTCCATAGGCGCGACCCAGAACGAGCGCATGCTGACATGGCATCTCCTAGAAGACGTCTTGGGTTGGGCAGCTGTGTTGGTGGGATCGGTTTTGATACTAATATTCGATTGGGGGTGGGTCGACCCCGTGCTAGCGATCGGAATCGCACTATTCATGGTCTGGAACGTCGTGCGGAACTTCGCCGAAACCGGCAGGCTCCTACTGCAACGAGTTCCAGCGAATCTGGACCTCGCCGAGCTCGAGGCCGAGCTTACAGCCTTGGATGGCGTCCTTGGTGTTCATGACGCTCACGCCTGGTCGCTGGACGGCGAGCGCCACGTGTTCACCTGTCATGTCGTGATCGCGCAGGGCGCGAGTAGCCATGAGATCAAGAGCGCCGTTCGAGACCTGGTCATGCAGCGGGGCCGGTTTCGCGTCACCGTCGAGACCGAACGCGACCCGGATCCATGCCTCGATCAGGGCGATTCACCGCACTCATGAGTCAGTGGGTTGAGCGACCCCGTGGAATTGTCGCCGGAGCGCGCGTTGACTCCCGCCGCACTATACGGCTGTCGAGGGTCTAGATCGCAGCGGATCGGCCTTTCGTTTCGCAAAGGCGAGATGCCTCGGGCGGTTACGGAAGCGTAGCGACCAAGAAGTCCCGAATCTCAAACGCAACATTGACGGAGTCAACATATCAGCCGATACTGATATGAGAAAGGAGCGATCTCATGAGGTCTGTGGAAGCGGACACGAGCTTGAAGTCCAAACTGTTTCGTGGGCTGGCGGACCCATCTCGCTTGTCGATTCTCGAGGTCCTGCGCGAAGGGCCCCTGAATGTGGGTGAGGTCGTCGCCGCTACAGAACTCAGCCAACCGAACGCATCCATGCACCTCGACTGTTTGTTCTGCTGCGGTCTGGTCGAGCGGGAGAGGAACGGGCGGTACGTGTACTACCGGATCCGCTCTCGGAAGATCCTTCAACTGCTGGCTGCAAGTGAGCGGGTACTCGAAGAGGCGGCCGAGCAGATCGCCATGTGCGAGAAGTACGAGAAGTAATCACCACAGAAAGGTCACTCCCCATGCGGATCATGGTAATCGGGCTGAGCCTCTTACTCGTGGCCGGGGCGTTCGCTCAAACCCCTGGGAAACCACTCAAGAAGCGCACCATGAAGGACCGCGTGTGGGCCGAGGGCAAGATCGTTTGCATCGGCTGCACACTACAGGCGGAGTCCGGCGTCGACGCACAATGCACGCTCCACGCCAAGCATGCGCAGGGATTCCTGACCAAGGACGGCAAGCTGTGGACGCTCGTCGATAACACCCGAGGTCACCGCGTCATCACGAACGCGAAGCTCCTGGGTAAAGACGTCAAGGTGTATGGCTGGCCGTTTAAGAAGCACCAATACGTCGAGCTGTGGAAATACTCCCTGAAGAAAGGTGAGAAGTGGGTGGCGTATGATTTCTGCAAGACCTGAGGGTTTGAGCCTGGTGATCACAAAGACACCGATCTTTGTGAAGACTGCCGTGACTAGTAGACCCGTGAGGTCGACATGAAGAGAGAACGCGTACTTACCGGTGTGATCCTTGTCAGCTTGGTCTGCTTGTTCTTCTTGGCCGCCAACCACTGGCAGCTGCCTTGGGCTTCGCCGGAGCGGCCGGAAGGCGTTGCTTGGTGCGAGACACACGATGAGGAGTTAGACAAGTGCGAGATTTGCAACCCGGCGCTCGCGCGTGGGGGGACGCAGCTCATCCAAGCGTCGGAGCCGCTTCCCGGACAATGTCCCAACATGTGTGTCCGCGTCGTGCTCGGTGAGGGGGTTGCAGAGCAAGTTGGACTCGAGCTCTCGACACTTGAAGCGACCCCCGTCGAAGAGCGACTGCGAGCCAACGCCGAGACCCAGTTCCTGCCCCAAAGCTACGCCCGCCTGGCGCCACGGGCGAGTGGCGCTATACAAGAAGTACGGGTTCAGGTTGGAGACGAGGTAGCAGCAGGGAGTGTCTTGGCAGTGTTGGATTCACCCGATCTCGGTCGAATCAAGTCGACCTACATCCAAGCACTGTCAACGCTGAAGCTTCGTCAGACGATCCACGACAGCAGGAGCAAGGTCTTTCCCAAGATCACGACCTCGTCCCAAATGGCTGAAGCGGTAGCCGCGCTCCACGAGGCGCAAGTGACCGTTCAGTTGAGTGAGCAGCAGCTCGGAACCTATGGCCTGCGCGCCGAGGAGATCCTCGCAGTCAAGGACAGTGGGACGGCGTCGCCGCTACTGGAGATGCGAGCTCCGTTCGACGCGACGGTGGTCTCTCTAATCGCCGTACGCGGTGAGCTGGCGGACCCGACCCGCCCGATCATCAGCGTTGCTGACACGACGCGCATGTGGCTGGTCGTCGACGTGTACGAGCAGGATTTGGAGCGGATCGAGCCAGGACAGCGGGTCCGCTTCTTCGTCGAGGGGCTTGTGGGCAAGCGGTTCTCGGGAAGAGTCGTTGCGGTTGGGGCAGAGGTTTCTGAGCTGACGCGAACGGTTCAGGTTTTTGCAGATGTCAAGAATCGCGAGGGCCTCCTGAAGGCCAATATGTTCGGACAAGCGGAAGTCCGAATCGCACCCGCGAAGCCGATGCTCTTGATTCCGCGGGCCGCCGTGCAGAACGACGGTGACTGTCTATTGGCGTTCGTGTCATCCTCGAAGGATACCTTCGTTCCGCGGCCCTTGGAGCTCGGCGCCGCGTACGACGGCGGGTTCGAGATTGTCGGCGGGCTCGCGGTGGGGGATCGGGTAGTCACGACTGGTAGCTTTCTGCTCAAGACCGAAATTCTTCGGGGCCAGATAGGGGCGGGCTGATGCGCAGGCGAATAGGTACGGCGTGACCGTATGCTCAATGCACTCATAGACGCTTCCCTGCGGAATCGTCGATTGGTCCTGTTGTTGACCGCGATTGTTGTGGTCACCGGGATCGGTTCGCTTTCGCGACTTTCCATCGACGCTTTGCCCGACGTCACGGACGTCATGGTGCAGATCAATACCATTGCGCCCGGACTGGACCCGCTCGAAGTAGAGCAGCAACTCAGCTTCAAGGTCGAGCAAGCCATGGGAGGACTGCCCAATCTGAAGCTCGTCCGCTCAATGTCGAAGTTTGGCCTGTCGCAGACGACACTCGTTTTCGAAGACGGTACCGACATCTACTTTGCGCGGGCTCAAATCCTCGAGAGACTCCAGCGAATCGAGCTACCCGAAGGCATCGCGTCTCCCACCATGGGGCCGATCGCGACGGGTCTCGGGGAGATCTACCACTATGTCGTGTCGGCGCCCGGCGGTGATCTCGCCGACAGCAGAGTCCTCCAGGACTGGGTCATCAAGCCCCAACTCCTGTCTGTGCCGGGCGTGGCCGAAGTCAATTCTTGGGGAGGATACGAACGACGATTCGAGGTCGTGGTCGACCCTCGGCGTCTCGCGAAACACGGCTTGACCCTACGACAGCTCATGGAGGCTCTGGAGGACTCCAACTTGAACGTGGGTGGGGGCAGCGTCAACTCAGCGGGAGAAATCTTACTCGTTCACGGGGTGGGCTTGACGTCTACAACAGACGAGATCGGTGGCGTTGTCATCGTGGCTGAGGACGGTCGCCCCGTGCGCGTGCGTGACGTCGCGTCGGTGACCGAGGGGCACAGACAACGACGGGGGGTGGTGACGGTCAATGGCCAGGGAGAGGGGGTTCTGGGCCTTGGGTTCATGCTCATGGGCGAGAACACTCACGACGTGGCCAGAGCACTCGATGAGAAGCTCAAGAAGATCGAGCTATCCCTCCCTGAGGGCTCTGAAGTCCGGGTGATGTACGACCGCACCAACTTGGTGGACTTGGTCATCAGCACAGTCAAGAAGAACCTGTCTGAGGCGATGCTCCTCGTGATAGCGGTGTTGTTCCTGTTTATGGGACACTTGCGAGCCGCGATGATTGTGGCGTTAGCGATTCCGCTCTCCATGCTCTTCGCCTTCAACATCATGATTCAGGCTGGAATCGCCGGAACGTTGATGAGCTTGGGAGCCCTCGATTTCGGTCTCTTGGTCGATAGCTCCGTGATCATGGTCGAGAACTCCGTGAGGCGACTCCAGGAAGACACGACAGGCGCGTCGGTCGTCGAGATCGTCGGTGACGCCTCCAAAGAGGTGCGCAAGCCGACGATGTTCGGAGAGCTCATCATCATGATCGTGTACCTACCGATCCTGGCCTTGCACGGCGTCGAGGGCAAGCTGTTCGCGCCGATGGCTCTGACTGTCGTGTTTGCCTTGGCGGGGTCGCTGATCTTCTCCATGACGCTCATGCCGGTTCTCGCCAGTTACCTTCTCTCCAAGACCAGCGACCGGGGAGAGCCTTGGATCATTCGCGGGCTCAAAAGGGTCTACCGCCCGGCCGTGAAATGGGCTGTTGCCCGTCGGACATTGGTCCTAGGTAGCGCGTTGATCGCCGTCGTCGGCACCGTGCCGATTGGCCTGAAGCTCGGCTCCGTCTTCGTGCCGAGTCTCGACGAGGGCTCTCTCGTGATCAATACGGTGCGGCTTCCGGGAGTCTCGGTCCACGAGTCTGCGAGATTCTCCACGAAGATCGAACAGTTACTCCTCGACAAGTTTCCCGACGAGATTCGAAGCCTCTGGACCCGCACCGGGACACCTGAGGTCGCTACGGACCCCATGGGAATCGAGGTCAGCGACGTCTTCATTATGCTGACACCGAGGGGATTGTGGACCAAGGCCGAGAGCAAGGCTGAACTCGAGGAGGCGATTCGACGAGTTTTGCTGCCGGTGCCGGGTATGAACTTCGCCTTCACTCAGCCGATCGAGATGCGATTCAACGAGATGATCGCCGGGATTCGAACCGACCTCGGGGTCAAGATATTCGGAACCGACTTCGACAAGCTCAAGGAGTTTGCCGTTCGCGTTCAGGCTATTCTGTCCGCCATACCCGGCGCGGAGAATCCCTTCGTAGAGCCGCTGGTGGGATTGCCGGTGCTGGAGATCGACCTAGACCCCGAGGCGTTGTCACGGTATGGCATCAAGTCTCGCGAAGTGTTGGAGTTCATCGAAGCGATCGGCGGAAAGGAAGTCTCGGAGGTCCGCGTTGGGCAACGACGGTTTCCTTTGGCGATCCGACTGCCCTCCAGCTTCGCGGACAATCCAGAGTCCATTGAGAAGCTGCTGATCGTGGCGCCGGATGGCCAGCGAATCCCACTATCAAACGTTGCCAAGATCGAACGAGTCTCGAATCCCGTCGTCATCAACCGTGAGTGGTATCAGCGACGAGCGGTCGTGACCTGCAATGTTACCAGTGGTGATCTGGGTGGATTCGTGTCGGAAGCCGAACGTCGCATTGACGAGGAGCTCGGACCGGAACTCAAGGAGCTTGGATACTCGGTGGCGTTTGGTGGACAGTTCGAGAATCTGCAACGTGCGTCGAGAACACTGGCGTACGTCGTCCCTATCGCATTGTTACTGGTGCTGCTTCTCGTGTACATGACGTATGGAAACTGGCCGGACGCGCTTCGCGTGTTCACCGGAGTCCCCTTTGCTGCTGTGGGGGGGATCTGGGCCCTTCACCTTCGAGACCTTCCGTTCAGTATCTCGGCAGGCGTTGGATTCATCGCGTTGTCCGGAATCAGCGTCTTGGCCGACATGGTCATGGTGTCAACAATTCGCCAGTACGTGGACGAAGGCATGGAGCGCGAAGCAGCCACGCTAAAGGCCGCTTCTCAACGGCTCCGCCCAGTGCTCATGACGGCGATCACCACAGGAATCGGGTTCATCCCTATGGCGCTCAACACCGATGTTGGGGCCGAAGTACAGCGACCGCTCGCCACGGTAGTGATTGGGGGAGTGGTCACGTCAACACTGTTGACGCTGTTCGTTCTACCGACGCTCTACGCGTGGATTGGACGGGCCGGAGCGAGAGGAAACCGATTGAACGAGGCGAGTACGGTCAGTGCCAATGCCTGAGTTACAGACCACGGCGTGGAATTGGATTTACGGTTTCCGCGCGATCACTCACTTGTGCTGGCTGTGGCTTGCGGTGTGCCTCGGGGCGTGTGCTAGCGTAGATCCGTCGCAGGGTTATCGACAAGCGGCGCAGCAGATAGGCGAGGCAACGGGCGAATCGCACGTGTTCCAGCCCGGTGACGAAGACACCGTACAACAACGAGTCGCTGATCTACTGACGGGTGGCCTGACACTCAGAGAAGCGACCCAGATTGCGCTAATCAACAACCGAGCCGTTCAGGCGAGCTTCTTTCGAATTGGCGTGGCGGAGGCGGACTTCGTTCAATCCGGACTCTTCACGAACCCAAGCATGTCCGCCGCGCTGGGAGTTCCTTCCGGAGGAGGGTTGGTCCTGCTCGAGGCCGGGCTGACGAAGAGCATCGTAGACCTCTGGCAGATTCCACTAAGGAAGCGCGTCGCCGATCGCGAACGCGATCGCGCGATCCTCACTGTAGCGCGCCTCGCAAGTGACATCGTGCTAGACGTTAAGCGAGCGTACTTCGAGGTGATCCGATCCGAACGGTTCATTGAGATTTCAGGTGACAGCCTGGGAATTGCTCAGCAACTACTCGAACTCGTCGTAGCCCAGCGCGAGGCCGGTGTGGCCAACGACGTCGACGTCAACTCCGCTCGGTCAGAAGTGCTGAAGAAGGGCGCGGGACTCCGACTTGCCAAACTGCGTGGCTACGATGCGAAGGCAGGCATTCTTGCCCTTCTCGGTCTCGGTGTGTCGATCGAAGAAGTGGACCTTGTGAGCCCATTGCCGGCATCAATGCCAGCTGTCTCGGACGACCGGCTCTTGGATCTAGCCCTGAAGCACCGACTTGATCTCCGAGCCGCCCACGAGGCCGTGGAAGCTGCACGAGCAAGGATCAATAACCAACGCCGACTGTTCATCCGGGTGGTCGAACCGGGAGTTGCATTCGAACGGGAATCGCGAAAGGCGGGCGAAGACCGAGAGCTCACCGTGGGTCCCACGCTGGATATCGAACTGCCGATCTTCGACCAGAACCAGGCGCAGGTCGCCAAGGCTGAGTATGAGTACCAGGAGATCCGCAAGCGGCTGCAGGGACTGATCACGACGATCAAGCAGAACGTCGACGCGGCCCAGCGTCGCTCGTCCGCGCTTGGCGACCTCACCACGTTCTACCGCGACGAATTGCTCCCACAGGAACAGGCAGCCCTCGACCTAGCGCGTGAGAGCTACCGCGCTGGCGCAACTTCGTTCTTGTCGGTCCTCGAATCGCAAAGGCGTTTCCTGTTATCACGAGAGGACTATCTGGACACCCAACACGCTCTCGCGAACACGCTCGTGGATCTAGAACAGGCGATCGGGCAGCCACTCGACAGAATCGTGCTAGCTCCGGACGGGGGCGAATAGTGGCAGGGTATGCCGAGAGCGAGAGTGCTTCGCCGACCAGGGAATCATTTGACCTTGGCGACCAGAGGGACACGGTGAATACGCGCCAGCCAGCATCAGAGGGAATGGAGAGCGCATTGCGCCGTCGCGCGGTGTGGCTGGTTGGAGCAACAGCGGGCTACAACATCGTTGAGGGAGTCGTCGCTGTTTGGAGTGGCGCAAGGGTCGGAAGCCCCGCGCTTGTAGCCTTTGGTCTGGACAGCGGGATTGAGTGCGTAGCAGCGGGAGCACTGCTCTGGCGCCTACGAGGGACGCACGACTCGGAGCGTCGCGAGCGAATCGCGATGAAGATCGTTGGTGTGACGTTCCTGGCGCTGGCCTTCTATGTATCGGTCCACGGCGCCCTGACGCTCGTTGGGCGCGACGCACCGGAAGACAGCACGGTCGGTATCGTACTGGGGCTGTTGTCGCTCGTTCTCATGCCGCTGGTCTCTATGGCCAAACTCAAGGTCGCGGCTCGCATTGGCAGTCGGGCCCTGCGCGCGGAGGCGCTGGAGACTCTAGCGTGCTCGTACTTGACGGTCGCGCTTCTTGGAGGCCTGCTATTGAACTCGACACTGGGCTGGTGGTGGGCCGATCCCGTGGCGGCCTTCCTCATGGTGCCGTGGTTGGTTCGCGAGGGCGTCGAAGGGTTTCGAGGAGATCCATGCGGTGTCGAGTGACGCGCTTTTGCGTCGACGGTGGCATTATCGCGAAGGGACCTGGGCCGACCCCGCGCTTGATTCCGCCGATGCGAAGAGGCGTAGGGTGTGGGGGTCCAACGATTCTTTGGAGCTCCGATGCTAGTGATAAGATATCAGTTTGAAACGGATTACGCAGCTATCGGTTCTTGATCGAGTGGGGTGTTCGAATGGCGTCGACCAGAGGTCCTCGGGGTTGGACGAGGCGTGTGAAGCGCGCACTCTTGAACGTTCTCTCGTTGGTTCGGGTTGTTACGTCGGTTCTCGAAGGCGAAGACGCGCTCAGTGACGATCCGAGTGTCCGGTCTCGTTCTGACTTCGATCAGCTCCGTCGTGAGAACGCACTTCTCAAGGAGGAACTCCGACTCAAAGACGCTCGCATGGAACGAGTTTCTCCCCGGCGACGACCTCACTACAGACCGGCCGAGCGCATGTCGATTCTTGAACTGAAGGCTTGCCGCGGGTGGACGGCTGAAGAGGTCGCGAACCGGTTTCACTTGAGTTCGGCGACGGTCAGTTCTTGGCAACGGCGAGTCGACGATCCAGAGTCCGCCGGCCTGCTCGAGTTGCGGGAGCCGGCGAACAAGTTCCCACAGTTCATTCGCCTCGCGGTCAAGCGACTGAAGCTGCTCTGCCCCAGGCTGGGCAAGGACAAGATTGCTGAGATGTTCTGCCCTGCTGGCATGGAGATTAGCGCGTCGACAGTGAGTCGCATCGTGAAGGAACCGAGCCCTGCTCCTGAGTCCGGTCCGGCGAAGAAGACCTTGGTTCGACCGAGGCGCCCGAATGAAGCGTGGCTGATCGATCTCACGGTGGTCCCAATCGGTGGTTTCGGCTTCTGGATCAACTGGTCACCGTTCTCCGTTCCGCAGTGTTGGCCGTTCTGCGATTGGGTCGGTGCGGTGATCGACATGTACTCGCGGCGAATTCAGGGTGTCACCGTTTTCCACAAGGAGCCGACGGCGAGTGCGATTCGTGAGCTCTTGACTCGCGTCGCGAATCGCGGGGGTCTGCCTAAGTACTTGGTGAGCGACCATGATCCCGTCTTCAAGTGTAAGACTATTCGTGACTGGTGCGGTGAGTCCGTCGGACATCGTTTTGGCGCGGTGGGGCAGAAGGGAAGCATCGCGATCATCGAACGCTTCTTCCTGACCCTGAAGAACCAATGCACGAGAGTAATCACCGTGGGCCCTCGGCAGGTCCCGTTCCGCCGCGAGATCCAGATCTTCCGGGACTGCTACAACGAACATCGAACACACGCGTCGCTCGGCGGTCGCACTCCGCAGGAGGTGTATGATGGTGTTGCGACTGAAGCGACGCCGCCGCTGAAAGGGGAGGTGATCCAGCTCAAGTTCTACAAGCAACGACGACACCTCCCAATCGTTCGAAGGGCCGCGTAGCACGTTCGTCGCGAAGCGTTGGCCGATGAACCGTGAGAGTCGAGCTGTGTCCGGTCGCGAACCCACCGAGTAGAATCGTGCTCGTCCGAAGCGAGGCATCGTGTTCTTCGACTCGACTTCATTCTTCATTCGACATCGTCTCGACCACGACATTTCTCATTTCGAAGTCGACTGGTTTGTCGACTTCGCGAGTGCTCGAAAGATCGGTGGACCCGGACAGCTCTGGACTCTAGTACTATACTGGGGTAGGGTACCCGTCGGAAGCATGACTTCGTGGAATCGAGGCGGTGCCGAGCCTCCACCCAGTCATAGTCATTTGCCCCTTGGGCTTTGGCCGGTAGCGCTCGGGTTTCTCTGTCTTGGCGAACCACCGGCGCCTCGAGGTGGGCGGATCGCTCTTGTACTTGGCTGCTCGCGCTGCCGTGGTCATCGCGACGCTCGAATGGACTGCGGCCGGTGGCTTGGGCCACAACGCGAGTTCTCGAGCATCGAAACTGGGTGCTTGCTGCACTCGGGCTGACCCTCGCACACCAGCTTTCGCGTTTCTGCTGCGGCTCTCGCAGCGTGCCGCTAGCCACATCATCTATCGCAAAGGACTCCTCGTGCTGACCGACGGTGCCCAAACCGACGTGTTGAAACGCTTGAAGAAGATCGAAGGCCAGGTCGCGGGCCTTCGACGGATGGTGGAAGACGGCAAGTACTGCATCGACGTGCTGCAGCAAGTGGCCGCCGTTCATGGCGCGCTGACACAGGCGAGCAAGATTGTCATCGGCAACCACCTGAAGACGTGCGTGAAGAGCGCTCTCGAGTCCGGAGACGAGGATCGAGGAGCGCAGGTGATCGGCGAGCTCGAGAACATGTTCGCCCGTTATCTGCGGCGGTGAAGGTTTGAGATGAGGAGTAACTGAACGATGACACGATTGAGTAGGTGCAGTCTTTGCATGTGGCGCGGGGCGGCTGTTGCTTCTCTCGGCGCGGTACTCTTGCTGGGCGGCTGCGCCGGGTCTCAGCGACGGACTGTGGAGCTGCACCCCTATTCGAGCGCGCCGGCTGGCGTGCGCGCCGAGAGGCCGCCGCTTTCGGAGATCACAGAAACATCGGATGTCGGAGCCTACATCCGCTACGCGCTCCTCAACAATCCCGGCGTCGAGGCTGCGTTCCAGAACTACATCGCAGCAATGGAGCGTCTCCCACAGGTGACTGCGCTCCCCGATCCGCGGTTCTCCTACCGGTACTACATCCAGGAAGTCGAAACGCGCGTTGGGCCGCAGGAACACGCTCTTGGGCTGTCCCAGACGTTTCCATGGTTCGGCAAGCTCGACCTCCAGGGTGAAGTCGCCACGAGTGCCGCAGAGGCTGTACGCGAGCGTTTCGAGGCGAAGAAAGACACCTTGGTCGCTGAAGTGGTCGATGCGTATCTCGAGTACTATCACTTGGGTCGTGCGATTGCGATCGTGCAGGGCAACCGCGACCTGGTGCAACACTTGGAGCGCGTCGCGCGAACACGCTACGGGGCCGGCGCAGCGAACCACCCGGACGTGATCCGGGCTCAGGTTGAGCTCGGCACGCTCGAGAATCGGCTCGCAAGCCTCAAGGACCGTGCGGGTCCCTTTGTCGCCCGTCTGAACGCGGCGCTCAACCGGCCGCCGACGACAGCCATCCCCTTCCCTGCCGCGGCGCTGATCGTTCCCTTGGCAGCTACCGATGCTGACGTGCTTGCTTGGCTTGCATCGAGCAATCCGGAGCTGCGTGCGCTGCAGCATGAGGTGGAATCGGCGCGGACTGCGGCAGCTCGTGCAGAGAAGGACTTCTATCCGGATCTCACGCTCGGCGTGGACTACATCGACACAGGCGGTGCCCGTATGGGGGGTGTCAGCGGTAGTGGAGATGACTCAGTCGTTGCCGGCCTATCGTTCAACATCCCGCTTGCTCGCGGCAAGTACCGGGCGGCCGTACGCGAAGCGGAGGCTCGCCGCCTGTCGGCAGCGCTACAGCGCGGCGACCTGATGAACAAGTTTCAGGCTGAGGCCGCTACGGCCCTGTTCCGTCTGCGAGACGCGGAGCGTCAGATCGATCTCTACCAAGACACCCTGCTGCCGAAGGCGCGGGAGTCCTTGAACACAACTCAATCGGCGTATAGCTCGGGCAACGCGACCTTCACCGACCTCGTCGATGCGCAGCGCGTTCTCCTCTCGTTCGAGCTCTCCTACGAGCGCTCGCTGACAGATCACGGTCAATGGCGAGCCGCCCTCGAGCGTTTGGTCGGGCGCGACCTGCCCGCAGAGAAGAAGTCCGCGGCAATCCAGAAGGAGCAAGAAGATGGCACAGACAAGTAGAGGACGATTTCGTGCTCTCGGCGCGATCGTTGTGACGCTCCTGGTCGGCCTGGGTGGCGGCTACTTGCTTTGGGGTGGCCGCAGTACCGGTGAACCCGCTGGCGTAGCCGAGGGCTCGCAGGAGCACGAACACGAAGCGGAAGCTGAGTTTTGGACATGCTCAATGCACCCGCAGTTCAAGCTGCCGGGGCCCGGAAAGTGCCCGATCTGTGCGATGGACCTGATCCCAATGAAGCCGGGCGGTGGCTTGGGAGGTCTTCGGCGCCTGACCGTTCGCCCCGAGCAGCGCGCGCTCATGCGTGTGCGCACGGTGCCGGTGGAGAAGCGCTTCCCCGAGGCTGAGCTTCGGCTTGTCGGCAAAGTTACCTACGACGAGACGCGCCTGGGCTACATCACGGCCTGGGTTCCGGGACGCATCGACGACCTCTACGTCGATTACACCGGCGTCACCGTTCGCAAGGGTGACCACATGGTCAAGCTGTACAGCCCCGACCTGTACACGGCGCAACAAGAGCTCCTACAGGCGAAGGCCACTCTTGTGGAACTACAGAAGAGCGACCTGCAGTCTCTACGCGACTCCGCGCTCGGCACCATCACGTCGGCGCGGGAGAGGCTGCGGCTGTGGGGCCTCTCTGTCGAACAGATCGCCGAGATCGAGGAGCGTGGCACTCCGGAAGAACACGTTACGATCTACTCGCCCTCCTCTGGCCTCGTGATTCACCGCAACGCTCAAGAGGGCATGTATGTCCAAACGGGTACGCGCATCTTCACGATCGCGGACCTCAGCCGCGTTTGGGTCCAGCTGGATGCTTACGAGTCGGATCTCGAGTGGCTACGCTACGGCCAACAAGTGAGTTTTGAGGCGGAGGCTTACGCCGGTCGGAAGTTCACGGGCCGGATCTCATTCATCGATCCTGTTCTCGATCGAAAGACGCGCACGGTCAAGGTGCGGGTCAACGTGGAGAACGAAGCTGGACTCCTGAAGCCTGATATGTTCGTACGCGCCATCGTGCGCTCACGTATCACCTCCGGTGGCCCGGTGATGGACGCTTCGCTTGTAGGGAAGTGGCTCTCCCCGATGCACCCCGAGATCGTGAAGGACGGACCGGGTAAGTGCGACATCTGCGGCATGGATCTTGTCCCTGCAGAAGAGCTTGGTTACGTCGTAGCACGCAACGCCACCCAAGATGCTCCGCTGGTCGTACCTGTGTCGGCGACACTCATGACCGGCACGCGAGCCATCGTGTACGTCGAGCTCCCCGATACCGAAGAACCGACCTACGAGGGCCGCGAAGTCGTCCTCGGACCTAGGGCTGGCGACGAATACATCGTCCGCCACGGACTGAAGGAGGGAGAACTCGTCGTCGCCGAAGGTAACTTCAAGATTGACAGTGCGCTCCAGATTCAAGCCAAGCCGAGCATGATGAACCCTTCCGGTGGGCAGTCCTCGGGCGGGCACGATCACGGTGGCTCGAGCGGGAAGAAAACGGAGATGCCCGCAGAAGAGATGATGCAGTCCGCGCTCTCTGAGGCTGCGCAGGCCCGCGTACAACTGATTGAGCGGATCTATGCCGGCATCACGGCTGCGGTTTCCGCCGGTGATCTCGAGGAAACGCATGACGGCTTCTCGGAGCTCGGCGCTGTAGTCAAGAGCACCGACATGGCGCTGTTCAGCGACAAGTCTCACGAGATGTGGATGGAGCTCGCGATGCGCCTCTCGAACGACGGCTTCGAAGGTAAGTCGTCGAGTGATACGGCTGCAGCTGCGGCGGCTTTGAAGAAACTCGACGAGACGGTAGCGATGATGCGCAAGCACCTCGGCTCCCGCCCTGAAGCCATGTCACCAACGAGAATTGATCTTTCCGAGGAGACGAGCAAGGAGCTTGAACTCGTCTGGGCTCGATACAACGAGTTACACGCGTCGTTTGCTGGGGACGACGTAGCGAGGGCAAAGGTCGCGAGTAGTGAGCTCCGCAAGGCAACGGAGGCACTTGGAGAAGCGGAACTCGCTGAAGCCGGCCGCGAAGTATGGGGAAAGTTCGTGGCGACAGTTTCCGACGCGACGAGGGAGATCGAGAAGGCTTCGGAAATCAACGCCGCGCGCGCCCAGTTCGAGAAGATCTCGCTCGCCAGCGAAGAAGCCCTCCGAGTGCTTGGTAGCACCACGGCAATGCACGTCATGCACTGCCCGATGGCGTTCGACGGCCGCGGTGCGCGGTGGCTGCAGAGCTCCAAAGAGCTGCTCAACCCCTACTTCGGCGACGCCATGCTGCGCTGTGGGTCGATTCTCGAAGTGTTGAAGCCTCGGGAGACGTCCAGTGACAAGTAAGGAGCCCATGGACGACAAGTACTCCGTCCTCGACAAGCTCATCCGCTTTTGCCTCGAGAAGAAGCTCGTTGTTTTCCTTCTTGTGGTCGGGGTCATTGGCTGGGGAACTCTTGTTGCGCCGTTTGACTGGAAGGTCGGGGATCTGCCGCGCAGCCCCGTTCCTGTCGATGCGATCCCGGACATCGGCGAGAACCAGCAAATCGTGTTCACCGAGTGGATGGGGCGCTCGCCGCAGGACGTCGAGGATCAGATCACCTACCCCCTGACGGTCGCCCTGCTCGGCGTGCCGGGGGTGAAGACAGTTCGAAGCTACTCGTTTTTCGGTTTCTCGAGTGTCTACATCATCTTCAACGACGACATCGAGTTCTACTGGTCGAGAACCCGCGTTCTCGAAAAGCTGAACAGCTTGCCACGAGGAACGCTGCCCGCGGCGGTCCAGCCCACCCTTGGTCCGGATGCAACAGCGCTCGGGCAGGTGTTCTGGTACACGCTCGAAGGGCGCGATCCGGACGGCAAAGCGACGGGCGGCTGGGGACTCAACGAACTCCGCAGTGCCCAGGACTGGTATGTCCGCTACGCACTTCTCGCAGCAGAGGGTGTGAGCGAAGTCGCCTCTCTGGGTGGCTTCGTCGAAGAGTATCAGATCGACGTTGACCCGGACGCGATGCGTGCGCATGGCATTACGCTCGACCAGGTCTTCTTGGCAACGAAGATGTCCAACCTTGACGTCGGTGCAAGAACGATCGAGGTCAGCCGCGCCGAGTACGTCATCCGCGGCCTTGGCTTCATCGAGAGCATCGAGGATATCGAAGACATCGTGGTCGGGGTCAACGAGCACATCCCAATCAGCATTCGCGATGTTGCCAACGTCTCCAAGGGACCCGCCCTGCGCCGCGGCGCGATGGACAAGGGCGGCGCCGAAGCCGTTGGCGGTGTTGTCGTCGTTCGTTACGGCTTCAATCCGCTGCAGGCGATCAAGAACACGAAGAAGAAGATCGAAGAGATCTCACCGGGCTTGCCTGCCAAGGTGCTTGCGGACTACCAAGTGACGAGCCGCGCCGCTCTTAGCGCCTTTGGAGCAGAGAATGGCTTCGAGCCATTCGCCGAAGGCGATCTGGACCACGAGGTCTGGGTTCCATGGCTCCGCTCGCATGAACGCTCCGTCTGGCCGGAGGGCGTGACGCTGAGCCAGGTGACGATCGTTCCATTCTACGACCGCACTGACCTGATCTACGAAACGCTCGGCACGCTCAACTCCGCGCTCATCGAGGAGATCCTGGTCACCATCATCGTGGTCTTGATGATGGTCTTTCATCTGCGCAGCTCAATCTTGATCAGTGCGCTTCTGCCGATTTCCGTACTGATGTGCTTCATCGCCATGAAGTTCTTCGGGGTGGATGCGAACATCGTGGCTCTCTCGGGGATCGCCATCGCGATCGGGACCATGGTCGATATGGGTGTAATCATCTGCGAGAACATCCTGCGCCACCTGAAGGCGGCGGCACCCGACGAGGACCCACTCGAAGTCGTGTTCCGAGCGACGCGCGAAGTCGGAAGTGCCGTTGTCACCTCCGTCGCGACAACGGTAGTGAGCTTCCTTCCCGTGTTCACGATGACCGCCGCGGAGGGAAAGCTGTTTCAGCCCCTTGCCTACACCAAGACCTTTGCCCTGATCGCATCGGTCATCGTCGCGTTGACGGTGATCCCTCCGGCAGCCCACATCCTCTTCACGAGCACCATCCGCCCTGGACGTTTGCGGACCTTGTTCTTCGGTGGTCTGGGTCTCGCTGGCGTTGTGCTTGCATTCATGATGAGCGTCGGGGGAGGCCTCCTGCTCGTCGCCTTCTCCGCCTACCAGATTTTCGTGCAGCGCCTGCCCAACTGGGCGCAGCGCGTCGGACCTTGGGCTCTAAGTGCCGCGGTGGCGCTCGTCGTCTTCGTTCAGCTGACTACGTCCTGGTTTCCGCTCGGGCCGACGAGCGGTTTACTCAAGAATCTGGTCTTCGTCGGCGTTCTGATCGGTGGCCTCCTCGCCGCGTTTCTGGCGTTTCAACAAGTCTATCCACGCGTGCTGCGATGGTGTCTGGATCACAAGCTCACCTTCCTGCTTGTGCCATTCGCGATCACCCTTTTGGGCGGCTGTTCGTGGTTGGGGTTCGACTCGATGTTCAGTTTTGCTCCGGATGTCGTGCGCCAATCCGCCCCGTGGAAGCGCATCGCAAAGACATTCCCCGGTTTGGGCAAGGAGTTCATGCCTTCACTGGATGAAGGCTCGTACCTCTTCATGCCAACCACCATGCCCCACGCGTCAATCGGCGAGGTCATGGATGTCCTGCAGATTCAGGACAAGTCCATTGGGCGCATTCCCGAGGTGGAGTCTGTCGTAGGCAAACTCGGTCGCGCGGAGACGCCGCTCGACCCCGCGCCGATCTCGATGATCGAAACGGTGATCAACTACCGTCCGGAGTACATCACTGACAAGAGCGGCGCTCGTGTGAACTTCCGCTTCGATGAGAAGGCGGATGACTTCGTG
>JAJFFE010000351.1 GCA_021776775.1 Planctomycetota bacterium | reverse complement strand
GCGAGACCTCGAGCTTCCGGCGGCCAGCACACCCGGCGAAACTCGAAGTATGAGCAATACGACTGCGTTTCGCCGGGCGCACTGACCTTGAAATCTCGACCTCTCGCAACAACAGCACTTTTCGGCCACACCTCTAGCCGGCGGAAGTCTGCGCGCTGTCCGAGTTCCCGCTTCCAGTGGATTCGGCGCACGGTTGCGCCTTACCGAGGGTGAAGCTGAATGTCGATCCCTCGCCCAACTCGGACTCCACCCAAATCTGACCACCGTGGGCGTCCACCAACTCGCGTGCGATGGTCAGCCCTGCTCCGATTCCGCCTCCGTACGCGTCTCGATCGTGCAGTCGGCGAAACATCGTGAAGACAAGATCGAGGTGATCGGGGGCGATTCCGATTCCGTTGTCTTTGACGGAGAGCACAGGACCCTCTTCAGAGGAGTGCGACGCAACCTCAACGCTGGGCTGGGGACCGTCGTTGTACAGGCAGGCGTTATTGATCAGCTGATACAACACGTCGGTCAATGTCGCACGACAGCAACAAACCTCCGGGAGTTCACCTACGATCTGAAACGTGCACCCTCGTGCGGTGAACGTCGAGTGCAACGACTCCTCTACCGAGGCGACGGCGTCTCGAGTGCACACTTGCTCCGGTTCCCCGACGTCGCGACCGGCTCGAATGTGGTGCAGGAGACCTTGAATCTGCTGTTCGAGACGATCCGTCAAGCGGGCGATGGACTCGAGCATCTCTGTGCCGTCCTCGCCGAGCTCCTCGTGGTAGTCCTCCAACAGAAAGCTCGAGTAGGTCGCGATTCCGCGAATCGAAGATCGAAGATCGTGGGAAACATTCGTATCGAATTCTCTTGGATCGACCGTGCTTGCGAGTCTGGTGAGGGTCATCGCTTCTTCTCCAACATTGCCACCCTCGGAGCGCGCGTGTCGGGGACAGCGCATGCCGAGGAACGCGATACCGCGTTGGCATAGCGACTCGTAGGGTTCGCGGGAGTCCATCAGCTTGCCGTCGTGAGGACAGGCGACTCCCGGCGCGCATCGTTCGTCCGAGTCGCCTTTGCACCTCGGCGCGGCGGCTCGTTTGGTCCGATAACGGTTGGCGAAGGGCCGGGAGGCTCTGGATGCCCCAGCCTCGGCGCGGGACGTTAGCAGACGAGTCCACAAGAAGCGTATCCCGCGGGGTCGAAGTTGGCCAACGCAGGACCCTGGATGCGTGGGCAGAGCCTTGTCGTGCGCAGGTTTGCGCAGACTCCCCGAGGTTGTCTTTGGCCCGGATCATCTGTTGAGCGAAGCTGCACAGGACTGTCTTTCCAGCGGAGGGCAATCACGTAAAGGTCCGGCTGTATCGATCCGATAACGCGAAGTGTGGCGGCGCAAGACCGTGCCGCAACGACGCAGTCGGAACGGACGGCGATGCTGAGCACTGACCGGGGCGAACTTCAGCGCCAAGCCACCGCCAACGCGGGTAGGCTCCACTGGGTTCATTGGCTGGTCGTTGCATTGTCGACCGGCCTGACCCTCGTCGCTTGGAGCGTCACGAACACCCATGTTCAGGAGCGATCAGCGGCGCGGTTCGACCGGGAGGCTAGCCGAGTCTTGGAGCTGGTCACGGAACGGATGCGGGTCTACGAAGACGCCCTCTGGAGCGGTGTCTCTGCCATCCAGGCCAGCGGCGGCCGTATGCGTCCCGACCAGTGGCTCGCGTTCGCCAGCAGCCTCCGGATCGAGACAAGGTATCCAGGGATCAACGGTATCGGCCTGATCGATTGCATATCGTCGTCCCGGCTTGATGGATACCTCCAAGAGCAGAGAATCGAACGACCCGATTTCTACGTGCATCCGCCACACGGCGAGTCCGAGTGCTTCCCCATCACCTACATCGAGCCGGCTGACGCGAACGCAGCCGCAGTTGGGCTCGACATAGCTCATGAATCGAATCGGTACATCGCGGCGAAGCGCGCACGAAGCTCAGGCGACGCAAGAATCACGGGGCCGATTGTTCTGGTGCAAGACGCGGATCGAACTCCCGGGTTTCTATTCTACGCCCCGTTCTACGAGCGCGGCTGTAACGATCCCGAAGAACGACGGCGTGCCTTTTCCGGAATGGTCTACGCTCCGTTCGTTGTCAAGAACCTCATGTTGGGAACGCTCGATCGCGAGGGGCGTCACGTCGGGGTCCGAATGACGGACCAAGGCGAGATCCTCTACGACGAGCACGACGTGAGTGAAGCAAGCTACGATGTTGATCCGCTGTTTTCGAGAAGCGAGTCTCTCAGCCTCTACGGCCGAGAGTGGCTGTTCGACCTTCGCAGTGATTTGTCCTTTCGTAACGACGCGTCGAGCGGTCAGCCGGAGATGATACTTGCGGGCGGGCTTTGCATTGATGGCTTGCTGCTGGCGATTCTCCTGCTCCTATCGCGGTCGAATAGGAAAGCGTTCGAGTTCACGAATCAACTTCGTCGCAAGTCCGAAGAGCTCGAGCGGTCGAACGCCGATCTCGAGCGATTCGCGTACGTGACATCACATGACCTCAAGACACCGCTACGCGGGATTGGGGACCTCGCGGAATACATCGAAGAGGATCTCGAGCCGTACTTCGCTAGTCCGGGAGCAGACCCGAGCGTTCGTCATAACTTCGAACGGATGCGGACGCAGGTCGATCGAATGAATCGCATGATCGCAGGGATTCTTCACTACTCCCGAATCGGAGGAGACGAACCGGACAACGCCGAAATCGACGTCGTCGACCTGCTCACAGAGCTTGCGGCTGACTTACAGTTGTCCGAGGGCCAAGTCGTCATGGATTGTCAACCTGCCCGGATTCGGGGTGGTGTCCCGTTGGAGCAAGTCGTGACCAACCTGGTCTGCAATGCGATCCGCCACCACGATGATCCCAGCCACGCATCGATCCGTTTTACGGTTCGATCCTACGCCGCGGAGGTCCAGATCACGGTCGCGGACGACGGGCCGGGAATAGAAGAACAGTATCGCGATCGAATCTTCGAAGTGTTTCAAACGCTCCGTCCCAAGGACGAGACCGAAAACACTGGCATCGGACTTTCGATCGTCAAGAAGATCGTTGATCAGCGAGGGGGCAGCATCTCCGTCGCTTCCGACGAAGGGTGCGGTGCGACGTTCAAAGTGCGCTGGCCACTCGAGGTCGAACTCGAGCAGCCGCGCGTTCTGACTAAGGAGTACTCGTGAAGAAGCAATTACGTTTTTTGGTTGTCGAAGACAACGATCTCGATGTCGAGAAAATCGAGCGCGGTCTCAAGAAGATCAAGGCGACCAAGACCATCGTTAGAGCTAGAGATGGTCGCGAGGCATTGGAGGTTCTTCGGGGATCCGAGTCTCGCGAGAGGCTCGAACCTCCCTACATTGTTCTTCTCGATCTAAACATGCCCAGAATGACCGGCTTCGAATTCCTCGAAGAACTTCGGGCGGATGTACAGCTACGAAACACGGCAATCTTCGTGCTGACGACCTCCGATCGCCCGAGCGATGTGGAGATGGCCCACGACTACCTCGTGTGCGGCTACATTGTGAAGCCGATCAATCAGAGCCAAATGCTCGAAGCGCTGTCTACGCTGGATGGGTACTGGGAGCTTTGCGAGCATCCCGCGCCATGAATCGATCACGAACGACAATCAAATCGTCTGAATCGATGGTGAGGGGCTTACGGCAGAGGGTTCGCCGCACGCCAATAGGCACCGCGTGGACGACTCGCTACTTTTGCCACGCCGGCGCCGCTCCGAACTCACATCCCGCAGTACGGCCGGGCCTCTAGTTGGCCTGAACGAGGTCTTGGCTGGCCGCGGAGCGCTCGCAGAATGTGCTCGCCGAATTGCCCCGCGTGCACGCCTCAAATTCCGGGGCGACCTCGACCAACGGTAGACGCCAACGCGGCGCAGGCTCGGCCTGCGACTCCTGCTGCGTTCCTGCGTCCCGCCCCCAACGGCTCGACCCCCGTGGCTCGCTAGGAAAAATTTCCAACGGCCGAACCGTCGCTCTTCAACTCGTCTGCGATCCGGAGCTGTCAATCACGCGCGGACTGCCGAGCAACGTGCGAGTGATGATTGCCGCTGGGGAGGTATCGGTGGGAGTCGAGCGTGGTCCATACGCGACGTTGCTCGAGAGAGTCATAAAGGTGGGCGGGGGGAGAGTTGAACTCCCGACACCAGGATTTTCAATCCTGTGCTCTACCACCTGAGCTACCCGCCCCCTGTGTTTGCGTCTCAGTGTTTGCGTCTCAGTGTTGCGTGCGAGTTTGGAGTGACTGATTCCATCGAGATTGAATCGGCTGAGCCAGAACTGTTCTCGGGCTTGTGGTGAGCCCGGCACGAAGCGGCGGATTCTAGGATTCCGTCTCCAGGTCGACAAGGGCAAAGATCGTTGTGTGGTCGGTTTTTCCTGATGAACTTCAGGGGAGCGGAAAGAGAAACCCCGCCGCGAGCCCTGGCGGGCTCGCGACGGGGCTTCGATCGCACAGGCGGAGTTGCTAGGAGTTCAGGCTTAGTAGCCTTCGACCCGTTCGATGTACGAGGTTACTGCGTCGATGTTTCCGACCACCTCACCCAACACTCGGAACGTGGCCACGAACTCCTCGATGAGGGTGTTCTTCTCGTATGGCAGGAAGACGATATCGCCGCCGCGAAGCCGGATGTCTTGGTCCAGATCGCCGAAGCGAATGAGCTTCTCGAAATCACAAATGATCACGAAACGCTCGTTGCGGTCCTTCAATCCTCGACGAATGACCGCGATTTCGTTCCATTCCGACTTCGGGTGGAGTGCACCGCTGGCCGCGAGCGCTTCGCTGAGGTATTCGTCGCCGGTCAGGTTGAACACGCCCTGTCCGCCGGTCGGGTTGAGAATTGAAATCTCTCCGGCCCGAACCGTCGGATCCTGATCGGTGACCATGGTGTTCACGATCACCTGCGGAGGATCCACGAAGAACCCAGCGTAGCGGGTCGAGATGTCGTGCTTGAAGTCTTTGATCGTGCGGCCGGCGGCCGTGATCTCGCCGACGAGCGGGAGGTCGACGACGCCGTCCGGGCGAATCGCCAGCGTCTCCTGAATGTCGTGACCGTACACCTCGAGCGAAACGAGCGTGCCCGGTTGAATCAGGTAGGGCAGGTTTCCTTCGAGATCTTTCGACCGAAGGTATTGGTTGTAATCCGCTGCGAACATCATGGTCGCGACCTTCGACCCGGGCAGCGTGCCGTCCGAGTTCGTGTAGAAGATCGCTTCCTTGGGGTTCGTCACCCGCGACCAGCAGCCGGGCAAGGTGACGACGAGGCTCAGCAGGGCGAGTGTGGTTACGGTACGACGCAAGGCCATCGGGCATCCTCCATCCAGGCGATCGAGATCCGGAGCCCACGCTTGGGGTCCAGGACCATTGGATCTATCGGCGGAGTCCGTGCTGTCCCTTACCCCGCTTGAGGAAAGGACCCATCGAAAACGCGAAAACCTCCGGTCCATCCCGAATTGGGATCGACCGGAGGGTTTCGATGACGCACTCGTAAAGCCTTCGCTGCTCGCGCATTCCGGGTGTCACCCCGCCGTCGGCAAGCGTTCGCATTACGCGCTGAAAGAATTTACGCGATCGCGGGTTTAGACGCTAAGTCGCGAGGCCCGAAACGGCTCGAGCGAGGCGACTTTTCCGTCTGGCGACGGTTTTCTTGTGCATGACGCCACGCTTCGCGGCCTTGTCGAGGCGCGCCTGAATCGTGCGCAGCTCGGTTTGAGCCTGAGTGTTGTCACCCGACTCGACGGCGGAGAAAAGTCGCTTGGTCAGCGTCTTGATCTCCGACTTGGCCGCGCGGTTGCGCTGGTTACGGGTTTCGTCCTGGCGCAGCCGTTTGATGGCCTGTGCGGAATTCGGCATGGGGTTATCCGGCTTCTTCTTCGTCCATTTTGCTCCGGATCGCGTCAACCTTGGCTGACACATCTCGGAACGAAATGTCGATCACCATGATCTCCTCGAGGAGTTCGATCGCGGCGTCGAATTTCTTAGTGGCGGTGTAAGCATTTGCGAGATCGTACATTACGTTCTTCGCTAGTTCGCCATTCTTCTCGACGATCGCGTCGAGCGACTCCTTGTACTGTTTGACCGACGGTCCGTAAAGCTTCTTGGCGAAGAAGCTTTGACCGATCCGATAGGCTGACTCGGTCGCGAACTTCGGATCTTTGCGCGCGTTTTGGAACTGTCCGATAGCCTCGTCGTGCCGATCGTTCGCTTGCAACAGCTTGGCGAACTGGAACTTAAGGCTGTAATCGGTCGGGTGAGCCGCGACCCGGCGCTCGTACTCTGCCAGGCGGAATTCGTTTTGGCGCAGGAGCGCGTCGTCGAGCGCGGCTTGAGACGACGCGTCGCCGCCCGTGACCTTCGCCTGCAGCGTTTCGACGGCGTCGTCGACCTTCGCCTCATCCAGCCTGCCGAGTCGTTCGGCTAGGTACATGTCGCCCGGCGCGAGCGCCATTCCCTTGCGGTACGCCGCTTCGGCGTCCTCGTAGTGCTTCGCCTTGAGGCAGAGGTCTCCGAGCTCGCGCCACTGGCGCGGGTTCTCCGGGTCCTTGTCGACCTCTCCCCGCTTGATCTCGATGGCGTTCTTGGCGTCATCCGTGGTGCGGATGATCTGCCCCTTTTGCTGGAGCTTGTCCTGCTCGGAGGCGTCCTTCACCATGTCGCGGAACGTGCCGTCCCCGGACTCTTTCGCCGCCTCAGCCTGCTTCATCATTTTCGCGGCGGACAGGTCGCGAATCGCCTTGCCGGCCTCTTGGTCCGACGGATCGATCGCGCGGACGCGCTCCCAGCATTCGACGGCCTTATCGACGTCTTTGAGCGCCTCGTTGTAGAGCTTGCCCATCGCCTTCCAGGCGTCCCTGTTCTGCGGGTCGATCTCGACAATTTCGCGATAGCTCTGAAGGGCCGAATCGGTGCGCTCGGTGTTCACGAATGCCACCGCGAGGTTCATGAGCATCTTCGCGTCTTGGGGGGCCGTCGCGAGGTAACGCTCAATCTCGATGATCTGCTCTTCCGGCTTCTTGCCGAGCCGTTTGATCTTCGCCACTTGCCCAGCGGACTTGAGCTTCATCATTCCACCACCCGTGGTGCTGGAGCCGTTTTCTTGGCAACGGCGAATCGCGGTGGCGCGCAGTTTCCTGCGCTCATCGAGTCGATCCGGATCGATCTGCAACCCTTGCTGGTACAGTTCGATCGCGTAATCGTAGTTGCGCTTCTTGAGCGCTTGTTCGGACTTGACGAAGAAGTTATCTGCTGCGCCCATTGGCAATCACCCTCTGCTGCTCACGCTCGCTGCGTAGTTGACTCGAGCCGCCGACGAAGCGACTCAGCCCATTGCTCCGAACAGCTGACACTGCCGAAGCTCCCCGACGTCAGTTCCAGAGAAGACGACGCGACGAAGGTCTAGGTCGCGAGCGAATTGCCTGAATGACGCAATCTATGATCATACGGACCATCGTGCGTATGGTCAATGTCGACAGGAGTTTCGGGGGGCGCCGGGCGACCATTCGCGACCGCTGCGAAGGACGGATTCAAACCCCGGCAATGGTTGGGGTTCGACCTCGTTGCCCGCCTAGACGCTCTCGGAATCCGCTGCTAAGGTGTGCGGCCCATCCGAGGGGCGCGGAGGATAGCAACGCGAGAGCCGAGTGGCAAGCGCGTTGAGCAGTCTCGAGACCTCCGCAGCAGACCCAACCGGCGGCGACGCCCAGAACGATTCCGCGAAACCCGAGCCCGACCCTGGCTCGTTCCAGCCCTTGGCTCGTTCCATGAAAGCGCACGATGTCTGACGACGACTGGAGTTCCGACGGGGGCCCATTCGCGCTCCGCTTCTATCCGGATCCTATCCTCAAGCGCCGCGGTGCCCCGATCACCACGATCGGTGACGGGGTCAGGGACCGCGTTCGCCGTATGTTCGAAATCATGTACGAGGAGGGCGGCATCGGCCTTGCGGCCCCGCAGGTCGGGTGGACCGCGCGCGTCTTCGTGATCAATCTCAGCGCTGAGCCCGAGGAGCCTGGCCACGAAATGGTCTTCATCAACCCGAAGATCGAATCGCCCTCCGGAAGCGAGAGCGACGAAGAGGGCTGTCTTTCGTTCCCTGATCTACGTATTCCGATCACCCGTCCGGAGTCGGTACGCTGCACCGCGACAGGTCTCGATGGTGAGACGTTCACGCTCGAAGCGACCGGATTGTTGGCCCGTTGCGTTCAACACGAACTCGATCACCTCGACGGTGTGTTGTTCGTCGATCGGGCCGGGTTCGGCGTCCAGGTGACGGCGAAGAAGGCGCTCAAAGCGCTCGAACGCGAGTACAAGGAGTCGAGGGGCGGCTGATGCGCATCTACAGAGATCTCTCCGCGCTCGAGCCGAGACTGTTTCGAAACCCAGTGACGACGCTCGGCGTGTTCGACGGTGTGCACCGTGGCCACGAGCATCTGATCACCGGCGTGAAGGAGTGGGCGCGGGAGCTCGGCGATGGCGAGCGGGGCGGCGAAGCCGTCGGCATCACCTTCGAGAGCCACCCGCTGGCGGTACTCGGACGTCGTCCGCCGGTAATGCTGACGTCGCTCGATCACCGCCTGGTGCTGCTCGAACGCGCCGGCCTCGACGCCGCGGTGGTGCTCCGGTTCGACAAAGCGATGGCCGAGATGCGCGCCGAGTCGTTCGTTCGCGAAATCATCCGGGACCGCATCGATTCTCGGCACTTGTTGATGGGATTCGACGCGTCGTTCGGGAAGAACGCCCACGGCAATGCGGCGTATCTACAAGCCGCCTTTGCCGACGAACTCGAGGTTCGCGAAATGACGCCGCTTCTCGTCGAGGGCGCGCCGGTGTCGTCGACCGAAGTTCGCAACGCCATTCTCAAGGGCGAGCTCGATGTCGCCAGCCGTTTCTTGGGTCGCCCGGTTTCTCTCTACGGTGAAGTGATCCACGGGGACGGGCGCGGCCGTCAGATCGGCTTTCCGACGGCGAACTTGAACTTGTTCCATTCCGCGGCTCCGCCGCACGGCGTGTATGTCGCGGACTTGCACATCGATGCGCGTCGGTATCCCTGCCTCGTCAACATCGGTCGCCGGCCGACGTTCATGCGCTCCGACGATCCCACGGACTACAGTCGCTACTTCAACGAGCAACTCGACAAAGTCGAAGTTTTCATCCATGGGTTCAGCGACGATCTGTACGGCGCCCACCTGGAGATTTCTCTCTACCGGAAGCTACGCGACGAACGACGCTTCGACGGCGTCGACGCGCTGGTCGAGCAGATCCAGAAGGACGTCACCGCGCTCGAAACGTGGTGGGCGACGCGTTAGAGAAGACCGTCGAGTACCTTCCGCAAACTAATCGGCGGAAGCGGCGGTCTCAGCGCCGGCGATTCCACTCGTCGCGGCCGTATCGACTCTTCACGAGTTCCTCCGCACGGGCCAACTCTGCGGACGTGACTTGCGATTCGGCCAACGCGTCGATTCCGAGTGCGGCGGCGATGAGTCTCAAGATGGCTTCGTCGTCGTCGGGCTCTAACCCGAGTGGCGCGCGACGAATCGAACCCTGAACCAGAACTCGATCTCCTCGTCGGTGCAGCGCCAATCCGACCGCCTTGGTTCCGTCACCGCAGACCAAGTCGAAGGGGGAGCGTCGCTCGAAGCAGTCGACGACGTCGACCTGGCCGCGTTCGTCCGACTCCCCGCCGCGTCGGTGTATCGACGGCAGGCGGTCCGTCAGAGCGCCGCTCACGCTGTCGGCGATGCGGTTGGCGAGAGCGATGGGCTTCGAGACGGGAAACAACGGGGAGGGAGTCGGCGCCACCACAGCGATGGTCAGTTCTTCGTGGTGCAGGATCGCTCCGCCGCCGGTGATCCGACGGACGGAGGGACGCGTCGCACCGGCGATCTCGAATTCGGTGTACCTCTGGAATCGCCCGAGCGTGGCCGCCGGGGTCACCCACGCCGTGCGGCGTAGCGTGATCGTCCCGTGGGGGGGAGACCGGTCGAGGAGGGTCTCGTCGAGCGCCATATTGAGCGGGGCGGGACGGGAGGCGTCGAGAATCAGACGCCCCGTCACCAGCTCGGCGGGCGTCTTACTCGTGGTCGTCGAGCTGCTTGGCGTACTTGTCGGCCGGCAGCAAGGCTTCGAGCTGAGTGACATCGCTCGCGGCAATCTTGATCATCCAGCCGTTTTCGAACGCGGATTCGACCAGTGTGTCGAGGGCGTCTTCGAGTTCCGTGTTCACCTCGACCACCTTGCCGGAGCAGGGCGAGAGCAGCTCACTCACCGCCTTGACGGACTCGATTTCACCGAAAGCCTCGCCGATGCTAACTTCGGCGCCGACCTCCGGCAGGTCGATGAAGACCAGGTCTCCGAGTTCCTGCACGGCGAAATCGGTGATGCCGACCGTGACGACGCCGTCGTTTTCGGCCGCCCATTCGTGGCTCGCCGTGTACCGGCGGTCGTCGGGTGCATTCGTCGACATAGCGAGGCTCTCCTTCTCTTTGATCAGTCGTTGGCCGTTCGGCACGGCTCAGCGGCACTATTGCGTGCACGGTTCCAGGCTGCAAGCCCAGTTCGAAACTAGTGTCCTGGATCAGAACTTCGTCAACACCTTCGTCGGCTCTCGTGCGCCCTGACATCGGTGCGCCTCCTCGAAGTAGCGGCCAGTCGCCGGGGCGCCAACCGACCTCGTTCGTTAGCGCTCCCGCTTGTAGAACGGGAATTCGTGCGCGACGAGCGGCTCGCGACTCTTGCGTACCTGGACCTCGAGTTTCGCGTCGGTCGAGACGTTGCGATCGATGTAGGCCAGTGCAATGTTGCAACCGAGAGTCGGTGACGGGCCGCCGCTAGTCACGCGACCGACGGCGCGTGCGCCGTCGAAGACGTCCATGCCGTCTCGCGCCACCCGCTTCGAGTCAACCCGGTACGCGCGCAACTCGCGGGCTAAGCCGGCCTCCTTGCCCGCGAGCAGGGCGTCGCGGCCGATGAAGCCGTTTGGTTTCTTGGTCTTGATCGCAAACTGAAGGTTGGCTTCGAGCGGGTTCCACTCTTCGCCCAACTCGTGTCCGTACAGCGGCATTCCCGCCTCCAACCGGAGGGTGTCGCGGGCGCCGAGTCCGCACGGGACGAGGGCGTCGCCGGCGTGTTCGCGTAGCGCGTTCCACAGATCGGTCGCCTTTTCGGACGGCACGTAGAGTTCGAACCCGTCCTCGCCGGTGTAGCCCGTTCGCGACACGTGTCCCTCGAACTGGCGGCCGGCGATGTCGAAAGAGGCGTCGCTGATCTTGTAGTAGCCCAGCGCCGGAAGGTCCGAGACCCACTCCGTTTTTGTCACCGGCGCCAGGATCGACTCCGCCTTCGGCCCCTGAACCGCGATCATCGCAATGTCTTCGCTGCGGTCGTGCAGCGCGGCACCGGGCCGTACCAGGTGCTCGGCGAACCAGGCGACTAGCTTGTCGCGGTTTGACGCGTTCACCACCAGCAATACCTTGTCGGGCATCTTGTAGACCAGGATGTCGTCGCGCACGCCGCCGGTCTCGTTGAGCACCAGCGAGTAGCGGATCTGACCGGTCTTCATCTTGGCCACGTGGTTGGTCGTGACGTGATCGACCGCTTCGATGGCACGTTCACCCTCGACCAGGAAGCGGCCCATGTGGCACAGGTCGAACAGGCCGGCGCCGTTTCGCACGATGTTGTGCTCATCGACGATCGAGCTGTACTGAACCGGCATCTCGAATCCACCGAACTCGACGAGGCGAGCGCCTAGTGCGCGGTGGACGTCGTTGAGGACTGTCGTTTTCACGGAACTCTCCTGGCAAGGGGCAGCAGGGAAGGTGCAGGAGACCGGCCCAATCCGCAAGATCGCTTCGGCCGGAAAAGCGCGAGTCGCCGGGGTCAGGTTGGGTCGGTAACGAAAAAAGCCGCCCGGACCTGGTGGTCCGGACGGCTCTTCTCTTCGAAACGGCGTGCGGGCTAGAAGTCCAGATCGCCGCCGCTGCCGCCGTCGTGCTCACCGCCACCCGACCCCTTGAGGACCTTCGTTGCCCACTCTTTGTCGAGCATTCCGGTGAAACTCACCGACTTGGCGTAGAACTTGGCGTCTTTCCAACGGAAGCCGAAGAAGCCCTTCTTCCGGCTGTTCGCCTTCATTTTGATGATCTCTTCGCCGTTGAAGAGGACAGTCATGGCGCGCTTCACGTCGTCACCGGAGCGGGTGCTGTCGATCGGCTCGATCCGCAGCTCGAACTGGTTCGTCTCGCGCCGGTTCATCCACTTGTTGACGTCGGGGCGATGTGCGCGGTTGACGCTCGGCACCGGATTGCGCGGGTTGTTGTCCTTGTACGACAACGCGACCAGCCCGTTGTTCCCGATGCGGAGTGCATATCCGGAGTCCGTCTTCGGATCCCAGAACATGAGCAGCTCGAGGTACCGCGTCGACTCTGCGCCCCAAAGCTGGAACTGAATGTCGGCGAACAGGCGCGCCTTCTCGGTGAAGCTACCGTTGAGAAGGATCATGCCCTTCTCGTTGCCGGCGAAGGTGTACTCGTCGGTCGCGGTGTGCTCTTTACCCTTGAACACGACATTGGTGCCAGGCTTGCCGTACAGGATCGTCACGTCCTTGCTGAAGCTGTCGCCGTCTTGGTCATACTCGAGTTTGATCAGGTCCCCGGACTGCTCCGCGGAAACCGTAAAGAGCTTGTCGAGGTTGGCCAGGATGTCGCCCATGTCCACGTCGCCGCTGTCCGAACCGCTGTCCGGCTTGGGAATGGTTGGCTCGCCGATGCCGCCCTCACCCGAGCCGCCGTCACCGCTCGACGATCCGCCGGCAAGGGTGTCACCGTCGCCCGTATCGGGTTCCTCGGGCGGGCGAGCCTTCGCGGCCATACCCTGCTTGGAGAGGTTGGCGTTCTCGGCGGCAAACGCGAAGTTCGACTTCGCGCGATCGAAAAGGCGCATGGCGCTGGCGTAGTTCCCGTCGTCGAAACGGTGAGTTGCGTCGCGCAGACTGTTGCGGGCGAAGTCGAGATCGACCGCCGCGTGTTGCTCGGCGCCGGCGGCGAGCGCCGCCTTTTCACCGGCCACGGCGAGTTCGCGCGCTTCTGCCGCGCGGCCCTTGTCCTTGAGCTTCTTCGAGCACTCCGTGACGATGAGTTCCATGTCGTTCTTGGCTTGTCGCATGAGCGTCTTGGCGCTGCGCTTGCCATCGTCGAGTCTACTGACCGCGTTGGCGTAGCCCTTTTCGGCCAGTTTCCAGGTGTCTGGCATCAGCTTTTCGGCGCCGCTTTTCTCGGCTTCGGCGCGCAGCTTTTGGTATTCGTCTTTCATAGCGAAGACTTCTTTGAGGCTATCCGCGTTCTTCTTCGCGTTCTTCGTCGCCGACTTGTACGCCTTGGCGGCGCGATCGAAGTATTTGTAGCTCTCTTTGTCGTCGCCTTTTTCGAAGTGTCCTTCGGCGGTGTTCCAGTCCGAGGCGGCGTACTTTTCGGCTTCGACGGCTTTGGCGTCTGCCTTCGCGGCGACAGCCTTCTCGCGAGAAGCGTCGAGCTTTGCGCTGTCGTCGTCCGACGACGCACTGCCTTCCTTGTCGGTGTCACCGCCTCCGCAACCCGGAAGCACGACCAAGCTGGTCGTCGCGAGCAGGGCGGCAAAGACGATCGATAAGAGTTTTGCGGGCGAGCGTGACGAATCGGATGTGGTTTGCATGGCGTCCTCCGGGCCGGTGTGTGCGGCCTCAAAGCGAGCAGGGCCCTAGGTGATGAGCAGTGGTTCGTTCTGCTTCAGATTTGTTCCGCGTTAGACCGCCCGAGACGATTCGAAGTCGTGAACTCCTTCGAACGGAAGGTCTGATTGGATCTCGTCTGAGCCATCCTTGGTCCGAGCCGACGGTCCGACTCGAGTGGCTGAATTCTATCGAGCCACTACGGATCTCTCAAGCGACCGCTACCGTCAAGAGGCCCCCAACCTCAGGCACGGTATTGCTTTGACGAGCGGCCCCGACCCACGTTGCGGGTCGCTGGCTACCCCTTCTTGGGCTTCTTGCGCGACTCCCGTTTCTTGGCGCCGACCGTAGCCTCCTGCGTGCTGCCGTCGGTCGCGTCACCGGCGGGCTTCGTCCCGTTTTCCGGCGTAGAACCGTCAGGTGCGGCGATCGAGTCGGTTTCCGCGACAGCGTCCTCGTCCGACGAAACACCCGCCGCATCCGCGACTTCGATCGCTCCGTCTCGGTAGAAACCCATCGCTTTGAACTTCTCGAATCGTTGTTGGAGACGAGTCTCGGGGTCGAGATCACGCACCAATTCGTAATTTCGAAGCACCGCTTCCTCGAGAGAGCGCGCGGTTGCTCCGTGGTCACGGTGCGCGGCGCCCAACGGTTCGGGGATCACTTCGTCGATGATTCCGAACCCACGTAGGTCGTCGGACGTGAGCTTCAGAATCTCGGCCGCGCGAGGCGCGTGCGCTGCGTCCTTCCACAGAATCGCAGCGCAACCCTCCGGGGAGATGACGGAGTAGTAGCTGTTCTCCATCATGAGCAGTCGATCACCGACTCCGATTCCCAGCGCACCGCCCGACCCGCCTTCTCCGATGACAACGCAAACGATCGGGACTCGAAGCGCCGCCATGTCTTGCAGGTTCTTGGCGATGACGAACGCTTGACCGCGTTCTTCGGCACCGATGCCCGGATACGCGCCCGGTGTGTTGATGAAGGTCACGATCGGGATGCCGAATTTCTCGGCGAGCTTCATCTTGAGAATCGCCTTGCGATAACCCTCGGGGTTGGCGCAGCCGAAGTTGCATTCAACTTTTTCGCGCGTCGACTTGCCCTTGCGGTGACCGACGATCATGAACCGTTGGCTTCCGATTCGACCGAAGCCGGTGAGGATCGCTGGGTCGTCCCGATACGCGCGATCCCCGTGAAGCTCGAGAAAGTCGGTGACCATGAGCTTGACGTAGTCGGTCAGCATCGGGCGCTTGGCGTGGCGAGCGATCTGCACTTTTTGCCAGGGAGTCAGGTGTGCGTAGATCACCCGCTTCTTCTCGTCGCACTTGCGACGCATCTCGTCAATTTGCCCGGACAGATCGACGTCCGTCGATTGCGTGAAGGCGAGCAATTCTTCGATCTTGTTCTCGAGTTCGACGATCGGAGCTTCGAACTCCATGCCGGGCGTTGTTGCGACTTCGCTCATTGCACTCCCTCGGGTTGAACCCGGGATTGTAGTGTGGGGTACCGCAATGGGAAGGGTACCGGCGGCTCAAGCGGGTACCCAGGGGCGAGCCCGCCCGAGATCGCTCAGGGCGGGGCTCACGATTGGGGCGCTACTCCTTGACGCGGACGAGCGGAATTTCTTTCTTCGTGTCGTCGATCAGCACGAGCTTGTCGCCGTCGACCTTGGCCGTGGCGGTGTTCTTCTCACCCTCCGCGGTTTCGATCTCGACCGTGACGAGGTTGCCTTCGCTGCCCTTGACGGTGTACTTCGACGTGTCCGTCTGCTCTTGGCCCAGCATCGACATGGTCATGTTCACGGTGTCTTTGGTGATCTCGATTTTCATGCCGCCCATCATGCCTTCCATCATGAGTTTTTCGGCGTCGGGAGCCTTCTTGTAGTCTTCGGTCTCTTTGAGGGCGTCGATGTCGAATCTCCACTTCCCGACCATGGCGGCGGCGGGGTCGGCCTTGCCGCAACCGAACAGCGAGAAGAGGAGGAGCACGGAGAGGGTGATTCTGAGCATGACGGGTCCGATCGAGTTGAGTGAATCGCCGATTTCTGGTGGAAACATCCCGCCGACGCGGCGGAACCGATGTGGGCGGAATTGTAGTCTGACGAGGATCCTTGGGAAGAGCGAGCGGCGGTCCGCGACGAAATCCGCAGGGCGGTTCTCGTCAGGGCCTCACTTTCCCTTTCCATTCCGAGGACGCCTGGCAAAATCTCCGCTCCTCCGAGGCGGAATGAGGCAGGCTAAATGGCCGTCTATACCGTGACTGTCGCCGAAAGTGAGGGACTCCGCGGCACTGGCGATGCGGATGTTCTGACAGCGCTGGATGAGCTTCGGCTCACGAGCACTGCTACGGCGCGGCGCGATCTTGCGACTCATCGTGACGATGTTTACTTCCTGCGGGTCCCCGAGGGAACTCCCCGAGAGACGATTGAGCGCTTCGCCGAGGACTTCCTCGTCGGCGCTCCATCGCGCACGGGGGCGGTTCGCGAGGGCATCGCATTTCCCGATCGAACTCGCGACGAGGCCGCGATTATCGTGCAACGGCGGACCGGGGTCATGGACCCCGTCTCGTCGAGCGTCTTGCACGCCCTCGCGGACGCTGGGATTTCGACAAACTGCGACGTGCGCACCGCACGCCGCCACCGCATCAAGACCGGACTCAAGGGACCGACGCTATCGCGCGACGTCCTGCACGTCATCGCGACGAGCCATCTCTCCAACGCCGTTGTCGACGAGTGTCACTCGTTCCTCGCCGGCGAGGAGGAGTCGCTGCCCGATCCGTTCCGCGCCGCCGAACCGGCGTCCGCTGAGCGTACCGAGGTGCCGCTGCGGGAGTTCGATGATGACGACCTGATGCGAGTCTCCGAGGGCGGCGGGCTCTCCCTGATGATCGAAGAGATGCGCGCGATTCAGGCGCATTTCGTCGAACTCGGACGGGATCCGACGGACGTCGAGCTCGAGAGCTTGGCGCAGACGTGGTCGGAGCACTGTTGTCACAAGACGCTCACCGGGCCGATCAACTACGGCAAAGAGCGCATCGAGAACTTGCTCAAAGAGACCATCTTCGCGGCCACGGTCGATATCGACGCTCCGTGGTGCTGGTCGGTGTTCGAAGACAACGCCGGCGTCATCGGCATCGACGAAGAGTGGGGTCTCACCATCAAGGTCGAGACGCACAACCATCCCAGTGCGCTCGAGCCGTATGGCGGCGCGGGCACCGGAATCGGCGGCGTCATTCGCGACACTATGGGCACCGGTCGTGGTGCGTTCCCGGTGCTGAACATGGACGTCTTCTGTTTCGGGCCGCTCGAAGCAACGACCGACAACCTGCCGCCCGGGACGCTGCATCCGCGGCGCTTGCTGTCCGGCGTCGTCGCCGGCGTTCGCGACTACGGTAACCGCATGGGAATTCCGACGGCGAACGGGGCGATCTACTTTCACCCCGGCTACATCGGAAACCCGCTGGTGTTTGTCGGCTCGGTCGGACTCATTCCCAGAGATAAGGTCGCCAAGGAAGTCGCCCCGGGTGACTTGATCGTGGCGATGGGCGGCCGCACCGGTCGTGACGGAATTCACGGGGCGACGTTTTCGTCGCGCGAGTTGACCGAAGAGTCGGAGTCGGTGTCGTCCGGGGCGGTTCAGATCGGCAACCCGATCGAAGAGAAGAAGGTGCTCGACGCCCTCATGCGCGCCCGCGACGAAGATCTCTACCGCGGTCTGACCGATTGCGGTGCCGGCGGCTTCTCGAGTGCGGTCGGCGAAATGGGCGAGAAGGTCGGCGCTCGTGTCGACCTCAGCCGGGCGCCGCTCAAGTACGCGGGGCTCACGCCGTGCGAGATCTGGATCAGTGAGGCGCAGGAGCGCATGGTGCTCGCCGTGCCACCCGAGAACCGCGAGCGACTGTTCGAGATCTTGGCGGAGGAAGAAGTCGAAGGGTGCGTTCTCGGTGAGTTCACCGGTGACGGCCAGCTTCGCTTGTTCTACGGCGATACGCCGGTCGGCGAGCTCTCGATGAAGTTCCTTCACGACGGTCGGCCGAAGACCGAACGGACGGCGACGGCGCCGCGTCCGGTCCCGCACGCCGAGCCCGATTACCAAGGGGCGACGATCGAAGACGTGCTGCTGGCGCATCTCGACCACGGGAACATCGCCTCGAAAGAGCCGGTGATTCGGCAGTACGACCATGAGGTGCAAGGGCGCATGGTGTTGCGTCCGCTGACCGGACCCGGCTGTGACGCGCCCAATGACGGGTGCGCATTCTCGCCGCACCGGGACGACGCCAGCACCGTGGTTGTCGGTTGCGGCTTGCAGCCGCTGCTCGGAGAGATTGACCCGTATCAAATGGGAGCGCAGTCCGTCGACGAGGCGATTCGAAACGTCGTCGCGTCCGGTGGAACGCTCGATCGCCTCGCGGTGCTCGACAACTTCGCGTGGGGGAACGTGCACGATCCGGAGATTCTCGGCGCCATCGTCGAGTGTGCGCGCGGAGCTGCCGACGCAGCGCGTGCGTTCGGCACTCCGTTCGTGTCGGGCAAAGACTCGTTGCACAACACCTATCGCGCCGGCGGCGTCTCGCGGTCGATTCCGCACACGTTGCTAGTCACCGCCTGCAGTGTCGTCGACGGACCGTCGCGCGCTCCGTCGAGCGATGTGAAGCACGCCGGTTCCGTGCTGTTGCTCGTCGGCCCGGCGGAACCGTCGCTGGCCGGAAGCACGGTGCAGTTGATCTACGGCGGCGTGGGAGGTGTTCCAGTTCCGTTCGATCCGAAGCTCGGACTGGCCACGCACCGCACGGTGTCAGAGTGGATTGGCGACGGACGAGTTCACGCGTGCCACGATCTCTCTGACGGTGGCCTAGCCGTCGCCGCGGCCGAGATGGCGATGGGTGGCGGCGGACTCGGAGTGACACTCGATCCCACCGGGCTTCCGGGCATGGACCCGATCAACGTCTTGTTCGGCGAAGGTCCGCATCGCTACCTGATCGAAGTCAGCCCGTCTTCAGAAGCGGACTGTCTGGCGGCGGGGATCCCGGTGCATCGCGTCGGGGAGGTGACGGAAGACGGATCGTTCTGCATTGCGCGCGGAGCTGAGACCACCTCGGTCCCAGTGTCGGAACTGTGCGACCGGTGGCGCGCGCCGCTGCAAAGCGTCTGGCCCTTGGACGACGAACCTGTCGCGGGGGCCGACGACAGCCATACCGACGATAGTGAAACGGAGACAGACGAATGACGTTTCGCGCCATGATCTTGCGAGCCGCGGGTACGAACTGCGATCGCGAGACCGAGAATGCGCTGCGCCTCGCGGGTGCCGAAGCGACGCGCGTCCACGTCAATCGGCTGTCGGTGGAGCCGTCGTTACTCGACGAGATCGACCTACTCGTCATTCCCGGCGGGTTCACGTTCGGTGACGACGTCGCGTCCGGTGCAGTGCTGTCGTACACGTTGGACCGTCGACTGCGGGAGTCGCTCGATCGCTTCGTCGCTTCCGGGCGTCTGGTGCTCGGCATCTGCAACGGGTTTCAAGTGCTGGTCCGGCTCGGGTACCTTCCCGGCGACGGCGGCCGGGGGGCGTTGTGTTGGAACCTGTCGGGGCGGTTCGAAGATCGCTGGGTGCGATTGCGCGCCGGGCAGGCGCAGGGCCCGTGGTTCGAGCCTGGACGAGAATACTTCGTGCCGGTGGCCCACGCCGAAGGGTGTTTCGAATGGTTCCCCGACCAGGAGGGCCAGCCGTTTCCCGAGTCGCAGATCGCGGTGACGTACATCGGTGAAGGTGACGGCGAGGCGGGCTATCCCGCCAACCCGAACGGATCCCACCTCGACATTGCCGGTGTGACCAACGCGGCCGGCAACGTCATGGGGCTCATGCCGCACCCCGAGCGATTCGTGCGTCCTACGCACCACCCGTACTGGACGCGGTTCCGCAAAAACGGCGTGCCGCCGACCGAAGCGGATCTTCCTGAGCCACTCGGGCTCGACATGTTTCGACGCATCGTTCGCACGGCGCTTTAGCCTGAAGGACACCCTGTGACTGCCGATCAACTCGTCGCCGCCGCCATCAAGGCGCGCTCCGGTGCCTACGCCCCGTACTCGAAGTACTTTGTCGGCGCCGCGCTGGCGGCGACGGACGGTCGCGTGTTCACCGGCGTCAACGTCGAGAACGCGAGTTACGGGCTGACGATCTGTGCTGAGCGAACCGCGGTGACCAAGGCGGTGTCCGAGGGTGCGCTCGAGTTCGACGCGATCGCGGTCGTCACCGAGAACGGTGCGAGCATGTGCGGCGCGTGCCGACAGGTCGTGTCGGAATTCGTCGCCCGGCAAGGTCGTGACATCCCGGTGTACTTCGCCGATCCGACCGGGGCGTACTCGGAGACCACCATCTCTGCGCTCCTCCCTGGCGCGTTCACGCCGGGCTCCCTCGACGATTGAGACGCCTCGACACCCTCCGGCCCCGACGGGAGCGCGGAACCGTGCCCCGGCCGGATGCGCGTGGTATGGTCATGGCGTCCCTACCCACGGAGGTCGTATTGCGCGGGCTTTTCATCCTGACCCTGTTGTGCTCGTGCCACTCGACGGCTGTGGCGACGTGGTCCATCGTGATTTGTAACCACCAGACCCAAGAGGTCGGCGTCGCCTCGGTGACTTGTCTGACCACGTTCGATCTGCGCGCGATCACCCCGGTCGTTCGCGTGGAAACGGGAGCGGCTGCCGTCCAGGCGGCCGGCGATTTCGATGGTATCCGGCGTCCGATCATTTGGAACGCGCTCATCGACGGCGACTCGCCCGCGAGCATGCTTGCACAGCTAGCCACGGTGGCGGGGCATCAGAGTCGGCAGTACGGAATCGTGGATACGCAGGGAAGGCGAGCGACGTTCACTGGAGTGTCGACGTTCGACTGGGCAGGTGGTGTCACGGGTGTGCATGGCGATTACACGTATTCGCTTCAGGGCAACATTCTCACCGGACCGTGCGTCGTCGACGCCATGGAGAACGTCATTCTGAACTCGACCAGCGATTTGCCCGGGATTCTCATGGAGGCGATGGAGGCAGCGCGAGCGGCTGGGGGCGACGGACGCTGCTCGTGCTCACCGACGTTGACCGCCGCGACGTCCTGCGGTTGTCCACCCGCATCGTTTACGAAGTCGGGCCACATCGGCTACCTCATTGTGGCGCGAGCGGGGGATACCGACGACAACGTCTGCACCTCCTCGGGGTGCGCCGATGGCGACTACTTCGTGAACCTCAACATTCCCTTTCAGACGGTCGGCGCGCTCGATCCGGTCGTTCAGCTACAAGCGCAGTTCGATGACGTGCGCTCCGACTTGATCGGGCGCCCGGACGCCATTCAGTCGCAAGCGGAGTTTGACGGGGCGGCAACGACGATGACGGTCACCCTTCGCGACTACGAAGGCGCCCCGATCACCGCGGGCAGCACACTCACGGTCGTGCACGCCGACGGCAGCGCCGGGCGCGCGAGCATCGGAAGTGCGGCGGATCTCGGCGGAGGCGTGTTCGAGGTGCTGTTGACGGCGAGTGGACCGGGTGGCGTCGACGTTTTCGAGATCACCGCCGATGACGGCGTCCGTCCCGTCGTCTTGATGCCCCGCCCGTCAGTTTGTATCGGAGAGCCAACTCCCGACTGCAATCTCAACGGAATCGCCGACGCGTGCGACATCGTGGACGGAACGTCGCTCGACGTCGACGGCAACGGGGTACCCGACGAATGTGAGTCGTTTCGCCGAGGCGACTGCAACGCCGACGGAGGGTTCGATCTTGCGGACGCGATCTACGCGCTCGATGTGTTGTTCGGCGGGGGAGGCGCAGTTCCCTGCGAGAGTGCGTGCGATGCGAACGACGACAGCGCCCTCGACATTGCGGATCCGGTTTGGATCTTGAGCGCGTTGTTCTCGGGCGGGCCGGAACCGGCATCGCCCTTCCCCGATTGTGGAGAAGATCCGACGCCGGATTTGTTGCCGTGCACAGTTAGCGCAGGGTGTTGACCCGTCGTCAAGATCGTGCGGCCGTGAAGACGACTGCTCGTCTTCGCGGCTGCTGCACGCCGCTCGTCAGCGGCGCTTGGCCTTCTTCTTCTTGACGTCGATCTCGGCCTTCGCGCTGTAGAGTAGTTGGCGGTCTTCGCGCGCTTCCCACGATTCCAGCAACACTTCACTCGAAGGCTTGATCTTCTTTCGAAACGCGCGCTTGCCGTCGACCGTGACTTGGACCGCTTTCTTGAGATTGACGAGCTCCTCGTCGAAGAACACGGTGAGCTTCTTCACGTTTTCCGTGACGATCGCGATTTTGTTTCGCTTGCCGACTTGCGCGGTGACGCGAGCCGGGCCGTCCTCGTGGCGTTCGTCGATTCGGATCCAGTACGACTGCGCCATGTAGTCGCCGAATGAGTGCAGGCAAACCGTCTTCGGATGCGACTTGCGCGTCTTCTTGCCGAGCCACTTCTGCGCGGCGCCGACGACTTTCTTGCCCCCGTCCCGCAGCGGTGTCATGTGGCCGACACCCCGGGCTTCGACGTACTCGAAGTCGTAGCCGAACTCCTTCAGCTGGTCGCGCGACTTCCGATCGAAACGCACGTTGACCGTGTTGTCACTGTCGCCATGGTAGAAGTAGATCGGGACGTTGGCCGCGTTGAATAGAATCTTGCGCACCTCAGCGTCGTTCTCGAGCATGTACTCGCGCTGCGAAATACCGCCAGCCATCGGCAACAGTGCCGCAAAGCGGTCGGCGAATCGCAGGCCGAGGTTCCACGTTCCGAACCCTCCCATGGAGTAACCGGTCAAGAACACTCGGTCTTCTTCGATGGGGTACTGCTTCTTGAGCTGCGCGAGCGCCTTGAGGATGAACCCGTCCGGGTGGTAGCTCCACCAGTGGGGCAAGCTATCCGAAGTCGGACTCCAGTCTTCGTTGGAGTGCTTCTTGGGGCAGCGCTTCGCGGACGGCGCCGCCACGATGAGATCGTTGGCGAGTGCCCACTTTTCCCAACCACCGATCAGCTGGGTGCCTGCACCGCCGAGTCCGTGCAAGACGAAGATGACGCCCTTGGGTTTCTTGGGAATTCGCAAGTAGAGATCGGTCGACCGACCGAAGCCGTCCTCGAGCGTGACCTTCTTGTCGCCACTCTCGATGGATTCGAAGACTCGACCTTTTTCCAGCGCGCTTCGCAGGGTCTTGGGGTCGAGCTTGGCGAGTTCCGCTTTGTTCCCCGCGTCCCACAACTCGAACACGGGAGGCGGCGACGCGACGGGACCCAGCGACGAGTCCAGTGCGGTGACGTGGGGCGCCGATGGGGCGATCGCGGCGAGCGGCAGTGCGCCGGTGGGAGGTAGAGATACCGGAGCAAGGGGCGCCGGAGCCACCCACATCGTAAGAGCAAGCAGCCACGCTGGAGCAAGGGTCATCGTTGGTATTCCTTTCGGCGTTTCGATGCCCACGCTACCGCCCGCCGGAGACTGCGTCTAGCACCGAGTAGGGCGAGCCAACGATTGCGCAAGCGGGGCCGTCAAAAACGGTTCTTCGGCCCCCGGTGGGGTCGGGAACGGGCGGGTCGCCCTCTTCCCAACAACTTCTCACGAAGACCTTGGCACGCTCGCTGCGACTGCCAGCCCGAGATCGATCGCGACGCTCCCTGAGTGAACTGAGCGTTGCGGTTGGTCTCTTTGCGTCGAACTGTTCAGTGGTTACCTGAACAGTTTGTTCCCGACCGATCGACAAGGTCAGCTTGGACCTCGTCGAGGACCCGAGTCCCCGGACGAAGAGCCGGGGGAGAGGATGCGCCGATGTCCCGTGCCTCCCTGAGTTGTGGTGCGCTGATCGTCCTGTTCACGATCGCGTCGCCCGCCGTCTTCGCCCAGAGCGATGCGTTCTATCGGGCTTACTATCTCGAACATGAAAAGCAGGAGTACGCCGCTGCTGCGCGTCTGTACTCGCAGGTGATCGATCAAGGTCCGGCCGAGCTGCACGCCAAGGCGGCGGCGGGTCTCGCCGCGTGTCGAGAAGAAGTCGCGTCGCAGGACTTTGCGCGACTGATGCGGCCCGAGACCATCGCCTACATCGAACTCAGTCGTCCGGGCAAGCAGCTCGCTCGGCTCGCCGAGAAGCTCGGCCTGCTGCGGGGGCAAGACACCGCGGACGGGTCAGTCGGTATCAGTCCGTCGCTTCTCGAAGGGTTGCTCGGTATTCGCGGGGTGGCGATCGGGATCAGCGGATTCGACGCCATGCGGCAAGTTCCGCGGGGAATCCTCATCGCCCACCCGGGCGATGTCGACGTCATCCGCGGGCTCATAGAATCGGCACTACCGGTGGCGGCGCGACCCGTCGATGCGATTCGTGGTTACGCCACGTACGCCATCGAGCAAGAGGTGACCGTCTACGTCACGCTGACCTCTCGGCTGGTATTGGTGTCGCCGCAGCGCACGACCATCGAAGAGACGATCGGCCGCATGTCCGGTCAAGTTTCAGAGTCTCTCGCGGACGTTCCGGAATTGTCGAAGTCACTCGCCCGTCGCGGTGATGGCTTGATCTACTTCGGTCTGAACTTTCAACGTTTGCTTCCCTTGGTCCAACCGTTGATCGCGATGGCGGCGCAACGCGAACCCGAACTTGCCATGGTGTTGGCGACGTGCGATTTGCAGAGCCTGGAGTCGGTCTCGGGCAACATTGGGGTGGGTGACGAAGGGTTGACGATCGACGTCGATCTCGAACTCAAGGACGGTCACCGCAATCTCGTTTACAACTTTTTCCGAATGCCCGCGATCGATGATGAAACGTTGCGCTGCGTCCCGCACGGCGTGGCCGGGTTCATCACTGGATCGTTGAACGAGCGCCGTCCGGCGGCGGCGGGCAGCGAAGCCGCCGCGGCGAGTACCGTTTCGTTCATGGATATCGGCAGAGAGCTCTTTGGCAACGTGGTCGGAGTCGCCGCGTACGCCACCAAGACGGAGGGTGAACTCATCGGGGGTGAAGCTCTTCCCGGAATGGCGTTGGTGTTCACGGTCAACGATCCGCAGAAAAGTGAAGCGCTGTGGACACAGTTCCTCGGTATCGCGGCGGCAGCGAACTCTGGCGCTGCGAATCTCGACGGAGTCCCCGTCGAGTTCAATGGGGTGGCGGCGCGTCGTTTCGATCTGCCCGAGGGCATCTCCATGTATCTCGCGCGCAGCGGACGAACCTTCATCCTCTCGCCCAGTCAGCAGGCCATCGGCCAATCGGTCGCCGCGCTCCGCGGCGGACAGTCCGTCCTCAGTGACGCAGCATTCCGGGCCGGCCTCGACGATCTCGGTGACGGCGCCACGTTCGCGGCCTTCGTCCACCCCCGGCGCTGCCTGGAGATTGCTCGACCGCACATGAGTGACCGGGAGCGACGCGAGCTCGATCCATTCCTCGGCATGCTCGAGTCGACCGTCGCGTCGCTCAAAGTGATCCACTCGAACGAGATTTTGAGGTTCTCGGGATTGTTGAGCGGGATTCCTCGCGTTGGACCGCTCCTCGACGAGTTGGTCCAACGGGAAGTTCACGGTCGCCGAAACGCCGGGCGTCCGCCGGCTGAAAGTTCACGACCTGAGTTCTAAGGCGAGTGACGCGGGGGCGGCGTCCCCGGCTGCTCGGGCCAACGAGAAGAAGATGTCATAAGTGCCCTCCGGTGCGATGCGGGTCCGCCGGGGGGCGCTTCGTTTTTTGGGCCCCACGGTGTCCGCGGAGCCGAATCGACGACCCTCGACTGGGAGGCGTGTGGAAAATAACCGTGACGCTGGGCGCAGGGTTTGGTATGAAACCCGGCTTCGATCCGATCGACAGGAAGAATCATGGCCAAAGGTAAAAAGCAAAATCGGGAATGGGTCTGGCTCCAGTGCACGGAGACCGGCGACCTCAATTACCGAACGAACGTCAACGTCAAGGGTGGTCTGCCGGAGAAGATCCGCGCGGGACTGAAGAAGTACAGCTCGCGACTGCGCAAGCACACGCTCCACAAAGTGAAGCGTAAGTAACGACTGTAGCGAACCCTACGAAGCTAGAGACGGCCCACGAGTTCATCGACTCGCGGGCCGATTTCTCATCCAGCCGACCTTTTCCTTCGTGGGTTAGGTCTGTCGTGGGCCAGATCAGGGTCGCGCGCAGGAGAGCGGCGCTGCTGTGCGGCCGCAGCGCCACCGTCTCGGCCGCGGACCCTCAGAGGTTTCACGCACACCGAGCGCAGCGCCCGTAAAGGGTGAGTTCGTGCCCGTCGAGCTGAAATCCTGAGGGCACCATTCCATCAAGGCCTGCGACGCAACCGTCGATATCGAACAGGCCGCCGCACGCCCGACACTGGAAGTGGTGGTGGTGGACCTTGCCGGCGAGCTCGTACCGATCGGGCTCCCCGGGGACCAAGACTGCGACGAGCCAACCTTCGTCGACTAGCGCTTTTACATTACGGTAGACGGTCGCAATTCCGAGCCCCGGACAGTGCGTCTGCGATCGGTCGAGGACTTCTTGCGGCGACAATGGGTCGCGCTCATCGTCGAACACTTGGCGAATGGCGTCGCGCTGTCGAGTGTTGCGTTTCATCGGCGTCGCCAAAGTTGTGTTCCCTTCGAATGAGTGTCGGAATCGAGACGTCGCGCGCCCCGCGTCGGAAGTCGGGTGAGCAAAGCTCGACCCGGCTTGGGACCTAGGATAGCGTAAGCAGAGTAACTACCGCAAAGGAAGGGTCTGACCCCGCATCCTGCCCCCGGGCAGTGTTGTTGGGGGGACCTGAATGGAGGACTTCGATGACGAAAATGAGCTGCTCTGTCGCGCTCTTGATCTTGGCCGTGGCCAGCCCGTTGTTCGCGGGCGGCGGCGGTAAAATGCCGTTCGTCACTCCCGAAAAGGGCATGGCGGAAGCGAAGCGCACCGGCAAGCCGATGCTGCTCTACTTCACCGCGGATTGGTGAGGCCCCTGCAAAAGTTTGGACGCAGGTGCGTTCTCTGATAAGTCGGTCGTCGAAGCAGCCAAGGACATGATCTGCGTGCTCGTAGATTGCACGCAAGCGTGCCCCAAGCCCCTTAAAGACAAGTACTCGATCGGTGGTTACCCAACTCTCATCATTGCCACGCCCGCCGGTGAGCCAGTTGGCAAGGCGTCGCGCAGCGCGTCGGCGCTCAAGTCCGAGTTCAAGTCCGCGATCGCGAAGCACGCGATCAAAGTGAACTGGAAGAAGGGCGTTTCGGAAGGTCTCGCCGAGGCGAAGAAGGAGTCCAAGCTAGCGTTGGTCTTCTTCAACGATCCGAAGAAAGCGGCCTCCCCGCACGTCGAAGGGTTCTTCTACGACGAAGCGATCAACGGCATCCTCGACAAGTTCGTCGTCGTGCAGCACAAGGTCGCCAAGAAGTGTGAGGTCTGTAAGGAGTACAAGGTCCGCAAAGGGCCGGAGATTCACCTTTACGATCCGATCACCGGCAAGGCGTTCAAGAAGTTTCGTTCGTTCAAGTCCGCCGCCAAGCTGAAGAAGGCCTTGCTGGCCGAACAGCAGCGGTACGAGAAGGAACGCGCCAGCGCCACGCCGTAAGCTCGACTCCTAGAGGCCCGGCCGAAAAGTCATGTCGCGCGAGACCTCGAGCTTCCGGCGGCCAGCACGCCCGGCGAAACTCGAAGTATGAGCAATACGACTGCGTTTCGCCGGGCGCACTGACCTTGAAATCGCGACCTCTCGCATCAA
>JAJFFE010000036.1 GCA_021776775.1 Planctomycetota bacterium | reverse complement strand
GTCGTTCACACCCGTACTTGTTTGCCAACCCGCGACCCGGCGACCAACCCCACTCCCGTGCCTCATAGTCGGTGGCGAGCCATCGACTCGACCATCCCCAACCCACTGGTGTTCGAGCCACGCCACGATGCGCCCGTAACGTGCTTCGGATCGCGCTCGATCGTTTTCAGTGTTTGCGCCGCCGCGTCAAACCTGCATATCCTCGATCTTCCTCTGACCAAGCTGAGTCGATAGCACTAGGCGCGACACCCAACGGAGTCGGGCCCGCCCGCTGCCCCTCGCCCGTAACAGAATGGGACCGGCCCCGATGTGCCCGTCCGTCGTGCCAACCCGTGCTTGTTTGCGAGCCCCCGCCGCCGCGACCAACTCCACTCCCGTGCCTCAAAGTCGGCGGCGAGCCATCGACTCGACCATCCCCAGCCCACTCGACTTCGAGCCGCGCCACGATTCGCCCGTCTTCCCGTCTCTAGCACGATCTCCAGCGGCACCGGCGGGGACGCCCGAAACGCGGCCCGAAAAGCGGTTGGGGGACCTGTAATCAGGGGTGGACGATCTTCGCCTCAGGTCTAAGATACCGAACTCCATTCCGTCGGACCCGCAGGCGAAACGACACGCGATCGGCACCTACGTGCGACAATCGTGACGCCACCGACGAGCTGCCAGGGTCATCCGCTGGTCCGCCTGCCGAAAGGCAGCGTTGACGGACTACGACGGTGACGGTAGATCGACCACAGTGACAATCCGAAGAGTGACCATCCTAAGAGTTTCGAGGAAGCAAGAACGATGACCTCGCCAGAGCTGAACGACCAGATTGCCCAACATTCCCAATTGGGAACGACGCTCGTCAATGAAGTGTCGAAAGTCCTCGTCGGCCAAGAGAACATGATCACGCGGCTAGTGGTCGGCCTCCTGACCGGTGGACACGTCCTGCTCGAGGGGGTCCCCGGACTCGCCAAGACCTTGACGGTGTCGACCCTAGCGCGCGCTATCGACACCGGGTTCTCACGGATCCAGTTCACGCCGGACATGCTGCCCGCGGATGTCATCGGGACCGAGATCTTCAATCCGAAGGAGGGGACCTACTCGATCAAGAAGGGTCCGATCTTCTCGAATCTGATCCTGGCCGACGAGATCAACCGGGCGCCCGCCAAGGTTCAAGCCGCGCTGCTCGAAGCGATGCAGGAGCGTCAAGGCACGATCGGGACCGAGACCTACAAACTCGAAGAGCCGTTCCTCGTCTTGGCCACCCAGAACCCGGTCGAGCAAGAGGGAACGTACCCGCTGCCCGAGGCGCAAATAGATCGCTTCATGCTGAAGGTGCTCGTCGACTACCCGAGCAAAGACGACGAGCGCAAGATTCTCGATCGCATGGGTGGCAACCAACCGATCCCTGAGATACAGCCGGTCGCGACTCCGCAGCAGATTCTCGACGCGCGCAAGGTCGTCGACCAACTGTTCGTCGACGTCAAGGTTCGGGACTACATCGTCGACGTGGTTCACGCCACGCGCGATCCGAAGGCGGCCGGTATCGGTGATCTCGAGGGCATGATCGAAATGGGAGCGAGCCCCCGTGCGTCGATCAGCCTCATGAAGTCCGCCAAGGCGTTCGCGTTCTTGCAAGGCCGTTCCTACGCCACGCCGCACGACGTCAAGTCGATGGCGCCGGAGGTACTCCGCCACCGCATCGCGCTGACGTACGAAGCGGAGGCCGAGGGCAAAACGGCAGAGACGATCGTTCAGAGGGTCCTCGACAGCGTATTGGTTCCGTAGGCATATCATGCTTGCACGAGACATCATTCGAAGAGTGCGAGAGATTCAAGTCCGCACGGGGCGCCAAGTCGCCGACGTGCTGGCCGGCGAATACGTGTCCGTCTTCAAAGGACGCGGCATGGAGTTCGACGAAGTCCGCCCGTACATCCCCGGCGATGACATTCGCACAATCGATTGGAACGTCACGGCACGGGTCGGGGCTCCGTACGTCAAACGGTTCGTCGAAGAGCGGCAACTCACGCTCAACATCATGGCCGACGTGTCGCGCTCTCAGAACTTCGGTTCCGGCGACCGATCGAAGCGCGAGGCAACGGCAGAGCTGTGCGCGCTGCTCGCCTTCTCGGCCATTCGCAACGACGACAAAGTAGGCCTTACCCTTTTCCACGGCGGTATCGAACAGTTCATTCCGCCGCGCAAAGGCCAGAAACACGCGTTGCGTGTGGTCCGCGAAGTTCTGGCGCATGGTCTCGATACTCCAGCCGAGGAACAGCGAAAGAAAGCCGAAGGCCGTCGGCGGTTGTTCTCGTTCTTCCGCAGCCGGGGACGACGCCTCGACAGTCTGCGCGACCACACCGACATTGGCCAAGCCCTAGAGTTCATCTTGTCGGTCAACGTCCGCAAGAGTGTTTGCTTCGTGGTCAGCGACTTCTTCGACGCGGACTACGAACGAGCCTTGCGGGCAGCCAACCGCAAGCACGACGTGATCGCCGTGTTGGTGACCGATCCGCGCGAGCTCGAGATTCCGCCGACCGGACTGATCGCGGTCGAGGATTCGGAGTCGGGACGAACGCAGCTCGTCGACACCTCGTCGAGCGCCTTTCGCGACGCCGTTCGCACCACGGCGACGACTCGGGTCGACGAGCTGGGCCGTCGCATGCGCCGGCTCGGAATCGACTTCATTCACGTCGACGCGTCGAAGTCCGTGGTCGATCCACTGGTGAAGTTCTTTCGCATGCGCGGACGGAGGATGCGCGGATGAGTTCTCTCCGAGCTGTGATCCTCCTCACTTTCCTGCTGACACTCGCCACCGTTTGCGGCGCGCAAGAGCCGCTCGAATCGGTCGTGCAGCGCGGACCGGTCACCGCCACCGTAACCCTCTCCCCCGCCGCGCCGGTCATCGGTGACGACTTGGAACTCACTCTCGTCGTCAAGGCGCCGGCTGGGATCGAACTTATCATGCCGGAGTTCGGAGACTCGCTCGACCGGTACCGGGTGTCGTCGTACTCGCCAGAAGAGACGGTCGACGACGACGGCGCGACCATCGCGACGCAACGCTACACCTTGGTCAGCCCGTTATCGGGAAAACACAGCGTGCCCCCGATGCTGATCGAGTTTCTCGACCGACGTCCCGACAAGAAGGTACGTCCCGACGGCGAACCGTCGTACGAGTTACTCACCGACCGACTCGACTTCGAAGTGGAGTCCGTAGTACCTGATCAAGCGCAGGCCGAATTGAAGCCGCCGCTCGGAGAACTCGCCCCGATCGTTCCGCCCCCGCCGCCGGTCTGGCCGTGGCTCCTCGGCGGTGTCGCGATCTTGCTCGTCGCCACTCCGTTCTTGATCAAGGCGTGGGCGCACTATCGGCGACTCGCGCGCCGGCGCAGCGCGTTCGACATCGCCCGGGCGAAACTCGACCGGTTGACCCAGGGCGGTATGCCTTCAGGGGCCGAGGCGATCGACACCTTCTTCGTCGGCCTCTCGTCAATCGTGCGGCGCTACTTGGAAGACCGCTTCGAGCTGCGCGCGCCGGAACTCACCACGGAAGAGTTTCTCGAAGAAGCGACGCAAGCGAGCGACCTCTCCAGCGATCACCAGCGATTGCTGCAGGGCGTGCTGCGTTCGTCCGACCTCGTAAAGTTTGCGCACCACTTGCCGGACACCTCGGAGATCGACGCGTCGCTGGAATCGGTGCGTCGATTCCTGGAAGAGACCCGCGAGAACGCTCCCCTTCTCGACGACGATCCCGTCGCTGCCAACCAAACGGAGGTCAGCCATGCCGATTGACCTGCAAGGATGGGAGCTGCGCGATCCGTGGTTCTTGCTCGCCGCTCTCGTCGCGCCGTTCGTTTTCTGGCTGGCGTCTCGGCGTCCGTCGTCGTTGACGTACTCTAGCTTGTCGGTTCTCGACGGAGCACCGAAGACGTGGCGCGTGCGCTTGTCGAAACTACCGGCGCTACTGCTCGCTCTCGCGTCGATCGCAATGTCTGTCGCACTCGCCGGCCCGCGCATTGGTGACGCCACCACGCGCGTCCATCGCGAAGGCATTGCCATCTCCATCATCGTCGACCGTTCGGGCTCGATGAACATTATCGATATCGATCGTCGCACCGAGAAGGACCGACTCGAGGTAGTGAAGGAAGTCCTCACGGACTTTGTCGCCAAGCGGCCGGACGATCTCATCGGCTTGGTCGCGTTCGGGTCGTACGCCGACGGGCTCTGCCCGCTCACGCTCGATCACGGCAATCTGCAGAACGTGATCAACGACCTGGCCGTCCCCGATTCGGATCGCGAACGGGAGACCGCCGTCGGAGACGGACTGGCGTTGGCGTGCGAGCGGCTGCGCAAGCACGACGTGCCGACCAAGATCGCGATCCTGCTCACCGACGGCGCCTCGAACGCGGGCATCATCGAGCCCGATCGAGCCGCGGAACTGGCGCGAGACCTCGACGTCCGCGTCTACACCATCGGCGTCGGTGACCCGGACGGTCCCTACTACGCCCGCGTGACCGATCGCAATGGCGACGTGTACATCGAGCGCATTCGCCGCAACACCGCGCAGTTCAGACTCGACGAAGAGACGCTGCGCAAGATCGCGAAGACGACGGGCGGGCAGTACTTCCGCGCTGAAGACCAAGAGAGCTTGGCGGCGGTGTACGGTCAGATCGACGCGATGGAACGGACCGAGGTCACCGAAGATCGTTACATGGAGTACGAAGAGAAATTCTTCGCCTGGATCATCGCAGCCATTGTGCTGGTGGTGCTCGCCGGGCTCGGCTCCGAGACCGTCTTTCGGAGGTTGCCATGAGTGACTTCACCTTCGGCGAAGCGCAGTACGTCCATGGCCTATGGATCGTGCTCTTGTTCGTGGCCACGTTGATCGTGCTCGACCGACGCGGCCGTTCGATTTTGGAGAAGTTCGCGTCGAAGGCGATGCTCCCTCGACTGGTCCGACGGCCGACGACGACGCGTCGGTGGTCGCGAATTGGCTTGCTCGGACTCACCGGCGTCTTCTTGGTCGGCGCGCTCATGCGGCCGCAGTGGGGGTTCGAATACGTCGAGACACCGCGGGCCGGGACCGAACTCATGGTCTGCCTCGATGTGTCGAAGTCGATGCTCGCGCAAGACTGCGCGCCGAATCGACTCGAACGTGCCAAGGCGGAGATCGTCGACTTGCTGCCCTATTTGGATGGAGACCATGTCGGACTGATTGCGTTTGCCGGCAAGGCGACCGTGCTCAGCCCGCTGACGCCCGACTTCGGCTTCTTCCGCATGGTGCTCGAGGAAGCTGGACCGAACAGCGTACCGATTGGCGGAACGCGCCTCACCGATCCGATCCGCAAGGCGGTCGCCGGTTTCGGAGAGACTTCGGATGTCTCACGTGCAATCCTGTTGATTACCGACGGTGAAGACCACGACGAGTTTGCGGTCGACGCGGCCGAAGAAGCAGCCGAGGCGGGGATTCAGATCATCGCCATCGGTTTCGGAGACGAAGTGACAGGTAGCGAGATCACCGTGACCGACCCCAAGACCGGAGCCGAAACGTTGTTGCGAGACGGAGACGGCAACGTGGTGCGAACCAAGCTCAACGGCGACCTGTTGCGAGACATCACGCACGGGCGCGGCGCCTACGTTCCGGCTGGGACCGGCGTGTTGGATCTCGAGGCGATCTACACGAAACGGCTCGCCCCCCTGACGCGCGGCAAGCTCGACGGCCGCGGACGGCAGATCCGCAAGGAGGGTTACCAGTGGGCCATCTTGCTGGCGCTGGTATCGCTACTGGCCAGTGTCTTCGTCGGCAGCCGACGGCCCGCCCCCTTGACCACGCTTCGCCTGAGTTCGGCAGCGGCAGCGTTCCTCTTCGGCGCGCTCGTCCTCGGTTCGGCGCTCGTGATGGCCGCGCCTGCGTTCGCGCAACCGACGGGAACTGCGACCAGCCAACCGAGCGGACCCGCGAACGGATCATCCACGGACGACAACTCGACTGGCACCGAGGACGACAGCACTGGCGACGACGGAGCAAGCGACGAAGGCGACCCGCCGAAACCGAAGGTCGAACTTCCCGACGATCCCCGCGAAGCGCACAACCTTGGCCTGACCGCGCTCCACTCGGGTGCGCTCGACACCGCCGAAGAGCACTTCTCGCACGCCCGCCGCAAGGCCGGCGTCGATGTCGAAGCGCGCTATCACGCCACGTACAACCTCGCTTGGACGCACGTCAAGCGGGCGGACACCGTCTTGGAGGAGAAGCCCGAAGAAGCGCTCGACTCCCTAGAGGTCGCCGCCGACTGGTTCCGCGCCGCGATTCGGCTGCGCAAGGAAGACACGTCGGCGCGTCACAATCTCGAGGTCGTGCTCGCCCGAATCTTGGCGCTGCGCGATCAACTCGCGCCCAAGGATCAGCGCGACTACCACCAGCGGCTCGACGAACTGATCGAACGCGAACGACAGATCGTCACCGGCACCGTGCAGATCGTCGAGCAAGAAGACTCCGGCGTCGACCCGGAGGCCGAGCGCAAACGGTATCGCGCGCTCAGTAAGCAACAACGGCTGTTGATCTCCGACCTCGCAGTGTTGGCGCGCGACGCTGGCGACGAACGCTCGACTCTCGACGCCACCCCCGAAGCGGAGCGTAAGCCAGAAGACAGCACACGCATTGTTCAGATCGACAACATGCTTCACTACTTGAACACGTCGAGCCAGCGCCTCAATCAAGGGCGACGACAGCTGCGGCTAAGTGCGTCGGAACCGGCGTTTCGCCGTTGCGCGCTAGCCCTCGGCGAGTTGAAACGGGCGCGCGACCAGTGGCGCTCTCCTCCGGAACTGCTCGGCACGTTGACCCAAGAGACGCTGGAACTCTCGCAGTACACCATGATGCGCATGCAAGGCGGCCTCGCTGCTGAGCCGCCGCCGGCGTGGCTGACCGACGAATTCCTGGAAGAAACGCAGGAGATCTTGGCCAGTCGCACGGGCGAACTTCACCTCCGCCTGCAGAGCGCGGTGTCCCCTGAAGGTGCAGTGTCGCCCGATGGCGCCACCCCTCCGACCGCGGGCGACCCCGCGGCGAATGATCCCCAGGCCAAGGAACGCGAGAAAGCGCTGAAGCAGGTGCGCGAAGCTGAACCGTTCGTCGCCTCCGCTCGCGATGCGATGACCGACGCGCTCGAACAGCTGAAAAACAAGAAGCCGGGCGCCGCGTACCCGAAACAAGAAGAAGCGCTGGTCGCGCTGGTCGAAGCGTTGGAGCGTTTTTCGGACATCAAACGGTTGATCGAAACGGCTTACCGCGCGGAGTCGATGATCGCCCGCACGTTGGTCGACGACGGCATGCAGTTACCCAGCGGCGAAACAGCCGCGCTCGACCAAGTCCTCGACACGTTGATCCTCACGCAAACCAAGAACATCGCTCGCGCCGACCGCATCGCAGAAGAGATCGAAGCGATGGTCGCCGAACTCGAAGCGACCGCGGGCGGGGCGCCGCCGGGACCGACGGGTGCTCCCGGCGGCGCGGAAGTGCAGGAAGCGGAGAAGGAGCGACTGCAAGCCGCACGACAGTTGACCGCGATCGCACGCTCGGCCATGGCCCACGCGTCGGAATGGTTCGAGAAGCCGCCACTCGACCGCACGGCGTCGATCGAATCGGCAGAACGCGCGGTGCGGCATCTCGCTGATCTTCGGCGTCTGTTCTTCACGCTCGTCGAACACATGAAAGATACCGCGAACCGACAGTACGAACTCTCCGACGAAACCAAGGAGGTGGCCGGACTGTTGGCCGCCACGCCCGGAGACGTATCGGCGCAGCAGAAGCTCGGCCCGCTCCCCAACCGACAGCAAGAACTCGCAGCCATCACCGCTGAGATTGCCAAGGCGCTCGACGAACAAGCGAGCGCGCCAGCGCATGGGGTGCCGCCCGACCAAGCGCAGCAGATGCAAGAACAGCAGGCGCGACTGGCTCGCGCCGCGGAGTTGGTTCACGCCGCCGAAGGCGAGATGACCGGTGCCCACGCATCGCTCGGCCCCGCCGAGGATCCGAGCGGCGCCCCGGCCGACCCCGATCTCGACTTGGCTCACACCAAACAGATGACCGCGGTTGAACAGCTCGCCGAAGCGATTGCGCTGCTCGAACCTCCACAACAGGACGAGCAAAATCAAGATCAACAGCAGCAAGACGACGAGCAACAAGAGCAAAAGCCTGAAGAGCAGCAGCAGAACGCCGACAACCAAGAGGTACTGCAAGCGATTCGCGATCGCGAAGCGGAGCACCGCAAGGACAAGGCGGAGCGCGCGGGCGTCGGAGTCCAACAAGTGGAGAAAGACTGGTAATGAGCCGAGCGATCTCCTCACCACGATCGACGAAACGATCACGGTCGACCCGACGAATCGGGCCCCGCGGCTGGTCGTTCCTGGCCGCACTCATCGCGGTCCTCGTCATCGCCGATGTCAGCGAAGGGCAGTCGGCGTCGATCCAATTGGAGTCCGGCCCGTACTACGCGGGTGTCCCGGTCACGCTCCGACTCACCATGCGTGGGTTCTCGGTCAAACCGGCATGCAACCCTGTCGCTCCTGAAGGAGCGTTCATCAGCCCCGGCGGATCGACCCAGGTCAGTGTCGGCTTCGACCGCAAGTACGCGTTGTCGCAGTCCTACGAGTTCGTCGCTCCCAAGCCGGGCACGTATACGATCGGCCCCTTCGAAGTCGAAGCGGGCACGGTCAAGAAGAAGACCAACACCTTGACCATTCGGCTCGAGCCGGTCCCGGAAGATGACTACCTTGAGATCAAAGTGCTGCTCCCCGAAAAGCCCATGACCATAGGACAACGCACCCCGGCCACGGTCGAAGTGTGGTGCCGAGACGATCGCTTTCGAGTGGTGCAACAAACGTCGCTCACGTTGAGCGTCCCTCTCTACGACCTCGTCGACGGATTCGAGTTCGTCGACACACCGCTTCAGCGCGGACAGAGTTCGCTCCGGATCAACACGGCGCGCGGTGCGATTCGCGTCCCGGTCGTGACCACGCGCGAACAGCGCGGGCGCGAAACGTGGTACCGCATCAGCATCACGCGAACGTTGATTCCGCGACGCGCGGGAAGCTACACCGTCGAGCCGGCAATCGTGAATACCTTCCGCGCCGTGAATCGACGGCCGATTCCGATTCGAGCGCAAGACCTGGAACGCACGCTAGTCGTAGCCGAACTGCCCGCTGGGAAGCCTACGAGCTGGGCGGGCGCGATCGGCCAAGGATTCAACCTCGACGTCAGCGCCGACCGGACGGTGGTGCAGATAGGTGATCCCATCCGCCTGACGTTGAAACTCAAGGGGAACGGCAACCTCGAACACGCGTCGCTCCCCCCGCTCTGGGCTGACGGTGGCCTCGACCCCAAGCAGTTCCGCTTGCCGAGGGGCGACGCCAGTGGATCGTTCGCTGACGGAGAGAAGACGTTCGAGGTCACGGTGCGAGCGATGGACGAGAACGTCACGGCCATCCCGCCCCTCGCATACTCTTGGTACGACCCGGAACTCGGTCGCTACGAGACGACTCGCTCGCTCCCCGTCGCGTTGTCGGTTCGCGGCGCCAAGATTGTCAGCGCGGACGACGTCGTGGCGAGTAGTGGCAGCGACGAAGACCCGGAGTCGAGTGCCACCGCCGGTTCGGACGCAACTCAGGTCCCGCAACCGACACGATCGACGCGTTCATTCACCCTCACCGGCGCCGACCTGTCGCACGAGCCGAACGTCGACCGGCTGCTGGTCCGGGGTGGCAACTGGTCCGGCGTCACGATCTACACCTTGTACGGTGTTCCGCTCTTGGCCATCGCCATCGCCATCGTTCTGCGTCGACGCGCGGCGATCGACCCGGCAATCGCTCGTCGCCGCAAAGCGCTGGCGACCGGACTCGCCGACATTCGATCGTGTCGCGGCAAGCCAGAACTCGAAGCGACCAGTGCGATCGCAACCGCGCTGCGCGCCATGATCAGCGAAGTTCCAAACGGTCGTACTCCGGGGGTCGACGCCTTCTTGGCCGAGTGTGAAGCGGTGGTGTACGCCCCGTCGGGCGGCGCGGAACCGATCGCCACCGCGTTCTATGAGCGCGCCGTCGCACTAGCCGAGTCGATCGAAAAGACATCGCCATGAACCGGGTCAGCTGGATCTACCTCGCACTGCTCATGGCATGGAGCACACCCGCGTTCGGTGAAGGCGATCCCGCCGTGGTGGTTCAGCAAGCCAACGACGCCTACCAAGCCGCGTTGTCGACGACCGACCGAGGGGCTCGACTCGAGGCGTTCCGAACCGCCGAGCGTCTCTACGCGAAGTCGCTCGATCTCGCCCGCGACGTAGACCAACGCGTGACGGCTGATCTCTGGGTCAACTACGGTAACGCCGCGCTGCAAGCGGAGCGGCTCGGTGCGGCGGTGCTCGGCTTCCGCCAGGCGCTCGCACTCGATCCCAACCATGCGCGGGCGCGCAAGAACCTGCGGCACGCGCGCACGCTCCTGCCCAGTTGGGTTCGACCGCCGGAGTCCGGCGGTGTCATGGACACGTTCTTCTTCTGGCACCAGGGGCTCTCCCCGATCGAACGTCACACGCTCGCCGCCATCGCGTTTGCGATCGCCGGTCTGCTCATCGCGTTCTCGATTCGCACCGGCCGCAGTGGCCTGCGAACGCTAGCCATACTTCCGCTCGCAGTGTGGATCGCCCTCATCACCTCGACCGTGTTCGACGCCGTCACCGAACAACGACCCGAGGGCGTGCTAACCGCGCCGGAAACGGTCGGTCGATCCGCCGACTCACACAACGTCGCGCCCCGCTTCAGCGAACCGCTCCCCGGCGGCACCGAGATCACCATCGTCGAACGTCGCTCACCGTGGGTTCACGTCGAGTTGCTCAATGGCCGAGACGCCTGGGTCGTCGAGACGGCTATCTCGGAACTCTAGCGACCGATTTTCCAAACCGCTCAGCCGATCGAACTCGTGCCCCTAGCGTGAGGTCGTTCTGCCCCAAGCCAACTCCCGGCATGCGGAGCGGGTGGCCGCCCCCACTCGTTCTGACATGTCCGTCAGAGCAACGGACTCTCTAAGCCCTACACCCCCGGAATCTTAACGCGCGATACAAGACATCATCGTGCACTAGAGTAGACGGGGCGTCGCCTGGATCGAGACTGGGGCTTCAGCGACCCACAATATGACACAATTGACAGAATGTGGTTTTGAGTGCTACGCTGATAGAGACTGCAACCAGGAGACACACCCATGAGCCGCATCTCGATTGACGTCACCCCTGACGAGCATCAGAAGCTCAAAGCTCTGGCGGCCCTGCAAGGCAAGAGCATCAAAGAGTTCGTGCTCGCGAGCACCATCGGCGCAGCGCTCGATGGTGACGAAGCACACGCACTGAGCGAACTCACCCAGCTTCTCGAACGGCGACTCGCCAATGCTCGAAACGGAGGCGTGAGCACGCGAACCGTCGGCCAGATCATCGATCAGGTCAAACGCGACGTCTCCGGGTCGCCAGACGAATGACCGCGTACCGCCTTGAGCACGAAGCCGAGACCGATCTCATCGAGATCGGTCTATACACCGCGCGCACCTGGAGTCCGGACCAGGCCGAGCGTTATCTCCAGGCGCTCGACGCCCACTTTGTCGCGATCAGCCAAGGCACAGTCCTGGTCCGGCAGGTTGACGAGCAGCACCCTGATCTCTTCTATTCCTACTGCCAACATCACTACGTGTTCTTTGCCCGCGAGCCGGACTCCACCGTTCTTATTCTCGCTATCTTCCACGAGAAGATGGATCTCATGACACGGCTTGCCGCACGGCTCCAGCAAGGAGGCGAAGCGTGACCGAGAAGCCCAACACGCTTCGGGAATCGCCCCGCCCCGGAGTCACCAAACCGGTCCGCCGTTCATGGTTCATGGACGGCATTTCATGACAATCCCGAGGCTCCGTCAGCCATGCGCTTCTTTGCGTGCTTACGCGAAAACAAATCGTTCAATAGAGATCTGACGATAGAGCACGGGGATACCGATTGAAGAACTCGACCATCTTGACCGCTGCAATGACCATGGTCCTGTGTGTGGGATGCCACGACGACATTTCTCCGAAGAGCGATACTCCTGGCAAATCGGAGTCTCCGCCAATGCACGGAAGCGGCGCGACTAGTCAGAACATGTACGATGTTCTCGTCGTGGCTGCGAACAAGATTGTAGACCGGGAGAACCTCTTCGGAGCCCATTCGAATGTTCAGGCATTCCTCGAAGAAAGTGGCGACGAAGAGACGGCGGACCTCAACGAGAAAGAGATTCTCACAGAGGCGAGACGACTAGTAGCCGCAAACCAAGAGGCCCTAACGATACTGGAGGAGGCGTTGGCCCTTCGACGGTACGAAGCGCCAAAGTTGAACACACTAGACGACGACTCGACCGCGTTCGCAGCCGGACTTGGAGACTTGACGCGACTTTGGTGCCTCAGAGCATACACGACTCTGCTTTCCAAGAACGACCACATGGAGGCCGCACTGTCCACGCTGACACTTTATCAAGGGTGGCGACGAATACTGTCTGATCCGTCTTGTGCGCTAGAGTATGTACTGGTTGGAAAGTACTCGATCTGGTGCGCCACCATCTTGCTTAACGCAGTCTGGCGGGATGGCTGGACAGCAGAACAAGCTGACATGCTTCGCGCGAGACTCGACGAGGCCGACCTTGTTGGCCTCCGGAAGGCGTTTCGAGAGGACGGTCGGATCCTGAAGAACACGCTGATCGAATTGGCCAGGAAACCTGGACGCACATCGGTAGGCGCACTCGTCGAAGTGGAGGCCGTCAGGCTCTTCACTCGTGAACACGACAAAATTCTCGCTGCTATTGAGTCAGGGAAGCTGAAGAACTTGTCAGATTCGGTTCCGCTCCCGGGATCTAAGACACAGGCGACCGAGGATGTTGTCTCAGAACACATGGTCTACAACATGGCGTTCAACGAGGCGGTAGCCGCAGAACTGATGCCTCCAATTGTACTGCTGCCGAACCTGATTATTGCCGCCGTCGAACTTCGAGTTCGATCTCTCAAGGATGGAACACTGAGCCATGCGTTCAACCAACCTGTGGGCCCCTGGGGAGAAAGCATCGCGTTCGATCCAACTAGCGGGGCCCTAGGGCCGGGAACGCCAAGCGCACCGCATCGAAACGGCACGTGGGGTCGTATTGAGCGTCGTCCCCTACGTTGGGGGATTCCGACCAGGTTTATTGGTGGCCGGTGATTGGCATCGGCCTGGAACAAAGATCCGAAGCGGTTCTCACGGCACCGGAAACGGTCGGTCGATCCGCCGACTCACACAACGTCGCGCCCCGCTTCAGCGAACCGCTGCCCGGCGGCACCGAGATCACCATCGTCGAACGTCGCTCGCCCTGGGTCCACGTCGAGCTGCTCAATGGCAGAGACGCCTGGGTCGTCGAAGCGGCTATCTCGGAACTTTGATTCGTGCATCTCGAGCCGTTCGTCTTGCGATCTGGTTCACTCAATGGCACATTCCGCGATACCGTCCAGCCACGTCTCCAACGTAGAAGAGAACTCCCGTGATCGCGCTCCTCGCCCTGCAATGTGACACCCCGCCGACCCCGCGCGAAGTCCATGAGCATATGGCCAAGCAGTTCGGCGAGGCGGCCCAGGTCGCCCTCGATCCGAGTACCGGTGTCATCGAAATGAAAGTTGGGGCGGAGACGGTCGCGGTCGCGCCGTCGAGCGAGCCGATACCGGCGGACTTGTACCAGTCGCCGTGTCGGACGGCGTGGTACTGGCCACAAGCCGGTGAAGTGTTCGACGCTCACACGTCTCATGTGGCGATCGTAATTGGCACAGAGACCACCTCGGCCAAGCTGCGAAGTATGCTGCTGACTCGCCTGGCTTCGGACCTGTCGGAGGCGTTCGACGCCACCGGGGTCTACTGGGAGCCGGCGGCGATGGTTCACTCGGCTCCGGCGTTTCGCGAGTCCGCCGAACAGATGAGTGAGAAGCAGGTTCCGCTACGACTCTGGGTTCGGTTCCAGCTCATCGAGAACGATGACAACACGCACTCGTTGTTTACCCAGGGGCTCGAGTCGCTCGGGTTTCTGGAAGTGGAGATTCGTCAGTCCGACAAGCCGCCGGAGAATCTCTACGGCTGGGCGTTCAACGTCGCGCACTTCATGCTGGAGAGTGGAGAAGTCGTCGAAGACGGCCACACGATCGGGGTCAGCCAGACCGAGTGGATCCGTATCCACCATCTCCCGTCCGCCCTCGAAGAAGAGCGGACGGTACTGTTCCTAGATCTCGACCTCGACGAAGAGTTGAAGGCGGCAGAAGGGGCTAGTAACTAGCCCGGCCGAAAGTCAGAGGCACAGTGTGCCTCTAGAGGTGCGGCCGGAAAGTGCAGGCGCGGTGAGTGGTGGAGTTCGGCGGAAGATTGCCGTTCGGAATTTGCAGGCGAATTGGTTGATTCGTTGAAGATTACGAATGGTGAGATTCCGTCGAAGACCGCCGCGCACCGTG
>JAJFFE010000350.1 GCA_021776775.1 Planctomycetota bacterium | reverse complement strand
CGTTGAACAACGCTTCGAGACCACGACGGAACTCTTCCGGGAACTCGGCCCCCGCGGCGCCCGCGGCCTGCGAGACGACACGGTCGGCGATCTTGGCGTCGGGAGCGATACCACGACCGACCAGCGCGAGCGCCGGAATATCGGTGTCGCCACCGGAGTTGGAACGACCCGGAGCACCGCCGCCACCACCGCCGCCGCCGCTCGAGCGACGTGCTTGCAGGAGCAGCTCGATTGCTTCGGTCTCGGCCGCGATAGCAACCGGCCCCGTCTCCGGACGACCGAGAATGGCTTCGGCTTCGTCCATGATTTCCGTGACACGGCGCAGCATGCCGATTTCACGAGCGAAGTCGGTTTCACCCTTGGGCAACTCGATAATGTCTTTGACGACTTTCTCGACGCGCGTTCCTAGCTCTTCTTGGCTCTTCGCCAACGGCTCGGCGCGCGCGACATGCTCGTCGCCGGCAAGCGCCCAGCGCACTTGTTCGACTTCGCGAGTCTCGTCACGAAGATCCATTTCAGCTTCGGTAATCTTCAGCACCTCGAGAACGATGGAAGGCGGCAAACTGCCGCGCTCGGACCCAGGTCAGGTCCCGCCGCTCTTTCAGCCGGGGCCGACGAGCTGTTCAGCCCATCGGTCGAATGTGTCGGCCCAGAACTCGGTGCGTGCGATTGAATCGCCGCCGAAGTTCGCTTTCACCGAGCGAGAGATATCGGTCAAGTTGCTGCTCACCGACATCTTCTTCATCTCGCCGATCACCGTGGTGGCGCTCGGATTTTCGACGCGGCTCGAGTACGCCTCGAGGTCGGCTTGAATGTTCGACAGGCGTTTGCTGCTCGCTTGCTCGACATTCGCGCTGTCTTCGAGGGTGTCCTTGACCGCTTGGTCGATGTCTTGCGGATCGAAGCCGAAGCTCTTCTCCAACGAGTCGTTGAGTGTTCCTGCGATCTTCGTCTGACGTCTCGACGCCGACTTCAGTCGCTTCACGAACGTGCTGCCTTCGAGATTGCGCAGGATTTCGGAGATCTTGCCGGCAACCTTGTCGAACTCGGCGAGCAACTTGGTCTGCTCGTCGATCGCTTCGTCCATGTTCGATTGCGCCGGCGACGGCGGACTCGGTGGCGTGTCTTCCGGATCTTGCTTTGGACCGCCGCCCTGAACCACGGTGCCCACCAAGCCGAGGCTCGAGTTGGTCTTGGTCGGAGGCTGATCTTCGGCCGGCTTCTGCCCGCTGTCGCTCGCCTCGTTGAAACTCGACTCGATATCGGCGACCGACGGAGCCGTCTTGCCCTGCTCGGTCGGCGGGCTCGTCCCGCCCTTGGAGCTGTCTTTCACCTGGCCGGTACTCGGCATCGACTTCGACTCACTCTGCCCCTCGGCCGAAGAAGCCTTGGCGAGTAACTCCGAAACCGAAGGCATTCGGTTGGACGCGATGTCTTGGAGGATTTTCACCATTTCCGCCCAGTCGTTCATCGTCTTCACGTTGAACTCTGAGTTGCGAGCGGCTTGCGTGAGCAAGTCATTGCCACGATCCGTCAGCCGGTTGAGGCGACGACCGTTGGCCCGCTCGGCGATGGCTTGGTTCTCGACTTGGCGTCGCGCCTTGGGGTCGTCGAATTCGGCGACGTCCATTTCGCGCATCGCCTTGTTCTTGTGGTGTAGCTCGCGCTCACGGTCACGGACTTCGACCGCCTGCTCGAACCACTCGGCCAGCTCACCGGTCAACCAGATCATGTGCTGTTCGGGCGTCAACACGTAGATGTTGTAGACCGTAGACAGGACCAGCTCGCGACCCGGGAACGCGTCCTTGGCGTACGCCTGCACGCGAAGCTGTTGCGCCGGAATGCCGAGCCGTTTGGCGTTGAACGCGACCGCGGCTTCGATCTCGGTTTGGTCCGGTTGGCCAGCCGCGATCATTCGCTCACCCACGGCCGGGGTTGGGTTGTCGATCGTATCTTCGACACCACTCCAACGCAGGCCGACTTCGCGCACACCGAAGTCGTCTTCCGCCCAGACTTCGAAGTTGAGCGTCTCTGTTTCGAGCAAGACCATGTCGCGACGTAGGTCATTGACGGAAAGTCCGGGCGCTTCGTCGACGTGAGATCTCACGTGGAGACCAAACGGTGCGCTTCCAGCAAGCCCGTACTCGTCGACCCAGGTCAGCTCGTGGGTCGAGTCCTCTTTGACCGACCAGCGCGCGACCTCGAAGCGAGCTCCTTCGACAGCGAGATCGACGCCGTTGAGAGATGCGCTCGTCAACGCCCGGGTCGCCTTGCCTTGAAAGCTGACTTCGCTCTCTTCAACAACGGTGACCGAGCCACCGCGAACGTCCTGCGTCCGCGGCTCGTCGATCCCGAGGTAGCTCGGCAGCGCAATCGTCGCGACCATGCCACGAATCTCGGGGCGCTCGACCGGCCGCACGTCGGCTGCGAGTCGTGCGTCGCCAATCGAGATCTCGAGGGACGAGGTCGCCGCGAGCGCCGGGAGCACGAATCGGTAGGCGTCGTTCTCGAGAGTCGCCTCGACTTCGATGCCGTCGATCGTCGCGACACCGCGCTCCGGTTTCCACCGGGAGTCGGCTTCGAGCGGAATGTTCAACGTGCTCTCTTCACCGCGAGCAACGACGACTTCCGTCGGCAACGCGGACACTCGAGCAAACGTGTAGCGGGCGGTATCGGACCACGGCGCTATCCACCGTTGCAACGCGTTGGCGCTGACGGCGGGAAGCGTGATCGCCAGGACCAAAGCGGCAATCGTGGGGACGACGAGCGCCTTACCCCAACCGCGGTGCTTGGAGACTGGAGCAAGCTCGGTCAGATCACGGCTCTCGACGTCGGTGCCCGCTTGCGCGATTGCCGCTTCGACCAGGACCGGCGAACGTCGCCACTCGTGCTCGTCACGCGACAATTCGACGGTGCCGAGTACTCGATCCCCGAGCGCGGCGTTGCGTCGGGCGATGAGCTTCGACAGCTGATCGAGAGTGCGCGTGTTCCACACCCACCGCAACAGGTGGCGCGGTAGTGCGAGCGCGGTCGCGACAACCGCGGCCGCGAGTAGCGCAACGCGCAACACCACCGGGGTCTCACCCAGGCGATCGAAGCCGAACACCAACAAGTAGGAAACGAGGAAGCCGAACGCGATTGCGAGGCCGACCTCGGTCATCTTGATCCGACGCACGTGTTGGCGAAAACCGTTCAACTTGCGAAGCATCGCTTCGGGCAGTTGAGGTCGGCGATCGCCAACATCTCGTGGCGTTTGCGTCATACCGCAGCCCTTCGAAAGAGGCTCGAGGAGTACTCTATTATCATCGGTCTGAGATTGTCCCACTCCGCCCCGGCTCTATCCAGAAATTCGCCGAGAGAAACAAGATAGGGACAACTCGACCGGAGGCCGTACACACTGCTGTGTTATCGGCAGCGCGGCTCGTCGGCGGTCGCGGCGATTCGCCCGGCGGTGACAGAACGGACCGATCACAGGACACAGCCGAGCTTTAGGGGGTTGGAACGGTCGCCCTCCCCGGGACAGATCTGCCCGTGCGAAGGCGTGCGCGCGCTCGAAGGCGTGGCTCACCGATCAGGAAAGGGTTCCGGCATCGGAGCGAGAATCCAGTCCGAGTACCGGTGGCGACGCTCCGGAGACGACCCGACCCGTATCGATCGGACGTCGGCGAGGTCGATCTTGGTGAACTCACCGAACAACGACCGTCCGCGGATCAACCCGTCGGCGATCGACGTCGGCCGCACCGACAACTGTTGATCGCCGTCGAAGACGAGCTGGATCGGAAACTGGTCGCGCCACGCATCGCGGGTCGTGGACTCCTTGCCGACCCCAGACACCCCGTCGAGCTTCGGATGCAACCAGATGATGGCGATGAGCTTCTCGACCGGGAAACGCAGCTCGTTCGCTCCCGTGTCGAACCGAACGTGGCTCTTCGACATTTCGAGCAGCCGCCCGCGAACGAGATCTCCCGATCGGGCGACGAGCACGTGAGTCGGCGGCCGCTTCCAGAGTTGGCGCGGAAGGCTGAGCACGCGCACCCGTCGTTTCGCGCCGATCACGTTTCGGCTCGGGCGCTTGTTGAAGCGTCCGTAACGTCTCAGGTCGGGGTCCGCATGCAGGTACTCGCGACACAGTTCTCGGTCGAACTCAACCGCCTTAACCGCGGCGAGGTCGTGAACCACGTTGTCGCCATGAGCAGTCTTGCTGATCAACGCCTGGTCTGTGATCCCCACAACCCGACCGGGCACCGTGTCTTCGTTGGAAAAGTAGATGGCGTGCGGATCGGAAGAATACGCAGACTGAAGAGGTCGACCCAACTCGATCGTTCCGGCGGCGTCTGTTGCGAATGGACTACCGGCAACGCATCGGTGCGGCTTCCAAACCAGGCTTCCACTCGGTTCATCCCAACCAACGAGCTGACCTCGAACAGCTTGGCCTGAAGAGACGAACCGCACCTTGGATTCGGGTACGGCGTCGACTCCCGGAATCTCTAGCTGCTTGAGCCCCTTCGAGTCCGCGGACACCAACGTATCGGACCAGTGCGTGCGGAGCGTGAATCGATCATTCGCGAGGCCGACGAGATCGGCGTAGATCACGCTACCGTCGTAGTAGGTCAACCGAGCCAGAGAAGCCAACTCCCAAGGCTCGAGGCGCAGAGGCACCGACGGACGCGCGGGCACGTCGGCAGAGTTCTCGATTGTTGCAGGCTCTTCCGTTGGAAGGACGGACGGCGGGGGGTCCACCGAACTCGATCGATCTGCGCTTGCCGAACCGTCGCCCCAGGAGTAGGCCGGACGACAGCGCATATCGTGAACCGCGAGACCTCCCGCAAGACTTTCCAACGCGACGCCGTCGTCGACGTCGTCCGGCAACGAGATCTCGACCGAGTCGGAACCCAGCTTGATGGTCGCCACCCCCTCGTTTGGGTGCCACAGGATATGCAGCCGAACTCCGCCGTGGCTCGGCAACGGTGACAGCGCGTGCACCTCGAGAGTTTCATCGAGTTCGCGGTACACGACGATGCGATCACCCCACGACTCGATGAAGACGCCGTCTTGGATCCACTCGAGTTCATCCATGACGCCAAGAACAATGCGAAACGCAGGGGCACTACCCAGTGCTTCGAGATCGAGGTTCAACTCGCGAGACTCGGACAGTCCCAGATCGCGCCAAACAATGCTGCCAGCGGACTTGGTTTGAAACGAACCCGATCGGCTTTCCCACGCCGACGCCTCGCGGGGCGTGAGGACCGACCAATCTTCCGCGTTGCCGGGCCCGGCGACGACCGGTGCGTCTCGCCGATCCAAGTTGACGACGAGCCGACGGGGAATCCAAACCTCGCCGACACATTCGGTCGCCAACCGAACGCCAGTCGTGGTCGACGAAACGATCTCGCCGGTCAAGACCTCGCCCGTCGTCAATCTCACCCTGACATCACTGGGTCGTCGATCCTCATCGGGATCGACGAGATGAAGTTGCCACACGCTATCGATCGGATAACGAACAGCGTCGCGCAGATAGCCCAAACGCCAACGAAGACCCCGCTCGTCCATACCCACGAGGGAGCCCCGAGCAACCTGTCCGCCGGGAGTGACCATCGCGCCCGACACCTCGGACGAAACGTCGGCACCGAGAGCGAGCAACAAGGCTACAGCCAGGAATGGATGCACGAAGACTCCAAGACGACTCTGAGACAACTCGGGGCGGGCGACTTCACCATCTTCGAGCAGTGCGGGCATCGACGCCAGCGTTGTCAGCCACTAACCCGCTAACAACGAATGGTCGGGACGAGCGGTCAGTGACTCAATCCCTGCCAAGATTCAGTCAGTCATCTCAGGACTAGATCGTGCCGTTCCATTTGCGCCCGACCCAGAACAGAGCTAGCAAGAAGAGTATGACGCCGGCCCAGTACGGGTTTGCCCACAACTGAATGCGTCGCTCGGACGCAGCGGGTTCTGGCAAGGCGCGAATGTGATCGAAGACGGCGTCGAACGTTTCACCGCGAATCACTTCGCCGCGACTGACCTTGGCGATCTCCGCGAGGATCTCGGGTCGCGCTGGGTCGCCGATGGATTCTCGTTCTCCGCCGCGAACCTCGATGACCGCTTCCAGCTCTTCGCCAGTCTCGCGGCAGAGAACGGTCACGCGGTGCGCACCTGGCTCCGAGAATCGAACATGTCCGCCGTAGAGTCCCCACTCTTCGCTTTCCGACGCAAGCCGAACCTTCTGCACCTGTCCGGTCGGCGACTCGACACGAATCGAGACCGTGCCCTGCTGCACCGGCTCACCGGTTCGGTCCATGGCGTTGACGTTGACCGTAACGCGATCGTCGACTTCGGGACGCTCCGGAGAGTAGAAGAGCCGCAGTGTCTTACCGTCGGCCATGTTTCGTTGGTACGCCATCCAACGGATAACTTGGCCCCAGAAGCGGTAGTGGTACTTGTCTTCAACACCTTCACGCCAGCGCCACGCGCCGTCGGTTCCCATGAAAAGCACCTTGCCGGTGCCTGCGGAACGGGTGACCAAGAGCGGAATGCGGCCGTACTCGTTCTCGTCTCGCTCGTGCACGGCTAGCGTTGTCGATCCCGCTTTCGCGCGGAGCACCGGCGCATGCCACTGAAACCCGGGCAGGCTTCGCCACAAGCGCGCGTTCTCGTCCGGCTCCGACAGGAACTTCGTCAACAAGCTACCGCGACCTTGCTCGGTCAGGACGAGCGTCGCCGGCAACGCCGAGCCCACTCCCTTGGGCTGCGCGGCGTCGAGGTGAATCGGGATCAGCTCTCCGAGAGGCGTATCGACAAGCTCGAGGTGCTTGCCGCGGAAACCGGGCATGAAGATCAACCCGCTCGCCTGGCCTTGGACCAACCCCTTGAGCAGCCGCGCTTCTTCGATTCCGAGTTCGTCCGCGCCGACATCGCCCAAGAAAACGACGTCGAACTTCGAGAGATCGGCCGCCGCGGGAAACTCCTTGAGGTAGTGCGGACCCCCGCCGACTCCCTCGATCTCGGGGTGAAACAAGAGGCACGAGACGTCGACCCCTGGATCACGAACCAGAGCGTTGCGGAGATATCGATACTCCCAACGCGGTCGCGATTCGATCAGCAAGACTTGCAGTGACTCTTCGCGCACATCGACTCGAGCCGTCAGTTCGTTGTTGTCTTCGCGAGACTCAACCGGCTCGACCGGGACTCGAAGTGTCAACTCGACCGGTCCAGGTTTGACCGGAGTCCACTCGATGACATCGTCGAGCGTTCCCTTGGCGGGAAGAGTGACTTCCTTGGAGATCACCTGACCAGAGTCGGTAATCAGCTCGACCGTCGTTCGGGTGTCACGCGTCAACGAGCTCTTGATCGAGAACGGCACTTGCGCGGACTTGCGCGCGATCGTGAACGTGGGTGCATCGAACGCGGCGAGTTCGACATCCGGAAGGGCGGTTACGCTGCCGACCGGCACGGTGAAGATGGGAATCTTCTTCGTGCGATACCGAGTGGCGACCGCGAGCGGCGACTTGCCGACGTTGTAATCACCGTCGGAGATAAGGACGACCGCACGTAGGTTGGAGTGATTCTCGAGCGCGCGCGTCAGTGGGTCGGCGAGGTTGGTTCCAATCGATAAGGGATCGCTTCCGTCGACCGGCATCGAAAAGGGCTCGATCGCCACTTCGAGCGGATTGGTGACGCCAAACTGCTCGGGCGCCCACCGCTCGGACGCTACGCGCGGCGCGACCCACGCGGCTCGCGTCTCAGGCTTCTGCGGGTCATCGGTGATGACGTCCCGCGTCCGCATGCTCGACGAGCCGTCGTACAAGACGGCGACCGTCGGTCGGTCCTCGGGTTCGAACTCCTCGACCCACTCTGGCTGGTTGAGCGTCAACAGGATGGCAACCACCAACACGAATCGAAGCGTCTCGATCAAACCCGTTCGCGGAGCGAAGCCGCTCTTGCGCCAAGCCAGCAAACACAACACGGCGAGAATGACAGCGACCGCGATCGAGATACCGATTGTGGCTGGCGTGTGAAGGAAAGTCAGTTCTTCGAGATTCATGATCTCCGCCCTCCCTGCACGTCGAACAAGCAGAGAATCGCCTCCGCCACGAGGGCGATGATCATGCCGATCAAGAACACGCGCCACACCTCTTCCAAGACCGACCCGCGACCACCGAGCGTCTCGTCGACGCGCACGAAGTCGAGCCCCTCGAACAACAAGTCGATCGATTCGCTCGGGACCGGGGCGCTGGTGTCTTCTTCGACGCTGCGGTTGATCGCGACGTGCTCGACCTCACTCGACTCGGTCGTGCGGGAGAACACACTGGCGTGCAGATGTCGATCACTCGACAAGATTCCTTCGAGCGCCTCGGAGACCAAGCTCCAATCGTTCCCCGGATCGAAACGACCGGGCGACTGCTGGCGATGCCCGCGCAGGCGACCGACCGCGTCTTCGAGGGCGCGTTGCACCATCACGTAGAAGACGACGGCGTTGGAAACAAAGTTGGACGAGGTGGCTCGCGGCAACGACGTGCAGAAGTACACGCCTCCCGAAGTCGTCACCGCACGACTCAGAAGCGGCTTGCCCGTTTCGAGCCGCGCCAACGTCGTGCCGTCGCCCTCGAGTAAACACGCCTCAGTGATACTGAGTTCACCGACGGGGAGCGCGCGACCGGCTTCGGTATGGCGGAGCAGGTCGCCCTTTTCGAACCACGAGTCGACTCGCCACTTCGGCACGCCGTCCTGACGGTTCCACTGAGTCCACTTCGAACCGAACGCGGACTCCGTGCCGGGGTTGATCGGTGGGAAGAATATCACTCGGCCGCCGCTGTCGACGAACCGTTCGATATCGTCCAGGGTGTCCCCTTGCGGGAGCGTCCCTTGCCACAAGATCAACGCGATGGAATCGAGATCGACCTGCGCCGCGCCCTCGATGTTCTGCGCTTCTAGTTCGTACTGTAGGGTCGGGTCACGGGGGGCGTGCGCCACCAAGCCGAGGATCCTCGCGATGGGCATGTTCTCGGCGACGACCAACGTTCGGCGCGTCGGCTCGGCCCCGAACGTGAAGTAGAACGTGTTGTCGCTTTCGTTACCGTCGTCGGGGATCGAGACCTTGCCCCAGCCGGTCGTCGCCTCGTCCAGCGGTATCTTGTGGCCGTCGACCCGGGTCTCGCCGGCGGTGACCGGAACGTCGATCACAGAGCGAGCACTGCCCAGCATGAACTCCACCGGAATGGTCTCCCGCGAGTCACTCTGTGCACGGTGCAACACGAGATCGATCGTCAGAGCCGCGCCTTCGTCGTCGACGGTGCGCTGAACACGCGTCACGCGAACCGAGGCGTTCTCGGCCGGCTGCTCCGCGTAGGACAACAAGAGAACTCGAACCTGCTCTGACTCCATCAGTTGATCGCGAATCCCGCCCCACTGGCTGCTCTCGTTGCGCCAATCATGGGACTGAGTATCGGACAGGACCCAGATTTCGGTCCGGCCAACCTTGTTCACCTCGCGGTACTCGACGGCAGCCTGCAGTAGCGACGGCATGTCGGAACTGGTCGCCGTCGCGTTGCCGATGGGAAGATCACGAAGATCCTCCGGTGAATCCAACTCACGCGGAGCCCCGACGATGCTATCGATCAAGACCCAGTGATTCGCTTCCACCGTCTTGAACGCGTCGACGAGTTTATCGATTCCTTGCGACAGTTTGGTTCCGCCGCGCAAGTCACGAACGCCCATGCTCGCGGAACGATCGAGGACTACGATGACGCAGTCGGCCGGCCCTCCGCCCGCAAGCCCCAGCCAGCCCCCGGCAATCGGACGACTGATCGCGAAGATCAGTCCCGCCACGGCGAGCATTCGAAACAGCAGAATCAAGAAGTGGCGAATTCGCTGCCAACCGCGCGACGCTCGCGTCGCTTCGATCAGGAACATCATCGCACCCCAGTGGACGGTGCTGTGTTTCCGTCGGTGAATCAGATGGATAATGACCGGCAACGCGAACAGCGGCAGCGCGAACAGCATCCAAGGTTGAAGGAAACTCACGAACGAGGTCCCTTCTGCGCGCGGCCGATCAAGAAGTCGGCGAGAACTTTGTCGTACGGTTGGTCGATCACGACCCGGTGAAAGTCGACGTTGGCCTTGCGGCACGAATCGTCGAGTGCGTTACGGTGTCGTTCGAATGATTCGTTGTACTTGCGCGCGATCGCGGCGGGGTCGGCGACCACCGGGGCGCCGCCTTCGAGATCGACGAAACGCGTGGTGCGTCCGAAGTCGAACTCGATCTCTTGCGGATCGAGCAACTGGAATGCGACGACGTCGTGTTTCTGAAATTGGAGATGCTGAAACGCACTCTCCAACGCCTCCGGGGGCACGAAGAGATCCGACAGCACCACGACCAGCGCGCGTTGTCGAATCCGCTCAGCCAGCTCATGAAGCGCACGGGCGACGTCGGCCTCGCCGTCGGGCTCGACCTCGGCGATGGCGTCGTTGACGTGAGCTAAGTGAGACGGTCGACGTCGAGGCGGAATGTCTAAGTCTTCTTCTTCTCCGACGACGGTCAAACCGACCGCGTCCCCCTGGGACAACGCCAAGTAGCCCAGCACCCCGGCGATGCGCCGAGCGTAGGCGATCTTGGAGAGCGCGCCCGAGCCGAAGTTCATCGAACCGCTGCCGTCGATGACCAAACAGAGCCGCAGGTTGGTCTCGGCTTCGAACTCTTTGATGTAAAAGCGATCGGTGCGCGCGTACGCCCGCCAGTCGAGACGGCGGGTGTCGTCTCCCGGGACGTACTTTCGGTATTCTGCGAACTCGACACTCGAACCTCGGTGCGGGCTTCTATGCCGACCGGACACCGTCCCCTGCATGGCCATCCGCGCAAACAGCGGAAGCGCGCCGAGACGGGCCAGCACCTTGGGCTCGAGGAATTCGCGCTGAACGAAGTCGGCCACCCGTTACCCGTTCCCGACTTCTTCGATGAGGCGACGAACGACGTCACCACTCGATACTCCCTCGGACTGCGCGGCGAACGTCGTCAGAACGCGGTGCGTCAGGACCGGCCCGGCGACCGCTTGAACGTCTTCCAAGCGAACCATGTACGAACCTTCGAGCGCGGCCCGCGACTTGGCCCCCAGAATGAGGTATTGCACCGCGCGCGGCCCCGCTCCCCAACCGACCAACGGCTTCAACCACTCCGGCGCCGTGGGATCATTGGGTCGAGTGCACCGGACCAACTTGGCGGCGTACTCGTAGAGGTGATCGGGCACCGGAACCCGTCGCACCAGCTCCTGGAAGTGCTGGACGCGCTCGCCGTCGATCAAGTGATTGAGTTCCGGCAAATCGGCGCCGGTCGTCAGGCGCGCGATAGCGATCTCTTCGGCCTCGTTCGGGTAGTCGACCTCGATAAGGAACATGAAACGGTCGAGTTGCGCCTCCGGCAGGGGATACGTGCCCTCTTGCTCGACCGGGTTTTGAGTCGCCAAGACGAAGAACGGAGGCTTGAGCGGGAAGCCGGTGCCGGCCACCGTGACCCGGTGCTCTTGCATTGCTTCGAGCATGGCCGCTTGCGTCTTGGCCGGGGCGCGGTTGATCTCATCTGCGAGCACGATGTTCGCGAAGACGGGCCCCTTGATGAACTCGAACTGACGCTGCCCGCCTTGGTTCTCCTGCAGGATGTCGGTCCCGGTGATGTCCATGGGCATGAGGTCTGGGGTGAACTGAATGCGGCTGAACTCTAGCGACATGGTCTCGGACACTCGTCGCACGAGCAGCGTCTTGGCCAGTCCCGGCACTCCCATGAGCAGCGCGTGACCGCGCGCGAACAAGCAAATGACCAGCTGTTCAATCACGTCGCTCTGCCCGACGATCGCCTGGCTGAGTTCGGTTTTGAGTTCGCCATAGAAGGCACGGAGTTCATCGATTGCTTTGACGTCATCATCGCGAAGTGTCGCGTCGGATCCCGCAGACATAGGCGGTTCGGCCTTCCTCGATCAGGTCTCGCCCGAGAAAGAACGCGACAATCGCATTCTATCTCCGGCGTGTTTCGTGTGATTGGAGTGGGCCCGCTCAGCGGGGGTCCCCACTCACTCTCATTCGATCTCAAATGCGACGCGAACCGTGACCGATCGCGAGGCTCGTGAAAACTCTTTCTTGTCGGCGGTGACTTCGCCGATTTTCCGTAGCTCGACTTTGATCGCTTTTCCGACCGAAACCCCGGCCGCGCTGGCAACTTGCTGTGCTTCTTCTCGAGCTTGCCGAACCGCGTCTTTCGTCGCCTGTCGCTCCAGCTCGTCCGGGTCGGCGACCCGCCGCGAAATGAACTTGGGGCCCTGCTGGCTCGGGTTGAAGTTGTTCGGGTTCGCGTTACCGACCGCTTCGAGTTCGAGGTCGATTCCGATATCAACGACCAGTGATACGTCGAGCAGAGCCTCCTTCAGATCGCCGTCGGCCTTCACCGGCACGGCCACCACCACGATCTCACTCAAGTGAACCCGCGAGTTCGGATCGCCTTGGTTCTGCAGGACGCCGTTGATAACCATGACGCGGCCCGAGAATCGGTCCTGGTTCACGGGGTTGGTCGAGACGGTGAACTCTTCCCCGACGATTTCCAGCCCTTCGATTTCCGTATCGGCGAACCCTCGCTTCAGTCGCTTCTTGATGCTCAGGAATTTCTGGATCGCGTCTGACGCGAGACCGGCCGAAGCTGTGACCTTGAACCGCACTTCGAACGCGTCCGCAAGCTGTGTAGCAACTCCGGATGCCTCGACCTCGATGCGGCCGGCACCGTCGTCCGCCCCGGCCGTAGCCACGAACGAAACAGCCAGCATCAGAGCGATCATTGGTCGAGCACTGATCATCGACTACGCCTCGGTGTTGAAGACGATACGTAGGGTCACGGCGGAACTCGCCACGGTCATGTTCTTCTTCGAGCCCTTCGCTTTGTCGATGCGTTCGACTTTGATCGATTTGACGCCGGAGACTTTCCCGCCCGACAGCTCGGCAAGCTGGCCGGCTTTTTCGCGCGCCTTCTTCATGGCGCTCTCGTACGCGGCGTGGCGCAACTTTTTCTCGTCTTCCACGACAACGGTCATGAACGCAGGAGGAGCGAGAGAGGGATTTTGTTGAATGTAGTACATCATGTTCGGATGGACGCCGCCGGACGCTTCGAGACCGACGTCGAGCGCAGTATCGATGACTTCACTCAATCGATCGAGCAACTTGCCACTCTCGGCCACGCCAGTCATCGGGACGGCGATGACGATGACTTCTTGAACCTTGACCTTCTTCTTCGGGCCACCGCCGCCTTGATTGATGACCACGCCGCCCCAGGGATCCTGCCCCGGAACCTCGCTCGTCACCTCGAGGCCTTCGCCGGAGACTTTCAGCCCTTCGATTTCGAGAGCCTCGATCGCCTTGGTTCCTCGACGACGACTCGCATTGAAGCTCTTGAGCGCGTCGGTCGATAGATCGTCGACTCCTTTGACGAGGAATCGCAGCTCGATACTAGTAATCGCCGTTTCGCCAGTTCCTTGGGCAGTGACTTCAATCGTGCCTTCCGCAAAGATCGTCGCGCTGCAACAGAGCACCACCAGAACCGACACCCAGAGAGAATACTTCATCGCTCACTCTTTCGAACTTGCAGCAGCATGAACGCGGGCACTCGTCGATTCCCGCCGAGGCTCGCTACTATCCCCGATGACCCGGGTCAAAACGAGGGCTGCACTCGGTTTTGACCGAGAAGCCGGTCGGCGGCGCGTCACAGCGCTGTCGGTACCGCAGGTCTCCTCGATACACTCTTTGGTTGCGCCGTTCGCTCGTCACAGATCAGCACTCTTGACGGGCTTCGGCGCGGGAGCCTTCGGACGTACGTGCCCCTTCACTGCGAGGTCGTAGCTCACGCTGAATTTAGGCGACTCTCCGTCGGGCCCCGCCAAGCTCAGCCCCTCTGGTAGCGACTTGGTCAACGTGACCTGGACCGCTTGCACGCGGCCGTCGATATCGACGACGACAGAGAGCTCCGCCTTCTCGTAGACGAGAGCAAAGAACGCATCGGGTCCCTGATTCAAGAAGTACGCCGCGTCGATCGTGGCCTGGAAGCGCGACCCACCCTCGGACGACTTCACGTCACGCAGACGGCCAGCCAACGACTTGAGGTCGCAGACCCGCGTCAACTCGTGCGAAAAACCGCGCACACTCGGAATGATCCCGTCGTGCCACTGCAAGTTGTGCTGATAGCCGTTTGTCTTTCGCGTCACGGTCAACTTCGCTTCCGGAGTCGAACGATCCGCGCGCGGACGCGAAAGAGTCGCTTCGACCAACCCGTCGGCGTCACACTTCACCGACAACGACCCGGAAAAATTGGACGCGCCGCTCATCGGAAAGGGTACATCTCCGAACCCTCCGCGCACTTCGAGTCGGCCATGGAGTGCGATGCCGCGCTGGGCGGCGCCGCGTAGCGCGGCGGACAGGAACGAGTTCTCGGCCGCGGTCGGCGCGCCGATGAGTAACGCAACTCCGAGCATCGCTGGGAGCATGACTTCTCCTTTGTCCGGCAGCTTACGCTGAGGCGGGTAGAACAATGTCCTCACGATACTGCGCAAATGTTCGGGAAACCACACTCGCGTCGGATGCGCGACAGAGACCGCGAAAACAGAATTCGTCCGAACGACAGCAGACAGCGGGCCGGGTCTCGGTCTATCCTGCGCGAACTTCGTCAACAGGAGACTCCATGATCATCGCGTCACTCGTCTGGCTGCTCTGCGGCGACGTCAGCCCTAACCATCCAGCCACTGCTCTCCAGGTAGACGCTCGGGTGGTGACGTCCGGGATAGAGGTCACGGTCGGCGACAAGCCGTTCCTGACCCTGAACGAGGGGGTGGGCCGAATTCCCTATTGCTGGCCGGTGGTGGGACCCAACGGCGCGATCGTCACACGCGGCTATCCCATGAAGCACAGTGCAGGTGAAGCGAGAGATCATCCGCATCATCAGTCTCTTTGGTTCGCACACGGGAACGTCAACGGTCACGACTTCTGGCACGGCGCGGAGAATCGCATTGTTCCGATCACCCGTTCCTCCGTAAAGCGTGAGGGAAGCAACGTCGTGATCGAAAGCCACTACCGCTGGACGGCGGTGGACACTCCGATGCTCGAAGAGAAGCGACGCGTCACGCTGTCGGCGACTTCCCGACAACGCACTCTCGACTTCGAGATACGGCTTCGTCCGACAAGCAAAGCCGTTCGATTCGGAGACACCAAAGAAGGTAGCTTCGCGATGCGCCTGCACCCGGCGCTTCGCCTAAAGGGAGAAGTCGCCGGCGGACACGCACGCACAAGCACGGGCGTCACCGGTCCCAGCGTCTGGGGCAAACGTGCCAGCTGGATCGAGTACTGGGGACCGATTGACGGCAAGCCGACTAGCGTGGCGCTGTTCGACCACCCCCTGAACCTTCGCTACCCGACGTGGTGGCACGCTCGCACGTACGGACTGGTAGCAGCGAATCCATTCGGGATCCACGACTTCGAATCGAAGCCGGCGGGCACCGGCGACTGGGTGTTGGACGAGAACTCAGAGCGGGTCTTTCGCTACCGCGTGGTCATCACGGACGGCGAAGTAGACGTCACGTCGACCACCACGCATTGGAGCAGTTGGAGCGCCCCCGCCGTGACCGTCGACCTGGCCGGAGGGGTGAGACAGTTCTTCTCGACCACCGAGGCTTGGTCCGTCGAAGACCGCGGCGCCGACGGTCACTCGTTGATCCTCGGTGAAGGCGGAACGTACAACCCGCCGCACCGCTCACCCGGTCGCATCGCTCTGTTGAATACGCACGCATTTGGCGACTTCACGGCAGAGTTCGACGCCAAGCAAACCGGCCGAGAGTACGGGCACCGCGACTTGTGTTTCTTCTTCGGGGTTCGCGATGCGGCCAATTACTACTACGTCCACCTCGCCACCAAACCCGACGATCACGCTTGCAATGTCTTCCTCGTCGACGACGCTCCTCGGCGCCGCCTCGCCAAAGTGCCCGCTAAGGGGGTGGACTGGGGCGAGAACGCGTGGCATCGCATTCGCGTCGTGCGGTCCGGCGGCTCGATTCGCGTTTACTACGACGACTTGGATACTCCAATCTTGCAGGCCGAAGACGCAACACACGGTGTCGGTCTGGTCGGCTTCGGCTCCTTCGACGACACGGGCGAGTTCAAGAACATCCGCCTCTGGTCTCAGTCGACGACGCCGCCCGTCACCACGAGCCCATTCTGAGAAACGACCGCGGTGGACCTGCGCCGTCGAAGGCAGCGGGCCCCCGTTTGTCCCACAGGCCGGTGACCTGAGCCCAACCAGCGGGTTGCAGGGCAACGGTAGGCGGTACCGTTCGTAGTACTAGAGGGGGAGTTGATTCGAGTGCGCCCCCGAGCGCGCACTCCACTCCGCAACGGCTAGACGAAGGCGACTCTCGAGTCGCCTTCTGTTTTTTGGGCCGCGCCGAAACCCCAAGCGTCAGCCAGCCTCCGCTCCGGCATCCCCTTCCATCCAAAACGAGCCCCTCCCCAATACAGCGATCCAAGACTACGCCAGCGAGTTGTGAAGCGACGGTGGGCAACACGACGAACCGGTGACGATTCTTGTACACTCGCCTCTATGGCAAATCACCGGTTCGAATGTGAAGTGGCGATTGTCGGCGGCGGTCCGGCGGGTGCTCTGCTGGCCAAGATCCTCGCCGGTCGGGGGCGCCGCGTTCTGATCGTCCACCGTCGTGGGCCTCGTCACGGTGTCCCCGAAGAGACCATGGTCGCTGGCGCCCAGCGACTTCTCGAGCGTCAAGGGCTGCTCGACATCGTCACGCGTCACTGCATGAACGGAACCCAGCGGCACGCGGCGGTATGGGGTTCAGATCGCATTGTGGATCGGGCCGTCGAAGAGCACCGCGGGTTCAAGATTCAGCGCCAGCTCTTCGACTCCGAGTTGCGACAGCTCGCGGTGGCGTCGGGCGCGGTCCTCTGGACTGACGCATCGCCGAACGGTCGCTGGGTGGGACCCACTACGGAAGTTCTGCGGTCGCAGACACCCCACTCCGTTCGCGCACAACTTTGGGTCTACGCGACCGGCCGCGGCACCGGCCCGCGACAGCTCGACGTCACGGTCGAGCGCGAACTGACACCGACCATCGCACTGTCGTCGACCGTCCCCGCCGATGTCTTCGCCGCTTCGACGGATGCGCAAGACGTCACGGTCGTAGAAGCAGTCCGCGAAGGTTGGTTGTGGTGGCTGTCGTTGGCAAACGGAGACGCGCATCTGTCGCTGGTGTGTGATCGCGATGAAGTACGCCAACAAGGACGCGATACGGTGTGGCGTCGCGCAGTCTCGTCCGCACGTGGCCCGGCTCGGCTCATGCCGATCGATCGCCGTCCGACCGCCGGGACCATTGCCACCCCTCGGTTCCTGAGCACAGCGGAACCGGTACTGCTCATCGGAGACGCAGCGTCGGCCCTCGACCCGCTCTCGAGCCAAGGTCTCGAGAAGTCGCTGTCCTCGGCAGAGCGAGCGGCGCTGACGATTCAAACGATCCTCGACGGAGCAGAATCGGCGCCACGCATGATCGCTGTTCACGCCGAGTGGGAACGCGCGCTGTTTGGCGCACACGCGCGCCAAACCGGTCAGTTCTACTGGTCAGAAGAACGGTTCGTCGACACCCCGTTTTGGCAACCACGACGCGTCCAGCCACCGAACCGTCCGCTTCCCGATCGCTTCCGCGTCGACCCTCGCGTCACTGAAGATGAAACTTGGGAACCACTTGGCCACCATCTGACACCGAAACGTGCGTTTCTATCGCCGACCGGCGAGAGGCTCTCGGTACTCGGCCCCGTCCGACTCGAACGAATCCTCGATTTGATCGACGATTCGACAACCATTGCGGACGTCGTCACCGGCGCGACGGCAGACCCCGAGCTATTCGCTTTGCGACCATCGCAGATGGAACCGCTGCTCGGCGAACTGTTCTCCCGTGGATTCCTCATCGCGGCAGAGTAGCGGTGAGCTGAACCATTGGCAGTGGCACCCCGCCCGCGGGCCGAGGTGCGCACGACCATCACAGCGTGTGAAAGAACAAGTCCTTCTTCCACGTGGCAATCGTCTCGCCGTCGTTCACACGTGTCGTGCTGAGCCGGTTCAAGAACCACGCATCCGTATCGCCCTTGAATCGGGACTTGGCATGAACCGCGGCCAGGGTCTTCGGAAAGTCGGATACCGAGACCGACCGATTCGTCGTGTAACGACGATCTTTGCTCCAGTTGATCTTCTTCAGGCTGGCGGACGACTTGTCGTAGTCGAGCGCCGTCTTCGTCAACATTGTCAGATTGACGTCGAACACTCCCTGGCGCGACGAAAAGCGCAGCGGGTAGTAGGGAGTCTTGCTGGCAAACGAAAGGTGCAGCGGCGGCACCGGTGAACTCTTGGCGACCGCACTCTCGCCCTTCTTCGGATCGAAGCGGACACACAAGAAGGTGAAGCCCTGGTCGACGAAGTACTTCATGTGCTCCGGGTCTTCCTTGGGAAAACCGTTCTCGGCTAGCCACTCATTGAGCGCTTCGAGTGCTTGGGCGCCGACCGCTCTTACCGGCTGGATGCGATACGGACCGACGCGCACTTCTGGGGATAACTGAATGCCCTTCTTGATCGGGCCGCCGAGCGTTCCCCCATCGCGGTCGCGCGTCGGCGCCCGCAGCATGCGTTCGCTCCAGGCGAAGACGTCGCGAAACAGCTTGTCGTCGGCAATGGAGTAAGCGTCGGGTTCGTTCGGGACCGTCACCACCCAGGCGAAATGATCCGGCATGGTCTCGCCTTTGATCGCGTAGTTGATGCGCAGGATCAACTCCTCACGACCGTTCCCGTGAAAGATCACCGCCTCTTGGGCGGTCTGCGAAATCGTTCCCTCGTACGACCGCGGCACCATGCAACACGCGATGGCGGGCGTCATGGGAGCGATGGCCATGGCCAAGGCAAGCGTCAAAGCGATCAACCGCATCAGGTCTCCTTGCTGGGGTCCGTTGCTCGAGACTCGTTTCGAGGGCGGCCCCGATCCGATCCGACCGGTTATGTTCCGGTGATCGCCCAAAAAGTGTTCGTCACCAGGAAACTCGTTTCACCGATCGAAGTTCTCGATTCAAGGAGTGTACGGGCCTTGGGTGGTGGAATGACTCGCGGGTCGAAGAGTCGGGCGCGAAGCGCCATGGTGCATGACGCTTCGTGCCTATTCTTGCCGCCTACTTCTTTGTGCAGTAGAGCCCGCCAATCGGACCGAGCACCGGTTGCACGAATGCTGGTCGACCATCGATCTGAACACGAATGGCCTTAGCGGTCGCGGTAGCCTTTGAGAACGCTACGAGCCGTTCTCGTGCGATCGCATTGAGGTAACAAACACCGGGAACCGCCGTAGTCCACTCCGATGGCTCGATCTCCAGCTGGTGAGAATCACAGGTCAGCTGCACGCGCGGTCCCGGTGCTGGGCCCGTCGCGGCCGGTAGGTGCCACTGCTCTTCAACTTGCTTGTTTCCGATCGCTGCTGTGATCGAAAACAGGGAGTCCGGTATCAGCTCGTTGTAAGAGAACTCGTCGATGATCGCCGCCCGGAAAGCGCCAGGTTTCACCGACTCCGCCCTGACGCGGCAGGGCAGGGAGGTGCCTGGGTCGACCCAAATGGTCAAGAGAACGGGGTGGAGGGATTCCTCGACTCGAGCCCGGTATCGGTCGAGCGCCTTACCGTCGTCGGATTCGTGCCCTTCGAAGGTCACGAAGCTAGGATCGAGCTGGATCATACGATTCCACCAGTCCGCGACCGTTCGGCTTCGGCCAGGATTCGACGGAACCAACCTGGAAACACTTATGGTCGGTGGTTCATTCATCAGCTGAAGTTCGAGAGAGAACACCCCAGATTCGTCGTGCGCAACGGTGATCCACGTTCCGGTTCTCGCCAGCTCTCCATTGGGGCTGTACCGCTCGAACGAGTCGGAACGGGCTTGTCCGGTGCTACGGTAGTACGCTTTGGTGTATTGATTCTCTGAATCAACGACACCCGCGTCGTTCTCGTGCGAGAGTCGATACGAAACAGAGCGAATCTCCCTAATCTGACCGGCAACAGCCGCCCAACCGACAGAACGCTGACTCATCGAATCCCACACCGTCCAGCTGAGAAGGCTGACCACCGTGACCGCTGCGATCAACGCCAGCGGTCGAATTCGGGACTTCGATCGTTGAGTCGGGGCAGGGAGTGCGGCCAAAAGCGCGGCGCGCTGCGCCGCGTGATCATCACCGAAGCGTTTGTGGGCTTGGCGGAGTTTCTCATCGTGCTGTGTCATGACGCTTCTCCCCCCTTCAGGATTTCGAGTGCTCGACTCAGTCTTTTTCGAGCTCTATCTAGAACACGGTAGAAGCCTGATCGCGAAAGGCCCAAGATCGATCGCGCCTGATTGGCCGGTTGCTCTTCGAGATAGTAAAGGTGAAGAGCGAGTTGTTCGTCTTCGGGCAACTCCGCCATCTGTCGCAGTAGTGCCTCGCTCTCATCGAGCATCTCTCCGTCGTGGCCGATCTGCTCCGGAGGCTTACCGTATCGGTGACGATCGCGCGACCGACTTCGCCTCCACTCTCGTCCAACCTGCCGAGCAATGCCGACAAGCCAAGCACCGACCTTTTCAGGCTCGCGCAGTTGGTCCAGCTTTTGAAAGCCCGTGAGAAACGTCTCCTGGCAGAGGTCGTTAGCGACGTCGTAGTCGTGGCAAGCGCCATAGCCAACCGCCCGGACCAGGCGTGCATGTCGATCGTAGAGCACCGCGAATGCGGTCCGATCGCCAGTGAGCACTCGGCTCACCAGTTCACGGTCTTCGAGATCGTCCATTTCCACCTCCTTCCGCCATACCAGTGGCCGCCCACCCCGAACTGTCTACGAGAAAACGGAAAACCGTTGCCGACCAGCCAACCGTAGGGTCCCGGTCTGGTTCGACGTGTTCGTTCCGGCGTCGGGCAAGAGGCGTTCATCACGGTTTGGACGCGCGCGCGGCCAGATAGGCGACCACGTTCGCGCACGCCATGCTCCCGCCCGAAAGGTTGGCCGGGCGCGGGACGCCGGGAAGATCCCGAGGAAACGGCGACGCGTACCAGTACCGGTGGTCCTCTTCGTCGCAGAAGCGAGGCTCGTCACGAGGACGGTTGGCGTCGATGAGGACCCCGGACACGCCGGGAACGACGCCGGGGTAGCTCGGGAGGTTGTTGAACGTCGCCGGCGCGACGAACTGCACGGCTAGCGAGACAGCGCGCTCGACGATCTCCGTGAGCGGCGCACGCCATTCGTGCTTGGTCGTGCCGAGGCTCAGATTGACGAAGGTCGGACCTTCGCCCGACGCGAGTTCGGTCAGCGCCCATTCGAGCGCGGTCATGACATGAGCGAACGGGCACGACGGCACGTCGTGGAACACTTTGACCGTGATCAATTCGACCAAGGGAGCAACTTCGAGAATCGCCGCCGCCGCACACGTCCCGTGCCCGAGGCGGTCGGTCTGGTCAGGGTCGTCGACGAGTTGTCCGTCGGGAAGAACGGTGGGGCCGACCGTGATGGCGGCGTTCACACGATCGAGAATGTGCGGGTGCGAACGATGGACCCCGCTATCGATGATGACGACGCGAGGGCGCGGGTTCACGCGGCTCGCGTCGTTCTCGTTCTCGTTCTTCTTGGGCGTCGGGCTAGCCACCGCGCTACTGCTCGAGCACGTAGATCGATCCGTCGGTTTCGCCGTCGAGCTCGACGGTCTTCATGTACCGGTGCTGAGAGTCGTAGACGACGAGTTCGTGACCGCGACCGGTCATGTAAATTTTCTCCCCGTCGGGTGAGATCGCCGCGAGCCGCAATCCGTTGCGACTATCCACTGTCGTCTCGAGCAGCTTCTTGCCGTCCTTCAGGCTGTACGTGAGAAACGTCACTTTCGGATCGACGCCGTCCGACTGACGACCGCCGCCACGGCCGAAGCCGCCGGTAGTAATGCCGATCGACTTGTCTTTGGTGACCCGGAACCCGCGAGTTCGCAGCGATGCGCCCCACTCTTCGATGTTGCGGATCTCAAACTTCTCCATGTCGAGCTCGATGACACCACCGAGAGATCGGTTCTTCCGGACCGGATCGCGCATTGTGTACAGCATGCGATACGCAGTGGGGTCCTTGTAGTCGTAGAAGTCCATGCCACTCGACACCGAGATCGGTCCCATGCCGGCGTAGAGCGGCGTCGACAACTCGATCTTGCCCTCCTCCTCGAGCGTCTCGGCGTTCACCACGGAAACGTCACGACTGAAAATGTGCCATTTCTTCCCGCACGGGCTGATCCGCGAGCCGCGCCGAATCGCACGAGGAAGATCCTTCATGCGCTTCTCGATCTTCTTCTCCGCCACGTTGTAGTAGAGCCATTCGGGCTTCTCGATGACGTAATGATCGAGTTCCTGCTTCACGCGATCGATCTTCACGTACCAGTGTGTGAAACCGGGGCACTCCTTGATCTGCGACACGCGAATGATGCGACCGTTCTCGGCAAAGGAATGCTCCTCGACGATTTCGCCTTTGGTAACGTCGAGCACCTCCACGAAGCCGCGCTTGCCGGTGATCATGAAGAAGGACTTCTTGTCGAAACTCAGGGTCGTGCCGTGCGAGACACCGTTCTTCGACTTGACCTTCTGCACCACCCGATCGGTTTCGACGTCGTATTTGACGAGGAAGTCCGGCCACACTCGCAGCCAGAAGTACGTCTTCTTCGGCTCCTGGGCGGCGGCGTCCGGGGAGGCCCCGTTCTGGCCTGTGCTGTTCTGGTCCGTGCTGGTCGGCCCCGAACTGTCTTGGGCGACCGCCGACTCCGGACGAGCCAGCCAACCGAGCGACCCGACAACGCAAACGGCAATGATCAACGCGATACTTCGCATGGCTTACCTTCGGTGCACTTCGGGCTACGGGAAGACGAGATCGATCTTGGACCAGTCGTGCACGGGGGCACCACAGGTCGAGGTCCATTCCGGGAAATTCGTCAGCGCGTCCGGGACTTGCGCCGGCCAGTAACACGAGTGATAGCAATCGTACAGATCGCGTTCAATCGGCGTTCACAAGCCGTAGGTCCCTTGTCCGCCGTCGACTTCCCAACCTGGGGCCATGATCGACGTACAACCGAAGGGCACGTCCGCTTGCAGCGCGTGCGCTTCGTCGCCCTTTTCGATCATCGTTTCTTTGATGTAACGGGCCTTCTGATTGACCGCGCGAAGGTGTTTCATGACGCCTTGCTCTCACTCTCGTTGTTTTCGCCGCGCGACGGAACCGTTTGCGGTCCGGTCGCCGATCGATACGGCATGTCGAAGCGCGCGAGGAAACCGGGGTTCGCATTGGCAATACGACCGTAGGTTCGCAAACCGAGCTCGGTCCACGCGCGAATCCACTCACAGTAGTGAAGGTTCGGCTGGGCCGGATCGTCGTACCGTACGTACGCCTCGTGATAACAACCGCCAGAGCAGTGCGGTCGTGCGAAGCATTCGTGACACGCTACCTTGTTCTGAATGTGTCCGCGCTCCAGGAAGTCGGAACGCTTCTTCTGATCGATGCCGTCGTTGATGTTGCCCACTTCGTGAGCTCCGGATTCGACGAAGCGGTGGCAGAGTCCCAGCTCGCCTTCGGTCGATACGCCGAGCAGTCCAAGGCCGGCTCCACACGGGTGCGCCTTGTTGATGCCCTGGTGAAGCTCTTGCACGAGATCGTTGATGTTCGAGAAGCCGTGCATGCGATTGTCGAGCGCCGCTTCGACGTACTGATCGGCAAGTATGCCAAACTCGTGGAGGATCTCACCCATGTGGGCGTCGCCGAGCGCGTAGTCTTGATCCGACGAGCTGGTCACCGGAGCAAAGCCGACGTGGTCGAAGCCTATGTCTTCCGTCAGGTGGCGGTAGGTCTCGCTGACCTCCTTCATGCCGGCGGTCAACGTAACGCGCGCCCCGATCGGCCGCCCCTTGCCGCGATTTGCGACGAGCAGCTTCTGGATGCGCGGAACGATCGCTTCGTACGACCCGCGGCCACTCTTGAAGGTCCGGTGACGATCGTGATCACCGCGACCGCCGTCGATCGAAACGTTGACGCCAAATTGATACTCCACCAAGAAGTCGATGATTTCGTCCTTGAGGAGGGTCGCGTTGGTCGTCAGTGAGAAGTTCACCCTCTTGCCGCACTCCGTTGCGCGTTGGCGTGCGTACATCGCCGCTTCTCGAATTGCCTCGAAGTTGAGCAGCGTCTCACCACCGAAGAACGTCACCGTCACTTCGCGCCGCGCACCGGAACTCTCCATGAGGAAGTCGATAGACTTGCATGCCGTCTCGACCGACATGCGCGGAGCTTTCGGGGTGCCGTCGGCTTTCTTCGGCTCGGCAATGCGATCGTCGCCGTACTCGTAGCAGTAGGTACAGGAGAGGTTGCACTTGTTGGTGACGTTCAGGACCAGCGTCGTCAGCGGAAACGGCTTGGCAGGTAACGTCGGCGCCGGCGGCACGACTTCCCCGAGCGGGCGAAGAATGCCGAGCGCGACCATTTGCTCGAACGTCTCTTGCTGCTCCGCCACCGCATCGTCGACGACCTCTAGTTGCGAACAGTCGAGAGTCTCGAGAGCAGCGCCGCCGGGTGTAGCGAAGTGTTCGAGCACGGCAGCGGAAAGTTCGTCGAGGGCCACGATGGCGGCGGACGACGCGGAGTACACATAGGGCACCCCGTCAGACTCGAATCGTCGGTGGATGGTCGTTTCGTATTTCATCGGCCGGTGTCCCACTCGTATCGGTCCCACTGAACCCAGATCGGAACGGTGACGAGCAAGTGTCCGCGAGCGCGGAACTCCCTGGTCACCATGCGGATCGGCGGTAACTCTTCCTCGACGTCTACAGTTTCGTCGGCGGCTTCGTCCTGAATCGCGACCGGGTGCCCCGATTCAGACTCGCCCCCATCTTCATCGTGCGACTGCGAACCCTGCTCCGTCGCCGACTCGTCGTCGGCTCCAGCTTCGCCAGAGTCAGAGTCAGAGTCCTGGTTGTTGTCGTCGTCGCCCGCCCCCTCGGCGAGGTTCGGGTCCGGTTCGTCCGGCGTCTTCTTCTTTTTCTTCTTTTTGGGTAGCTCTTGCACCGTGAGTGTCACGGTGGCGACGACATAGACGTCGCCGATGTTGTTCGCTTTGAAGTGACGCTGTGGATTCGGTCCGTCGAGGCCCGGCGTGAAGAACCCCGTCGCAGGATCGATGGTCCCGACAAACTTGGCGTCGTCATCGTTCGGACGAATGGGAAACTCTTCGACATGCCACTTCGCATCGACCAGCTTCACCTTGTAGTCGTCTTTGGTGTACGGCTTGTCGTCCGGACCACGATTCATGGCGTACGCTTCGAACCGCTCGTTCTGCTTCGGTCGCATCTTGCCCCCGACGCGAGCGAAGCCTTCCTCGGGGAAGATTTTGATGTAGTCGATCGTGTCGTAGAGAACGATGTCCCGGGGACCACGCACGTTGCGCATGCTGATCAGACGCGTTCCCCGATCGGTCTTGCGCGCGACGTCGACCGTCATTCTGACATGATCGCCGCTGACTCGCTCGAGCGCAGTAACCGTAACGCCATCTCCGACATGAAAGTCGGCGGCTACCAGACCCTCAGGGAAGCCCGTTCCGATGACGTCGACGACATTGCCCTCGGACGGAATCATCAAGGAAGCGTGATCGAGCGCAAAGATCTGCGGCGCTCCCGAGTGACGGTGAAGCGTGACGTCGAGACCGAGTTCGTTGTAGCCGCCGGTAAAGACGCGGCCCTCGAAGCGTGTCCAGTCCTCCGACAGGAGCAGGACCTCACGCAACGTCTCGGGTTCTCTCGGGGCCGAGGTGGTCGAACGACCGCGCCACGAGTAGCCCGCGTACAGTATGCCCTTGCCCTCGCGGTGGACCTTGCGTCCGTCGCCGTAGCGCAGATCCCAGGTTGTACTGTAGGTATCTTGGCCGTCGCGACGAATCACGACTTCGCCACGCACGTCACCTCGCGTGATCTCGTGTCCGATCACTGTGTAACGACCGGCAACCGGGACTTCCCGACGGTTGACGGCCCACGTCTTCCAGTCGTCGCTGAACAGCGGTAGCTCTTTCGCCAGCCGGCCGAGCACTTCGTCTGCTCGATCCTTCTGCGGCTGACGCTGCATCTGCTCCATGCGCTCTTCGGCCTCGACTTCGGTGAGCGTGCTCCAGTCGAAGTTGCCACCGCCGCGCCCACCGCGGTTGCGACTTCCGCGGAACGCCTGGAAATCGGCGAGCGGGAACATGGCGAGGTGAGTCGCCTTGAGCAGGTTCCACTCCTTGGCGTCACGCCGTTCGGAGAAGACGCGCCCGAGCGTGTGACACTTGGCACAGGTCTCACGTAGATCTTCGGCTTGATCCTCTTCCGACCAGTGCACGCGACGCTCCGCCTCGTACATCGAGCTGGCCGCTTCCGCGCGAGCGAGGCCGTGATCGTTAGCGAGGTAACGGATCATCTGCTTGGCTTGACCGGGCTCGAGTTCGACACCGTACAGACGCAACATGCGCTTGAGAGAAATCTCCCAGCCTTCGGGCGACTTGCGCATGTAGGAGAGGCGTGTCATGAAACCTTCGTCGTTACGTTCGTGGCACGGCGAACACGTCTCGATCACGAGAGGATCAGTAACCGCGATTCCGGGCCGCGGCGCCGGCGGCCGAGCCACGCGCCCGGCGGTTCCGCGCTCACTCGAATCGGCGCCGGCGTCGCCCCGACGACCACCGCGTCGGCCGCGGGCGCCTCGGCCTTCTTGTGCGGTCGACTCGGCCGCGTCACCGGGCCCGGCCGTGGTCGCCTGTGCCGCGGGCGGAGCTTGGACGACCGGAGTTGCGGACGGCGGGGCCGGGGGCGGAACGTCTCCTCCGGCCTGCTTGTCTCGCAACGCTTGCCAGTCGATCGACGCGTACCCCGGATCCGGAGCGCGCATGCCGACGACGGGGCTCAACACGTCGACCGGAGCATCGGCGGTCGGCTGATCGAACGACACCGGTTCACCCGCCAACGCCAGAGATTGCGGCGGTGGTGAGGCATTGTCGACGGCGTTGAATATGAACGGAATGGCAACCAGCGGAACGAAGAGTCCAAAGGCTGAAACCATCAACACGATGGCGGGAGCACTCCGCCGTTCGCGACGCTCGGGGTTCGAAGACACGATCGCCATGAATCGTTCTTTCGTTAGTCGGATCGAAGTGAGCCCACTTCTCGGTTCGGCGCATCCAGCGGCGCGATGCTGCACCCACATTTTCGGGCGTTCCCAGGACATCCGCGCGATGTGCGTCACGATCTAGGATACACCGAGCCTACTGCTGGCCCCCAAGGAAAAGGGGTGACGCGGTCTCGCCGAAGGACGCGCGAGGACCTAGGCAGGACAATCGCCCTAACGACGAAGGACGTAGCAGCTTGGACAAGCCGGCGGCGCAGCCCTACTCGATCGCCCGATTCGTTCGCCCGTACTGGGGACGCATGCTGTTCGTCATGGTCATCCTGGTGATCAGCACGTTTTTGGGCCTGCTAAATCCTTGGTTCATCCAGCAGTTGATCGATCACGTCGTGCTGGAGTCTCGAACGGACCTGCTCTGGGTTTTTGCCGTGGCGCTGTTCTCGGTCGCATTGTTCCGGTTTTCGATCGGCGTGGTTCAGTCGTACGTCTACACCGCGTTGACCGCACGGGTGCTCTTCGACCTTCGAGTCGACTTCCTATCGCACCTTCAGAAGCTCTCACTGAGTTTCGTTTCGGGTCGCCGATTCGGCGATTTGATTACGCGGTTCAATCGTGACCTCGCTCAGCTGCAAGAGATCTCGACGGGTGCGCTACTCGGATTCTTGACCAGCGTGCTCACACTAGCGGGGACGGTAGCGTGGGCGCTGTACTACGACGCGGGGCTGTTCGCGATCGCCGCTCTGCCGTTCCCGGTCGCGCTCGTCATCACTCGATTGTTTCGATCACGCATCGAAACGTTGACGCGCCAACTTCGCGAACTGTCGGCTGACGTCGCGTCGACGGTTGTCGAGACCATCATGGGAGCCCGCACGATCAAGTCGTTCGGACGCGAACGCGGAACACTCGCCCACTTCGTTCGACTAGGCCGACGAACCATCCTCACCGCTCTCGACTTTCAACTAGCGCACGCGTTCGCCAGTGGGCTTCCGAGGCTTTGTCTCGTCGTCGCCAGCATCACGGTGTACACCGCTGGTGGAGCAAAGGTGATCGAAGGCGAGATGCCACTGGGAAGCTTGGTCGCGTTGGGCATGTACGTCGCCATGATCTTTGGCCCCCTGCAAAGCGTGATGGCGCTGTACCTGCAGCTCGTACAGAGCAGGGTGTCGTTGGATCGGGTCCGCGAGATCCGGGACGTACAGCCGGAACTCGTCGAGGATCCCACCGCACCCGCTCCGCGTTTGCGCGAAGGCCGCGTGCAATTCGACCACGTCTCCTTCTCCCACGGTGATCGTCCGATACTGCGCGACGTCACCTTCGGCTTGCAACCCGGCGAGCGCGTCGCCCTCGTCGGCGCGAGCGGCGCCGGCAAGTCGACCATCGTCGATCTGTTGCTCCGCTTCGTCGACCCCGCTTCCGGTACGGTTGGGATCGACGATCACGACCTACGAACGGTACGAATGAACCATCTCCGAGAGCACACGGCGGTGATCGCTCAGGACGCGTTCATCTTCCACGGATCGTTGCGCGAGAATGTACGCTTCGCCCGCCCCCGGGCCTCTGACGAAGAAGTGGCGGCCGCGATCCACAGCGCGGGACTCGACACCGTGGCGGCCAGGCTACCGGAGGGGATCGACACCATCGTCGGCGAGCGGGGAGCGCAGATTTCCAGCGGAGAGCGGCAGCGAATCGGCATAGCAAGGGCGTGCCTCGTGAAGCCGAAGTTACTGATTCTCGATGAAGCCACGTCCGCCCTCGACTACGCGTCCGACCGTCAGATCCAAAGCGCGCTGGGAAAACTAGAGCAGATGGCGACGACCCTGATCATCACGCACCGCATCGATTCGCTAGCACCGACGGAACGCATACTGGTTTTGCACGAGGGGTCGATCGTTGACGACGGCAGGTGTGACGAATTGAGCGAACGGTCCGCCCCGTTCAGGGCGCTACTCTCGACTCCGCCGCCACCGAGACCTTAGCCCGACCCTTGTGGTCCGCTGGCTCGTGTGGAGCGTTCGCGCGTCGACTCCCAGCGGCGTTGACCGCATCCCTTCGAGCATGTGACCTTTTGCGGATACCCCTGCATGGTGCGAAACAGACGCTCGCAGACATCGCAGCGCTTCACACGTGGCGACTTGTTGTCGTCGAGTTTTCGGTAGTACTCTTGAAGGTACTCGAGGAACAAGCTTGTGCACGCCGCTTCGAGTTCACGCATGGGCATGGTTCGCGGGGCCAACGTCTCATCGCCGTTGACCTCGTAGTGCTCGACGACAGTGTGGGTGGGGTCTAGTGGCGAAAACGAGTTGAGTCGAAACACTCGCGCCCCGCAGTGATCGTTGAGCCAGCGCCGGTCGTCGCTCGAGATCATGTCGTTGAGCAGCCAGTCGTCGACGATTCGAATCAGGTTGCTCGCCGGATGGGCAGAATCTTCCAGTGCCTCGAAGAAGTTGAGAAACCGATCCGCTGCGTAATTCTCCACGTAAACACTCCTGGGAGCTTAAACTGACCGAGACCCAGGCTGACGTCGTGCGAGCCAAAGCGGCTGCTTCTGGACGTCGTCGCGTCGCCGACCGAAGGCGCGGGCGGGCTGACCCAAACCCATAAAAGAAAGGTACATGCGTCGCCTGAGGGAGTCGTCGTGTGTTCCTTGTTTATCAAACCCGTTCGAACCTACCACATAGATGTTGTCCCAGAAACAAAGCATCTGTAGATTATGGACAGCTTCCAGCGAAGCACCGATCCTTCCAAGGAATGAGTTGGCTCGCCCGAGGTTTGCTGCCAACATGACGCGGTGGAGACGACTGAGTCTCCGTTCGAAACGACGCGTACCCCCTTATCGAATACGTCATAACCTTTGACCCAACGTTGCCCTCTGGCGCGGTTCCTCACCGCGTCCAGGGGGTTTCTTTTTGCCCATCGTTCCGCCCCCCCGATTATCGGAACGCCGCTCGCGCGCTGACGCGAACAAGTATTCTTCTCAAACTATTCTTACCGCCAGCGCTCAACTGAGTTGTGTCGGGGGGGGCACTGTGGCAGTTGTCGATCCCCGTCCGCTCGGGCGAGAATTGAATGGGTGTTAGGCGTCTGTATCGAGGAAGAAGGGGCGGTGTCAAGCCAGTGACGTTCCACGGCGATCTATCGAGCATCTCGTTCCCGGACCTTCTGCAAAACCTCGAGGGTAGCGGCAACACAGGCAACCTAGCGATCACGCGAGAAGAACACGAAGTGGCAACCCTTCGGTTCGAGGCGGGCAAGATCGCCATGCTCGTTCAGCCCGATCGCCCGAGTCTCCCGGAGCTTCTGGTCCGGCAAGGCTGCCTATCCGACGAACAGCTTCGATCGGCGCGCAGCAAACGCCGCGGCTCGCGGAAATCCTTGTGCGAAACACTCGCCTTGCAACACGGGATCGAGCTGGACGCCGTCAAGACCATCGCGGCGCGCGCACTTACCGAAGACATCTGCGATCTCGTGGCGGAGATCAAGGACGGCGAGTTCCACTTCGATGCGGGTCCACCGCCACCGCGACACTTCGATACCGAAGAACGCCAACTCGACCTACGACTTTCTGTGAGCGCGCTTGTGCTCGAAGGCGCCCGCCGCGCCGACCATTGGCGGCTCATTCGCCAAGCGATCCCGTTCGACGCCACACACTACGCGGCGGATCCCGGAACAATCGCACCGCTCGATGCCGGCGACGCCGCATTGGCGAAAGTGATGATCGCCACCCTCGACGGCACGCGATCGGTTTGCGAATTGATCGCGACGATTCCCGACCGACGCTTCGAGGGATACTGCGTTCTGGCGTACTTGGTGCAGGAGAGAATCGTCCGAGCGACGGAAGGCGATGGCCTGCTGCGCATGGCTCGATCGATCGCCAAAGACGATCCAGCACGATCGCGCGTCCTGCTCGAACGCGGTCTCGAAAGCGAACCGCATCACGTAGAGCTGTTGCGACTCCACGCCGAAGTCGCGCGCGTCCTGAAGGACCGATCGAGCGCTGCGCAATCGCTGAAGACGCTCGCCCACCTCGCGAGTGAGGCGGGAGACGACGAGCAGGCGCGACAAGTTCTCGAAGAGGCGCGGGCGCTCGCTCCACGGGACCCGGCGATCCTCGAACGGGCCTACCACTTCGCGCTGCACGAGAAGCGGTACGACGACGCTCGAGTCGCAGCGATGAAACTCGTCGAGTTACACCGCAAGCCGGGACTGCACAACAAAGCGCACGACGTCCTGGCAGAGCTGGTCAAACATCTGCCCGACGACGTGGAGCTGATCCAAGAGCTCGCGCAGTGCCAAAGTGATGCCGGGAATATCGGGGCCGCCGTCAAGATTCTGACGCGGTCAGCTCGCACCTTCATCGCCGCCGAGAACTATGCCGACGCGAAGGTCCTGTACGAAAGCACGCTCGAGCTCGACCCCCAACACTACGAAGCGTCCGAACGCCTACAGGACATCGCGACCTTCGCGTTCAGCCGCTGGCGCGCGCGTCGCCGTCGCTGGTTGTCGAGAACCGCAGCGATTCTCACGATCACCGCTACGGTCTACGGTGGGGTCTTGGAGACGCGGGCTCGGAAGGCGTTCGCCGAAGCTCAGACTCGAGTGAGCGATCAGCACCTGGTAGAGAATCGCCGGTACGACGAAGCGGTACGACTCTACGAAGCAATTCGGGAACAGCACCAGTTCACGCCGACCGCATGGTTCGACATTCCCCAGAAGCTAGTGGACCTGCAATCCCGAGCGTCTGAGTCGCAAGGGCCGGACTAGAGGTGCGGACTACGCTTGCGGTTCGCTCGACTCGGTGGGTTCCGGTTGGCCAAGGGAGATGTCGGTGACGGCATCTTCAGCCAAGCTGTGAGCGAGGATCCGCACCGCGGTGAGTAGGTCCTCGTCCGAACAACCCAACGACTCTTCGTTTCCGGACAGACGACGCATCTCCTCGGCGAATATCTCGCGAACGTACGGGCGCGTTATCTCGACTCCGTCGCTGAGAATGCCGTTCGGATGACGGATCCACTGGTGGAGGAGCAGCCGGGCGACTGCGGCCGACGATCGATTCTCGAGGAAGTTGTCGACGGGCATCATACTCCGCCCGCCCGTCCACGATGCGAGTTGCGCCAAGCCTATTCGTATCACCATGCGCAGACCGGCTTCGGTGATAGGTTTTGGCCGGAGCTGAACGAGTTGGTCCGCGGAGATCCCTTCGGTATACGGAAACGAGCCGCGCTGATTCGTGGTGATGCCGGCGGTGTCGAAGCTCCGTAGAACCACGGGAACGAGTCGCGCGCACACGACCCTCTTCCCGTCGAAGCCCTCGGCGATATCACTGGCGATCTCGTGGACGAGTTTCTCCCCCGCCACCCGGAGCCCACTCGACTCGTTCGAATCGTGATGACCACATGTCGCAAGCGCGAGCGTTCCCCGCTTGTGAGCCACTTGCACGAGGTAGCGCGAAGCGAAGAGGTTGTACTCGAGACCCCAGACGCGATCGCGATCCGGATGAACAAGCCGGGCGTCATACGGGAACGATTCCAAGAAATCCTGCACGTACCGCCAAGTACCGTGGGCTAAGCCGATCGCTCGCTCCCGAAACACGTGAAGGATCTCGTCAGCCTGAAGGATGGAGTTCAGCGACTCGAAGCAAACGGAAACCCTCAGGGAACCACGCGGAATCCTGACGAGCGTCTCGGTCGATTCCAAGATCTCCAACCAGAGCTGGGCTTCCGAGTAGCTCGACGGCGAAAGCTCCAAACACGGAGTCTTGCCGGCGTCGATCAGCGGCCGCGCCGACTGCGACGCAAACACGATCACATCAAAGATGCCGCCCGATATCTTGTGACCTTCGTGAGCGACACACGGCTCCACGTCTGTCAGCAAACGTGGACGAACGATGAGCGACGACGGTTGGTCTCCGATCACCACTGTCCCGAGCGGGGTTTGATAGGCGAGCGTACCGGACGCCGCTTGGCGGAGTCGGGTCTGTCCTCGCAGCAGGACGGATGAATCGGTCTTGACCGAGTCTCGCATGTCGACAACGCACGAGTCCGCCCCTGAGGCGAGTCCGTTGACGAGTGCATTCGGGTTGAGCGTGGTAACGATCTCGGCGCGTCGAGTTTCGAAGTCGGCCGGCGGCGGAGAGGCACTCCACTGTCCGTTGCGAATCGCCTCGGTCTCGGCCAAGAAGCCGGGCGCCTGTCCTTCTTGGCAACGGAGTCGGGTGTTGGCCAGCTCATCGACGAGGGCCAACCGACGATCACGGAATCGCTGCTCGCAGAATCCAACCAGAAGAAGAGTCTGCGGTGTCAGGACCTCATCCACGAACGGCGACTCCGGGTAGGAGAGCTCGATGGGGTTTTCGGGAGGTTCGATCGACACGGTGCCTCTTCGCAAGCCAAACGTTTGGATGGAATCAGAGTGAGTCCACCCGTTCTCCCTTATCGGCGCACGATTCCGGGCAACTTGACCCCAGGAGTTTCGGCGCCCCCGCGCGGACATGCCCTCCATAGGCGTAGACAACCCGTCGAGCCTTCCGGGGCGCGCAGCGGGGTGCTATCGTGCCCCGGCTTACGAAACGATCCCGGACGAAGACTTATCGGAAGGTCACTCCACCATGCCGTCGCGATTTTTGTACCTCAGCGTGCTCGCCGCTGCCTTGCTGGCGTCGCCGCCGGCGCTCTGGTCTCAACCGACTGATCAGCCCGAACTCAAACCGAACGCAGCGTTGGAGACGTTACTGAGCTCAACGGAAGCGAAGAAGGATGAGTGGGTCGAAGCCGCGGCGAAGCTCGCAGCGATGGTCCCGACGGACCCAGATCGAGCGAATCAAGTCGCGGAGGTCGAGCTGCTTCGAGCCGAGTACGAAGACTTGGCAAGCAAGTTCGAGACGCTCTCCACCGGCGTCGACCCGCAGAGCCTAGACAAGACTCAATCCGGAGCTTTCGATCTGGTCCAGGAGGTCGCCGAAGTCGTCGAGCCAGTCATCCGCCAGCTCAAGTCAGGCACCGAGGGTCCCCGCAAGATCGAATACCTCAAGAGTGCGAAGAGGCTAGCGAATGAACGCATCAAGATCGTGGATCGTGCACTCAAGACGATCGACGAAAACATCGCGCGTTCTTCCGAAGAGACCCTCGCCGCGCTACAGGAACTCCGCGCGACTTGGAAACAGCGAGGGATCAAGTACAAGAACGAATTGGATGTAGCGCAGTTCGAACTGCAAACCACGCAAGAGTCTCGAATCTCGCTCGTCGAATCGATGAAGGAGTTCATCGACGACTTCTTTCGCAACCGCGGCTTGAACCTTCTGATCGCGCTGACTTCATTCCTGGTCGTCTTCCTGATTCTTCGATTCGTGCGTCAGCGCGTTCTCAAGGTCTTGTTTCGTCGCGGCGCCACATTTTACTCGCGACTCGCGAGTGTCGTCCTTCAGATTCTCTCCGTGCTCGCTGCGCTCGGCGCCATGGTTATCGCACTGTTCGCAGTCAGCGATTGGGTTCTGCTGGTCGTCGTGCTGATCTTCTTGGTCGGCATCGGGTGGGCGGGGGCGAAAGGGTTACCGCAGTTCTTCGAGCAGATCCGGCTTCTTCTCAACTTGGGATCGGTGCGCGAGAAGGAACGCGTCATCATGGCCGGGCTGCCGTGGATCGTGGACGAACTCAAGCTCTATACGATCCTTCGCAACCCAGACCTGTCCGGTGGAGAGTACCGAATACCGATCAAGGACTTGGTCGGATTGCATTCCCGCCCCATCGCGTCGAACGAAGTGTGGTTTCCGTGCCGCGAAGGAGACTGGGTCATTCTCGGCGACAGCACTCGGGGTCGAGTGGTCCTGCAAAGTCCGGATATGGTGCAGCTCGTCGAGCCCGGCGGCGCACGGAAAACGTACCCTACCAGCGACTTCCTGGGGCAGAACCCAAGGAACTTGTCGACGAACTATCGACTACAGATCACGTTCGGCATCGACTACTGCTACCAAGCGATCTCGACCTCCGAGGTCCCGGCGATCATGGCAGCCGCCGTCCAAGAAAAGCTCGAAGAGATTCTGAAACCCAAAGAGCTTCTCTCTCTCGTCGTCGAGTTCAAGGAAGCCAACACGTCGTCGCTCGACTACGCCGTCCTCGCCGACCTCGCCGGATCGACGGCCGCGCAGTACGACTATCTGAAGCGCACGATCTCGCGAATCCTCGTCGACACGTGCAACAAGCACGACTGGGTGATTCCGTTTACGCAGATCACCCTGCACCAAGCGTGAGCGCGGCGGCGCCTTCAGACTTGAACGCGTTCAAGTTCAGGGTTAAACTTGAACGCGTTCAACTAGAAGGAGCACGCCATGACCCGACCCCACCTGGTTCTTGCCGGAGGCAGCGGCTTCCTGGGCCGCGCCGCCCTCTCCAAGTGGAGTAGCGACTGGAGGATAACCGTCCTGTCGCGGCAAGCGCGATCGCTGCCGGGCGCAGACGTCGTCACCTGGGACGGGGCGACCCTCGGTCCGTGGGCGGCGGCGGTCGACGGCGCCAGCGCCGTGATCAACCTGGCGGGGCGCTCGGTCGACTGCCGATATCACGATCGAAATCGGCGGGAGATCCTCGAGTCGAGGGTTCTGTCGACGAAGGTGCTCGGCGAAGCCATCGCCCACGCCGCGACGCCACCCCCCGTCTGGTTGAACTCTTCGACCGCGACGATCTACCGCCACGCGTTGGATCGCCCGATGGACGAGGCCAGCGGCGATCTCGGGGTTGGGTTCTCGGTCGAGGTCGCGCGCGCGTGGGAAGAAGCGCTCTTCGCGTCCCCCACGCCGGACACACGGAAGGTCGCGTTGCGTAGCGCGTTCGTGCTCGGAACCGGTGGACCGCTGGCTATCCTCGCGCGACTCACGCGACTCGGGCTCGGCGGGTCTCAGGGTCCGGGCAATCAATTCATGAGTTGGATTCACGAAACCGATTGGCTCCGTGCCATCGACTTCTTGATCGAACGATCGGACCTCAGTGGAGTCTTCAACCTGACGTCCCCCCACCCGCTGCCCAACTGCGATTTCATGAAACTACTGCGTCAAGCGTGCCGAGTGCCATTCGGCATGCCGACTCCCAGTCCGCTCATTCGGCTCGGCACCATGCTCATGCGCACCGAGTCGGAACTGGTGCTCAAGAGCCGTCGGGTCATTCCCGGGCGTCTCGTCGACGAAGGCTTCGAGTTCACGTTCCCGGAGCTTTCCGGTGCACTCGAAAACTTGATTGGCGCGGGACGGCCCCTCGCCGAGTGGCAATCCAAGCGGCAATCGGCGCGGCCGCTCGATGGGCGACCGGACCTCGAGAGCGCGCGACCATGAACACCGAGCGAACCCCAGGGCGAACCTCACGCGGCGAGGAAACCCGCCGGCGCATCCGAGACGTCGCTTTGGAGCTGTTCCGACGAGACGGCTACGAGAAGACAACTATGCGGACCATTGCGAGCGAAGCTGGCGTCGCGATCGGGAACGCCTACTACTACTTCTCGTCCAAGGAAGAGTTGGTCCAAGGGTTCTATCGCCAGCTCGTCGAGTCACACGTGGCGGCGTCGCACGAGATCCTCGAGCAGCACCGGTCACTCGAAGACCGACTTCGCGAAGTTGTTCTGGCCAAGATAGAACTCGCCGCGCCGTATCACGACTTCTCGGCAGTGCTGTTCGCGACGGCGGCCAACCCGAGCAGCTCACTCAGCCCGTTCAGCGACGCCTCTCGTGACACTCGTGCGAGTAGCCTGGAGCTATTTCGCACGCTAGCGGAGGGTTCTAGAGAACGGCTGCAAGCGGACCTGGCCCCGGTGATCCCCGACTTGCTGTGGCTCTACCAAATGGGAATCATCTTGTACTGGATCCACGATCGTTCCGAGGCGTCGGTCAAGACCCAGCGGTTGATCGCGACCACGTGCAAACTGATCAGCCGAACCCTTGGCGTGTTGAAACTCCCGGGCACCGGAGGCGTGCGGAAGCTCATCGTCGCCGCCGCCAAAGACATGACGGCGCTCTAGAGGCCCGGCCGAAAAGTCAGAGGCACGGTGCGCGGCGGTCTTCGACGGAATCTCACCATTCGTAATCCTCAACGAATCCACCAATTCGCCTGCGAATTCCGAACGGCAATCTTCCGCCGAACTCCACCACTCACC
>JAJFFE010000349.1 GCA_021776775.1 Planctomycetota bacterium | reverse complement strand
AGGCGCGACGCCGAAGTCGACCTAGTGGTCTTCAAGAAGGAGTAACGCAGAGATTCGCGGGAAGCGCAGCCTGCGCGGCTTCGCCTGATGAATAGTCCGGGCTAGCCCGGCCGAAAAGTCATGTCGCGCGAGACCTCGAGCTTCCGGCGGCCAGCACACACGGCGAAACAGCGGCGACCTTGACTTCACCCACGGCAGCGGCGACTTTCCACGCATGGTCGCTTCCCTCCCCGTGGCCCGGGTCGCTCTGCCGATTCCGATTCATGAACTCTTCGACTACTCGATTCCAGACACGCTACTCGACCGAGTCGCGCCTGGGGTTCGAGTGCGTGTGCCCATGGGTCGAAGCATGCGCATTGGGACTTGCATCGAACGGGCGGCGAGCTCACCGCACGGCGACCTCAAGCCAATCGACGCAGTTGTCGACGACCAACCGATCCTCGACCCCGACCTGCTCGAGTTCGCCCGGTGGACAGCCAACTACTACTTCGCCTCGGTGGGCGAAGTTATCGAATGCGCGGTCCCGCGTGGGGCGCGCGCCAAGGCGAAGACGGTACCGTGGGTTCGGCTACTCGACGCCGAGGCGGAAGACCGCGGCGCCGGCCGTGAAAACCGAGCCCGACTCGTTGCGCTCCTTCGCGAACATGGACGCCTCCCCCTCGAAGAGCTCGTGGCCCGCGCCAACACAACGCGCGCCCCGGTGAAGACGTTGGAGAAGCGAGGCGTCGTCGAGCTGTTCGACGCCCCAGAGCTGAACCGAATCGACGAGTCACTGTTCGACAACGACGAGCCGGTCCGGGAGTTCTCATTGAGCGCGGCTCAACACGGCGCGGTGGACCGCATCGTGGAAGCGATTCGAGGTGACCGCTTCGAGTCGTTCCTTCTTCACGGTGTGACGGGCAGCGGTAAGACCGAAGTCTATATGCATGCGATCGAGGCGGCGCTCGCCAAAGATCGCGGCGCCTTGATGCTGCTACCGGAGATCGCCCTGACTCCCCAAACGGTTCGTCGTTTCCGAGCGCGCTTCGGCGACGTCGCCGTCTTGCACTCGCTACTTCCCGCCGGCGAGCGATCGAAGCAGTACCGAAAACTGCGCGACCGATCCGCTCGGGTGGCCATCGGCGCGCGAAGCGCGATCTTCGCCCCGATCCCGGACCTCGGGTTGATCGTCGTCGACGAGTGCCACGAAACGAGCTACAAACAAGAGAACAGTCCGCGCTACCACGCGCGCGACCTCGCCGTCGTTCGCGCCTCTCGTGGCAACGTCCCTTGTGTGCTCGGATCTGCGACGCCCTCGATGGAGTCCCTACACAACGCTCGCTCGGGGAGATTTCACTACCTCGAACTTCCGGATCGTGTCACCGGACACCCGCTACCGACCATTGAACTTGTCGACTTGCGCAAGGAACCGTTCGAAACGGAGGGACCCGCCTCGGTCTTCTCGGACCGTTTGCTCGCGCTCCTTCACGAGACGATCAACGACGGAGATCAGGCGCTCCTGTTCCTCAATCGCCGCGGGTTCGCGCGCCAAGTGTACTGCTCACGCTGTGCGTACTCGGTCGAGTGCGCTGCGTGCGACATCCCGCTGACGTATCACAAACATTCCGACCGTGGACTCTGTCACTACTGCGGCACCATAGAACGCATTCCGGACAAGTGTCCGGAGTGTGACTTCCCGGGAATAACACGGCGGCGTCATGGAACCGAGCGAATCGAGGAGTCGCTCGCGGCGCGATTCCCCAACGTCGCCATCGACCGACTGGACCGCGATACCGCAACTTCGGCCGGGCGACTCGAAGCGATCCTGGACCGCTTTCGTCGCGGGGAAACGCGCATCCTCGTGGGAACCCAGATGATCGCGAAGGGACATGACATTCCGGGCGTGACATTGGTCGGCGTGCTCGACGCAGACATCGCGCTGCAGCAGCCGGACTTCCGAGCCGCGGAGCGAACCGGGCAGTTACTCTGCCAAGTCGCCGGACGCGCCGGGCGCGGCGAGCGACCCGGGCGGGTCGTCATCCAGACGCGCCAACCGGACCATTACGCGATTCAGGCGGCCCTCACCCAGGACCTCAGTGGAATCTACGAAGAAGAGACGCCGACCCGCCAGTTGCTCGCCTATCCGCCCTTCGGTCATCTGATTCGAATCGTCTGCGAAGACGCTCGCGACGACCGGGCGATCTCGAGTGCCCACGAACTCGCACGACGACTGACCGTCGACGCGACGACGCGAGTCCTCGGCCCGGCTCCCGCCCCGCTAGCCAAGCTTCGCGGCCGCTACCGTTACCACATTCTCATCAAAGGAGCAGAGCGAGCCGGTGTGCAAGCGGCATTACGATCGACAAACGTACTGAAACCGCAATGGAGCACGACTCGAGTCACCGTCGACGTCGACCCGCAGTCGATCAGCTGAGAGTCGACCGGCCTACGGCTGGGTCAACCGCGGCACGAAGAACGTTGAACTGTTGACCAACGTCGCGCGCGCTTCCTCGCTGAGCTGAAGCAATGAACTGAGAGCTTCCAGCGCGCGCAACTGGGCGCGACCCGCGACGACGCCCTCCCCGATGTTGTAGGAACCGACTCGGTTCACGGAGACAGCGGTGTCGAGCAGCGGCCGCACCTCCGACACCCAGGTGTCGAACACGCTCTGATTCGCGGCGAGGTCGGCCTCGCTCACGTCGAGCAACGTCTTCACTCGGTCCATCAGCGCCGGTCTCAGCTCGTCGGCGCTACTCACCGTCACGGTACGACCCACGTGGTTCATCATCACGCCGGAAGAGAACAGGTCGAGACCCACACGGCCTTCGGTCTCCGGATGAAAGATCTCGGCGAGCTGATCGGCCGTCAGAACGTCGCGCATACCTTGACGGAAGGACTCTTTGAGTTCGACCTCGTCGAGTAGCTTCTGCAAGCCCGGCGTCGATTCCGTGTACGACAAAGTCGCACGCTCGAGTGCGTCGTCGAAGATCGCTCCTTGACGAGCGATGGAATCGGTCTGGCCGGTGCTCAACGGGTGCTCCCCGCGCGCGAGAATGGCGGCCACGAGGTTTGCTTGCGCCACAGGATGCGTGAATTCACCGTTCCCACTGTTATTGGTGGGGAGTTGCCCAATCACTTGGAGCGCGAAGTCCCGCAGGTTTTGATTCTGTTCGGCCACCCGCGACGCCAGCTCGGCGTCCGGCGTGCCACCTTCGTCGAAGACCTTGGCCAGCTCGACGAGGTCTTTCCCCAGCAACTCCAACGCCTCAGCCGCTTGCTCCCAGTCTGCCTCGAGAAGAGCGGTGAGGCTTCCGTACTCACCAAAGTCGATATCGAGCTGAGGTTCTCCCGGCTGGGCCGGCGGCGGGACCGGTTCGACGACTTCGGGGATGCCGCTCACAGCCGGGGGGCGCTCCGGCCTACTGGCACGGAGCGCGTCGATCTGACGAGTCAACTCTTCGTTCTTTGCGAGTAGCCCGGCGTTGGCGTCCGTGAGTGATGCGTTGCGAAACTTTACCGCATGAAGCTGGCGCTCCAGGGTGTCGATCTGCGCTTCTTCGACGGCAGAACTCTTCGCCTCGGGGTCGCTTCCCACGAAGCGAGCGCCGACGAATCCCAAGCTTGCGCCCACCACCAAGAAGATCACCGCCGCCCCCGCAAGGCCTGATCCGTTACCGCTCATGTAGTCCCCCGTAGAATCGAACTCGAACATTACGCATGTGATGTAACCGATAGGCTCCGATATTGACTAGGCTTGCCCGGTCGCACGCGGAGCCCGCCATCGTGGCAAGTGTCACGGATCGGAGACGTTGTCGTCGTCGAGCCGGTAGACGTCGCCGCCGAAGAGGATCTCCAACGACGCGGTGAGTCGCGGCGTGAAGTTGTAATCCCGTTCACGAGGAAACGACGCGCCCGGAGCGATTTCGAGAAAGACCCAACGGCGATGGAGCTGCCGGCGCACGCGCACTTCGGCACTCCACCCGTCGATGGTCCAACCGGGGCCAGTGTGACCGCTCATAGCGCCCCCGATCGACACCGCCGTTTTGGAACCCACGATATACACCGCTCCCAACGAAGAGCTGTGTTCGACTCCCTGGCTCGTCTCACTCCACAACCCGCGCGTTCGTGCTCGAACCAGCAGCGAATCTCCGACGGCGCGGTCGAGATCGAGTCGGGTCAGCTCCCCGAACTCGTCGTCTTGGTTCCAAAACCCGGACTGAAACGCACGCCATCGCCACGCGCCTAGTTCTCCCCGCCGCTCCGCTTTGATCGCCACCTCAGGCTCGATACTTCCGCGAATGCGTCCGCCTAGATCCAAGAACGCGAGCCCCTTGCGTCCGGCGAACAACACGGTTCTCACGCCGGCGAAGCTCTCTGCTTCTTCGGTGTCGTCGGACTCACTTCGATTGAGGATCTGGGTGTCCTCGATGAGCGAGTCGACCGCGAGTTGAAAGCGGCCCTTCGTTCGAGGAAATGGCAATCGGGTTCGGACGCGAACTCGACTCGCGGTCTCACCGCGCTCCGCCACCACTCCATCGAACCGAACACGGATCTGGGCAACTTCGGCGTCGTCGTCCAGCCGTTCGTCTCCGAAGAATCGGTCGACCGCGTCGGTTGTCTTCACCAACCGTGTCGAGAGCGTTCGGTGAACGCGATCGAGCCGGGCGGAAAGATCTCTCGGTTCTCGAACAAGGTCCCAGAGGCGGAACCAGCGACGACGTTTCTCAGACTCCGCAGGAGGGTCCGACGCGTCGCTCGCTCGTTCGACCTGTGCCGAAACCAGCGTGACACCGCTGAGGACAAGCACGGCACAGACGCAACAGCGAAGCAAGAACTGCACGAGATAGTTCTCCCGAAATTGGAGGCGCGATCGATCTAGCCGTGCCAAAGACCAACGACATGATCGCGATGTCTTTCGAACTCTTGTGGCCCGAGGTGCATGCTTCCCGGAAATCCGATCGATTCGCGCCGGGTGCGACGAAGAGCCATTACGGACCCCCGGTGCCGTTCGTGCCCGGTCGCAAGCCTCACTGATCACGGGCGATCGTGTTGGCGGTGCAGGCCAAGGGAATCCCCGGTGGTACGTACGCGTGAAGTTTTCGGTCGGCGCGAATCCACGTGTGGCCTTGAGCCAACGAGAATCGCGGGCGAGTCATGACGTCGAGCTCGCTGGTAAAAGCGACGAACAGCGGCGTTGTCGCACCCGCGAGGGCCCGCTGCACTCGATCGTCGATCCCCGCGTCTTTGGAGTGGACGACCCACAAGAAAATGGGCGCGCGGTCACCCGCGATACGTGCGAATCCCTCGAGTGCGCGACGCGCGGCAACCGCGTCGAACTTCGTATCCCGGCGGTCGTCGAAGTAAGAGACGAGCACGTCGCGGTCGGGAACGTCGTCCCGCGAACTGCCGGAGAGTCGACCGATGAGAAGCCCGCGGCTGTCGGAGAGCCAGCGACGTTGAACGGTGCTGCGATCGTCGACCGACTTCTCCGTGCCGCGCGTCTTCGGCGCGATGATCGCAGCGAGAGACTTGGGCCAGTCGCCGAAGTGCCGCACTCGGGAGATGCCGGACAGCTCGGTGAAGGTGTGGCCGTGCTGGCGCGCACCCCACGCGAGCGCCGCCCCGATCTCGCGAAACGTTCGGTTGCGACGCCATGCACCGACGACCTCGGCCGTGGGTTCGAGGGGCGCGTCGCCTTCGACCACGCGCAGCCAGGCGGTAATGATCCAAGCCCGGGCCGCTCCGCGCTCGGCCGCAGCTCGCGCCTGTTCGGTCGCGCGGCGCGACTCGCCTCGGGTCAGGGAATCCAGGGCGGCGAAGTACGACCAATCGGCCGTCCGCTCCGCGGCCGGGACCGCCTCCAGGGCGCTGGTGACCCCGCGCCCGTTTTCGAGCGCAATCGCGACGGCGCGCTGCGCATCCGATCTCCAGCCCTGCCGCCAGTTCGGTTCCCAAGGCGCGGTGCCCGCACGAAGCACCAACCACGTCGATGCGGTTAAGATGATCGGAACAATCACCGCCGATGTGAACTTCCAGCCAAGGCTGGTCGTCCGGCTCGGGTTTGCCGATGAAACGAGGCGGTTTGCATCCCGACGTGGGGGGGTTACCATCTGCGGTCCTCTCGGCGACTGAACATAGCGCTGGGGCCCGCCAGACGTAAGGGTGCGTCGGAGATCCCGGCGTCATTGCCACCTAGATTCGGCTCTCGACTGCGTAGTGCGGCGAGGCTGTGTCGACGGTGACCACGATCAACAGCGATCACGGGGGGACTCGTGGTCTGCGAATGGTCCGGAGCCTCCGGACGAGGAGAAAAATCTATGAGTCGGATCGCGGTCACGACTCTGATTGTCGCAACGCTCTGCGTACTGGGGTTGGCCATCCAATCGGCGCGGGTCTCCGCCGACGGCGTTCCCAAGGGCAAAGACGACGTCGAAGGCAAGATCAAGCCAGCAATCGCCAAGATATCGCTGCCGATCGGGGAGCGACTCGTCTACCGCGGTTCGCTGAGTAAGGCGGGGGTGAGCGTCGACGCCGGAAGCGCTACGTTCACCGTTACCGAAAACGCCGCGGGTCAGACGGTGATCACCGCCTGCGCTGAAGCCGAGAAATTCGGCTACTCCCTGGCGACCAAAGTGACGTCGACTCTCGATGAGTCGAGCACTCGGCCGGCGACATACCACTACTTGCAAAGCGGTTCCGAGCAGCGCGAAAAAAAAATGAGCTTCAAGGAAGACCTTGCCACGTACATCCGCGAGAAGCACTGCATGGAGCCGAACTGCCGCGACCGCGGGCACTTCATCTTACGACGAAGCCTCATCGGCAAAGATAAGTTCGTCCACTGCGGCGATCGCGATTGTCGAATCCCCGCGCACCGCCACTGGAAGAACCGACACGAGCACGCCCTCGGAGAACGACACTTCGACATGCTGAGTGCGGTCTACTACGCGCGAAGCTTGGGGCTGAAGCCGGGTGACGCTCCCATCGAAGTGCCAGTCGTCAATGATCACGACCGCTGGATCGTTCGCGCCGAAGTCAAGGAAGGCGGGAGAATCAAAGTTCCGGCAGGCAAGTTCCCGACCTACAAACTCACGCTCGAACCGCGCCCCGCGGCGGGCACCAAACCGAATGACGAGTTCAAAGGACTGTTCGGATTGAACGGCACGATTCACATTTGGATCGACAAGAAGACGAAGCGCCCGGTGCTCGTTCAGGGTAAGTTCCCGTTTGGTCCGATGAATCTGCAGGCGCGGGTGGAACTCGATTCGGTTTCACAGACGGACAAGCCTGCCACCTTGAAGTCCGATTGAGGTTGGTTCGATGAGTTCTGCGAACGGCAATGGCGACGGCAACTTGATGCGATCGATCCCGAAGGTCGACCGCTTGCTCGCCCGTGAGGAGTTCGAAGCGCTGTCTCGCGTGCACTCCGTCGGGGTCGTCACGCGACACATCCGGGCGCAACTCGACGAGCTTCGCGATCGCGGCCGGCGCGGCAAGTTGGTCGAAGTCGACGTCACGGTGGAGTCGATTCACACGCGAGTCGAGTCGACTTTGCACTCTGCAGCGCTCCCCTACTACCACCGAGTCATCAACGCGACCGGGGTCATTCTTCACACGGGACTCGGACGTGCGCCGCTGCCCCAGCGAGCCGTCGACTGCCTCGCCGCCCACGTTGGACACCCACTCCGCCTCGAGATGGACATGACGACGGGCGATCGCGGTGGACGCGACGCCGGTTGCGCAGACCTCCTATGTGAGTTGACGTCGGCCGAACGAGCGACCGTCGTCAACAACAACGCGGCGGCAACACAGTTGATCCTCGCCGCCATCGCGCGCGGCAAACAGGTCATTCTCTCGCGTGGCGAGCTCGTCGAGATCGGCGGCTCGTTTCGAGTTCCGGACGTCATGGAAGAGAGCGGCGCGCAACTGCGATCGGTCGGTACCACGAACCGCACGCACCTTCGCGACTACGAAAACGCGATCAACGAAGAGACCGGGATGATTCTCAAGGTGCACACGAGCAACTACCGCATCGAAGGGTTCACCAAGGAGATCGAGATCGACGAACTCGTCGCGCTCGGCCGCAAGCACAATCTGCCGGTGGTGCACGACCTCGGATCGGGGTGCCTCGTCGACCTCGAACGCCACGGCATCCAGGGAGAACCACACGTCAACCGCTCGCTCGACGCCGGAGCAGATCTGGTCTGCTTCAGCGGCGACAAGTTGCTCGGCGGCCCGCAGTCGGGGCTGATCCTCGGCGGCGCCGAGGCGGTTCAACGCTGCCGAAAGCACCCGCTCTACCGAGCCATGCGCCCGTGTCGGCTGACCTACCTCGCCCTGGAGTCGGTGCTTCGCATCTACCGCGAGGGCCCCGACGCGGCGATCCGAGAGGTGCCTTCGCTGCGGCGCCTGCTCGCACCGTTGACAGAACTCAAGGAGCGCGCCAGCCAACTCGCGCAAGCACTCCGTGGCGTGAAGAGCGTCGACGTCGAAGTCATCGAAGAGAATTCGACAGCGGGAAGCGGCTCACTGCCAGCGCGAGACATCCCCACCTGGGGGGTGCGGATGCGTCCTACGACCCGCTCGGCGTCCGACTACGCGCACGACCTGCGAACCGGAGACCCGGCCATCTTGCCGCGGGTGCGCGACGACGCGCTGTTCCTCGATGTACGCACTCTCGACGACGACGAGTTCGTGATGATCCGCGACCGTTGTGCGATGATCACGTAACCGCGTTCGATCAACGCGCATTGATTGGGTTACCGACCGGGTACGGACCCAGACCGTTACGTCTCCCCAATTCTAATCGTGGTGAAGGAATCGACTCGTGGACAAGAAACTACGCCTGACCCAATACGCGAGCTGCGCTGGCTGAGCGTCCAAGCTCTCCCCTGAGGACCTGGGTCAGGTTCTCGACAATCTCCACATTCCGACACGGGACGACGTCATTCACGGTCCCGAGCAGCTCGACGACGCCGGTGTCATCCGAATCGACGACAGGCGCGCGCTCGTGCAAACGATCGACTTCTTCCCTCCGATCGTCGACGACCCGAGGGACTTCGGTCGTATCGCGGCGGCCAATGCACTGTCAGACGTCTACGCGATGGGTGGCACGCCGTTCAGTTGCTTGAACGTGGTCGGCTTCCCGCGCAAGTCGCTCGACATGTCGATTCTCGGAGAGATCCTCGCGGGCGGTTCAGAAAAAATCGCCGAGTCGGGCGCGGCTCTCCTCGGCGGGCACTCGGTCGAAGACGGCGAGATCAAGTACGGCTTGTCGGTCACCGGCATCGTCGATATCGATCACATCTGGTCGAACGACGGCGCTCGAGTCGGAGACGTGTTGGTCCTCACCAAGCCGCTCGGTATGGGCGCGGTGACCACGTCGGTTCAGCAAGACCGCGAAGACCCGGCACACGTCGCCGCTGCCGTCGAGTCCATGGCCACGCTCAACGCGGGCGGTGCCCGTGCGCTCGAGGGGCTCGACGTCAAGTCGGTCACCGACGTCACCGGGTTCGGCCTCCTCGGTCACGGGGCCGAAATGGCACGTGGCTCGAACGTGACCTTCCGCTTCGACGCGAGCGCTATCCCGATCACCATCGGGGCCCGTGAACTCGCGGCTGACGGTTGCCTCTCCGGCGGCGCGGCACGTAGCAAACGATTCCTCGGTGATCGAGCGGCGGTCGCAGCGTCGGTGCCGGCGGAATTGGTGTCGCTTGCTTACGACGCCGAAACGTCGGGTGGACTGCTCATCGCGGTCGCCGCGGCTGATCTAGAGACGCTGCTCGAGAGGCTGCGCGCCGAGGCGACGCCAGCGTGTGCCGTGGTGGGTGAAGTGATGGCGCAAGAACCGGGAATCTGGGTGCGGCTCGACTAAGGGTCGCTAGCCAACCGCGAGCTTGCGTTGCAACTCCACGACGGAGGCAGAGACCGTGGGTGCGTTCGCCAGTCGGGCGAGCGTCGCGCGCAACATGTCGGTCTTCGAGAACCGAGCGCGGCGCTTTGCATCTTGCCAACGCTTGAATCCGCGATAAATGCCTTTCGCGGTCAAGCCGTGCACCGTGATCTCGGCGAGTTGCTCCGGCTCACCGTAGGCGGGAACGAACTCATCGACGAGCCGATCAAAGTCCGGCTCTGCTTTGCGAGCGACCGAACGTAACGTCCCGGACAGCTCCTGGCATGCGGCCTCGATCACGGAAAACGTGCGAGCGTAGCCGCACTCGAGGTCGATCTGCACGAGGCGATCCCCGAACGAGATCACATGCTTGATGGACGCGTGTTCGGGAATCAGGAGAGGTTCACCGAGATCGATTGCAAGCTTGTGCCGTTGAGCCATACGTTTTGCGATGACGCACAACAGGTCGCGGCGCCGCTCGAACGTCACGGCTGGATCTTCGAAGATGTCGGCTACCGACGGGCCCGGGCAGTACTCGAGGACCGCGACCGGCTCTCCGCAAAAATCATCGGGGATCGGTTCATCGAACGTCGCGGGAACGTCGAACCCGTGCTTACGCCATACCGCGAGGCTATCGAGCTCGGTCTGGCGACGCGCCGCTGCGCTGACGCCACGCTTGCGTTCGAACACGACGTGGGACATCGCCTTGACCCACTCGCCGAATCGATCGCCTCGGCGGCGATACACCTTGAGAAAACGAGGGCCGGGCTCGCTGTCATACCGGTAGAGGTGGTTCCCTCCGCCGTGACTACCGCCCGCCTGAAGCGTGTGGAGCTTCGAGCTCAACTCGCCTCCAGCTTATCCCGGAGTCGTCTCGCCACGTTGTACTTCGACGTTGGCTTCTTCGCGCGACTGCGCACCGATTGATCGAGTTGACGGCCCCACCGGTGGATGAAACGCGGGTGATCGAGGAAGTAGCGGTGCGCATCCCTCAGCCGATCACGGCTCGGATAATGCTCGATGGTCTCTTCGAGTAGACGGTCGCCTAGGTGCTCTGGAATGCTCTTCGATATGTTCCACAGGTACTGCACGATCTCGTGCGAAATCTGCTCGTCGACGTAACGATTGGAACGCCAGATCATCTCGAAGTCGAACCACAGCAGCTCGTCGTCAAAAATGAGAACGTGCTTGCCGTCGCCATTCTCGTGGACCAAGCGAGGGTCGGACTCCCGAATAGCGATCTCATGCCGTCTCGACCACTCGTCGAGGAAACGTCGGTACGTCGTGAACCGATCGTCCTCGGAGATGGATTCGTCCTTCAGGTAGTCGTTGAGCTTGGGGCCGGTCTTGTACTCGAAGAGCATGTACCCGCCGTCGGGACAGTTCGGCGCTTGCACCTCGACGTCAGGATAAATTTCGTACACGCGAAATCCGTGACGACGCCACGTCTCCAAGCAGTCGCGTTCGATCTTCAGTCGCGTCTTCGGCATGTACGACGTTTGCCCAGCGATGACGACGTTCTCGAAGCTCTTGTACACGTTGCCGATCGTGCCGCGGCTCCCGTAGTAGACCTTCAGGACAGCCCAGTCATCGTGAAACGGCACCTTGTAAAGGTAGTTGCCGTTCTTGAGGAGCAGGTACGGATCGAGGTTGTCGAACTGAAGGGTTTCGGTGGCCCGTCGAAGCAAGGGATTGGCTCTTCTCTCGAAAAAGTGTGCACTCGAAACGTGACGGCCCCGCCTGAGCAGCACTCGATTCGACGTCTGCGTCGCCGAGCGCTCGAGGCCGCCTCTTTGCGTCGCTCGCTGCACTGGATCAGGGTCGGTTCGCGACCGTCTGGCGGGAACGGAGGAGGTTACCACACGCGGTCCAGGCTGACTATGCGTCCAGCGCTTGCGAGAGCCGCCCGGAGCCCGTACCCTGCGCCGTTCTCTGCGGGGGTGAATGGGTTCCTGGTGGACCTCCTGGGCTTCAAACCCATGGTGCGGCGCGAACAACGTCGCAGGTCGGTTCGATTCCGATGCACCCCCGCCACCTTTCGGGCGGCGCTGCTCACTGCTGGCGACTGCTCACGTCCGGCGCCATAGAGAACAAGCCAAGATCGCGTCTGTCCGATCGCCCGCCATCCGTACCTGCCGCGCCGGGGGACCGAAGACGCCGTCCCAACCGAGAGCCAATCCATGCGGTTCGTGTTCTCCGCGTTCTTCTTGACGGTAATCGGCTGCCACACCCCTCACGCGGTCGGCGACCCCCGGGTGGATTCGGCGACCGTCGAATCGGTGAGCATCGAGTCCTTGGGTGCGACCGTGTGGCGCGATTCAACACGAGACGGTGCGCCGGCGATAGCTGCGTACTTCGTCGATCTCGACCTCCGCGGCCGAGAGCTCGACGCGCTCTCGGCATTGAACTCTCTCGAACAGGTGCACTTCACTCGTTGCGTCATGGACGGCGTTTCGCTCGGACCATTGCGACGTCTGCCAAAATTGAAGAGCCTCGAGTTCAACGAATCCAACGTCGCGAACGAGCAGCTCGACGCGCTGCAAGGATCGAACGCCTTGCGGAGCCTGACGTTGATCGACGCCACGATCGACGACGAAGCGCTGAAGTCGATCGCAACCCTCGACGGGTTGACGACGCTCGCATTGCGGCGAGTGGACATCACCGACGCCGGGTTCCGGCAACTCGGCCGCCTCAAGGATATCGAAACACTCAACGTCGAGGGGACCGACCTCACCGACGCCTCGGCGAGTACCATCGCGTCGTTCCACCGCCTGAAGCACTTGGTCTTGAGTGAGACGTTGGTTACGGATCGCAGCGGGAACGCGATCGCTTCGTTATCGACGTTGGAATCACTTCGTCTCGACCGCACAGACGTTACCGATGAAGCCGTGGCACAGCTCACTTCGCTACCACACTTGTCCGAACTCTACCTCGGACGGACAGCGGTCACCGATCTCGGACTTGCCAGCCTCGCACAGATCTCGACCCTACGTGCCCTACACCTCGGTCATACCAAGGTCGGAGATGAAGGAGTGATGATCCTGAGCCAAACCGGGCAGTTCACAACGCTGCATCTCGGTCACACCGCAGTGACCGACCGCGGAGTGGCTACGCTCGCGATGCTGCCGGCCCTGAAAGTTCTACACCTGAGTCGTACCGCAATCACGGCAGCCGCACTCGACACAGTCGCGGCCATGTCCGCTCTCGAGACAGTGGCCCTGCGCAGAACCGGGATCGAAGAAGCGGCAGTACACCAGCTCAGGATGAGCCGTCCAGACGTCACGGTCTTGAGCGACGGCGGTGGGCCGGGCTTCTGACCTTGCCGCACGAAGAGCTACTCCTCCTTCGGCACCAACAGGTAGCGCAACTCGCGGTAGTGATCGTTGACCACTTCGGAAACGACGACCTCGGGATCGATGACGTACGCCTCCTGGTAAGCGGCGATCACTTCCTTCGGGAATCCGTTGTGTGCGTTCTCTACTTTGGGGCCGAACTGCGGGACGCGCTTGCCGTCGACGGTTTCCATCCACGCGTACGGTTGATGCAAGACAACGATGATCGCGCTGAACTCTTTGTTGCGCACGGCTCGCACGAGAGCGTCGGAGTCCCAGATCTGGTTGTCTGAGAGTTGACGGTACATGAATGGTTGATAGTCGACCGGTCGGCCGAGCATCGCGAGGAGCGCTGGATCTTGCGATAACACTTTGCCGGGCAACTCGACGAGCTTGGCGAGCAGTGCTTGGCGACCTTTTATCTGTTCGAGGCGGGCCGGGCGCGCAGTGCGGAGGGCTGGATAAGTCACCACGTTGCCGACGACGAACAGCGCAACGATCGCGATCAGGCCCCACTGTCGGGACTTGCGGAGCCGGGCCAGTCCAAACCCGACGGCTATGGAGATGAACGCGTAGTACTCGAACAGATAGTTGACGTCCGAGCCGACCCGGCCGATGAGCGTGGCGCTAGCCCCGCCGCAGAGGAGAAACAGCGCCACCGTGCGCGTCGCCTTGTCGCGCTCACGAATCCCTGTCCATCCAGCAACCGCACCGATCACGACGACAAACCAGACGCCGTGAAACACCGCCGCCGCCTTGAGCAAATCCTGTGGAGCGAGGTTGGCACTGAAGAGCTTCCAACCGAGAAAGACGAGCGCCAATCCGATCTCGATGAAGAGCGCGCCCGTGAACAGAAATCGCGCCAACGTGCTACGCCCGTTCCCGTCGACCTTCTCGGGCCAAAGGGCAAACAGAGCGGCGGCAGCGAGGGGATAGCGCCACGGGAACATGGAGGCGAACCACGTCTGCTCGACCCGCGGCCACTGATAGGGCAGTCGGTTGAGGTAGATCAAGTGCGAAAACGGCTCACCGTCGTACGCAATATTCGCGGTCAGGAACGCCAGCGCGCCCGCCGCGACCAGCCCTAATGGCCACGCCAGCGTGATCCAACCTGCGGACCATCGATCCTCTCGATGAACGGCGCGCGCAAACAGAAGCACGTACGACGCGATCGGAAAGCTCAACATGGAGTGTCGGGTATAGACGGAGAAGAAGAACGCCGCAGCTCCGAAGACTCTCCACCAAAGTACCCGTGGGTTTGAATCGGAAACAGTGGTGGCGAAGAGGCCGAGGAGGCCCAGCGCGAGGGCCAACGAATCGATCCGCATCAAGGGACCGAACTCATTGATCTCGAACAACACCAAGAACGCCCCGCCTGCGATCAACCCAGCGGGGGCCGAAGCGAACCGCCGCACGATCAAGAGTATGAGGCACGCGCTCAGCAACACCGACGCGGTGGATGTCAGTCGCCCGGCGAAGAACGGTGCCGACGGCGGCGCCGGGATCAAACTCGCGACGACTGGGTAGACCGGTGGGTAGTTACCGATGAGGTAAGGCGGCTCGTCGAACGGCGGGTACAGCCCAGGCGCGTCGTTCACACGACGGACCTGATCCAGAACGACCCCTTCGCCGTATCTCAACTCGAAGGGAAACGTCAGCTGCGGGACCGAGTAGTACGCAAACAGGCAGAACGCAGCGACGAAGAAGAGCCCCGCCCCGAACTCGGTATGGGAGAGAGAACCCACAGACTTCTCCGTGCCGATCGCCTCGGTCATCCGATCTCTCGTTCGGCGCGGATCTGGTCCTCGAACGTCTCCCGTCGGCGGACCAAGCGATCCGCGTTGCCGTCGACCATGACCTCGGCGGGGCGGGACCGCGTGTTGTAGTTGCTCGACATGGTGAAGGCGTACGCGCCCGCTGTGAACACGGCGACGAGATCGCCTTCCGCGACTTCTGGCAGGTCGCGATCTAGACCGAGGAAGTCTCCTGTCTCGCAGATCGGTCCCACGATATCGGTCAACACCTTGGCGTCGGACTCCTTGCGCAGAACCGGCTCGATGCGGTGGTAAGCCTGATACAGGGACGGACGGATCAAGTCGTTCATACCGGCGTCGCATATGACGAAGCGACGACCTCCGGACATCTTGGTGGTGACGACGCGGGTCAACAGCACGCCGGCGTTGGCCATGATGAATCGCCCCGGCTCGAGCACGATGCGAAGCCCGCGTCCGGCGAGTTCCGGCAAGATGGCGTCGGCAAATTGCGTCGCCGGCAACCCCTCTTTGCCTTCGTAGTGCACGCCGAAGCCGCCCCCGATATCGAGGTACCGAACCTCGGAGCAGATCTCGGGCTCTCGGTCCAAGAAGTCGAGCACGCGACGGATGCCCTCGACGTACGGAGCCGTCGCCGTGATCTGAGACCCGAGATGAATGTGGAGTCCACGACAGACGACGCCGTCGAGGTCACGAGCGAGCGCGATCGTTTGACGGGCACCGTCGAGGTCGACACCGAACTTGTTCTCTCGCTTGCCGGTGGTGATGTACCGGTGCGTCTTGGGATCGACGTCCGGGTTGACGCGGATCGCGACGCCGACCTCCGTGCCAGCTTCTTGGGCGCAGAGCGCGATGCGCTCGAGCTCCGACTCCGCCTCGACATTGAACAGCAAGATGCCGGCGTCGATCGCGTTGGCGATCTCCGCCGTTGTCTTTCCGACGCCCGCATAGACCACCTTCTGCGGATCGCCGCCGATTTCGCGAACCCGGGACAGCTCCCCGCCGGACACGACGTCGAATCCCGCCCCGAGCGCGCTCAGTTCGCGGAGCACGTGCAGGTTCGAATTCGCTTTGACGGAATAGCAGATCAACGGAGGTTCGTCGGCCGGAGCGAACGCGTCGGACAGGACCTGGTAGTGATGCCGGATCGTCTTCGCGCTGTAGACGTACAGGGGAGTCCCCCACCGCTCCGCCAGCCGCGTCGCGGAAACATCGTCACAATAAAGCTCGCCGTCTCGGTAGTCGAAATGATCCACGATCTGCTCTCCGGTGCGCCTCTGCGCTCGAGGGGGTCGAGCATGATAGGTGAGGCGAAGGGGGAGCGGAAGCGGGGTTTTCGACTACGGCGGGTTCCAGCGACGGCGACGACGGTTGTCCAACCAAAAAAGAGACCGGGCCCCGGTGCGGTGCACCTGAACCCGGTCCTGCCCTGAAATTTCTCAGTCGATCGACCTGGCGGCGCGACGCCGACTTGGCTGTTCGTCCGCAACCCTTGCCGCCGCTCTGCTGGAAAGAACTCGCTAGCGAATCAGATCGCGCTGGTATTTCCGTAGTTGGTTGCGGAGGCGCAGGACGATCCGCGAGTGCAACTGACAAACACGCGACTCCGAAAGGCCCAGGGTCGAGCCGATCTCACGCATGGTCAGATCCTCGAAGTAGTAGAGCAGCACGATCAGCCGTTCCTTTTTGGAAAGGAACTTCGTGATGAACTCGGTCACTTCACGCTTTAGCGCTTCGTCTTCGGGATCGACGCCGCGCTTGTCTTCGAGAATGTCGATCTTGCGCAGCGTCTTGGAGTCGCCGTCGTCACCGGATTGATCGTTGAGCGAGACCATGGTCACGGCACTCGCCTCGCGGAGGAGCGCCTGGTAGTCGGTCTGCGACAACTCCAGACGATCCGCAAGCTCGGGATCGGTCGGTGTACGACCGAGTTCGTTCTCCAGTGCCTGGAAGACGTCATCCAATCGGTGCGCTTTGTTGCGAACGATTCGCGGTACCCAGTCGAGCGCACGGAGTGCATCCAGGATCGACCCGCGGATACGAGTCGTACAGTATGTTTCGAACTTGACGCCGCGTTCGAGGTCAAACCCATCGATCGCGTCCATCAGTCCGAAGATCCCCGCGCTGTACAGATCGTCGAGTTCGACGTTCTGAGGTAGCTTCACGAGGATGCGTTCAGCGATGTATCTGACGAGCGTCAGGTAACGCTCCATCAGTCGGTTGCGCAGGTCCTGCGCACCTGTCTCTTTGTATTCGATCCAGACGAGCTCTAGATCTGGGTCGTCAATCCGAGTCTTCCCCACCAAACGATGCCGGCGTGGGTTGAACTTCGTCTTACGCTTGGACTTCGTCTTGGTCTTGGTCCGAGTCGTCGCCACGTTTCCTCCGCTCTCGAAATTTCAGGGCAGCAATGCGGCGGGCATTGGTACAGCGGTTATCGCAATCCGTCGGTTACCCAGCGGCCTGCGACTGCGGCTCAGGAGAGCTATCCCCCACCTCCGCTTTATCGGCCGATGTCGACACTTCTGGTGACATTTTTTGTGATTGGTGAGATTCCCGCGCGGTCCGCGGAAACTGCTCAGCCAACTGCTTCATGCGTTCCCGGTACTTCGCAAGGTCTCGCTGATGCTTCTCCGCTTCGATCTCGTCTTCGACGGTGGGAAGCTCTATCTCCGCGACGAGTTTTTTTGCGGCTACGCTGATGGCCACTCCGGCCAAAGCACAAACCACGGTCCAAAACACGGCTTGGGATATGACCACGGTGATCGTCGCCTCGTTGAAGAAGGCGAGAGCGATCGTGGCCAAGAATCCGAGCATGCCGAATGTCGCAGCGTATCGTCCCATCGTCCGACCCTCCTAACTTGTTCCGGTAACCGTGCGCGGCCCGGTGAAGAGCGAGCGCATTCGACGGAAAAAATTCGATGAACCTTGTTGGTCGCACGGGCGATCGAAGCCGAGATTGCGCGCAATCGACATCACGCACGACTGTGCGCTAGAGTGCGGATACGCCAAGGTGAACGGCTGTCGATTTCTGACCGCAGTGCTCACTACAGGGTCATCGAGCACGACGCCTGCGGACTTGATCGTGATGCCGAGAAAGCGCTCGGCCACTTCTCGAATCCTGGCGATGGTCGCTTCGCCTTCAGCGTGATCGCGGGCCATGTTGACCAACAGCCACAGATCGAGCCCGGGCTCGCGCTCCGCCAACACTTTGATCAGCGCGTAGGCATCCGTAATTGCCGTAGGCTCGGGTGTCGTTACGACGAGCACCTCACCACTGAGCACGCAGAACTCGACGACCTCCCGCGTGATCCCGGCCCCTGTGTCGACCAACACGAGTTCCGCGCGCTTCTCCAACTCGCACAGCATGCCCTCCAACGCGTCCGGGTGAATGTCGGCCAAGTCAGCCATTTGAGTCATACCGGATGCACCGGGGACCAACGTCAGCCCAAACGGTAGGTCGATGAGGATGTCGTCGAGCTCGGCTCGGCCCGAAAGAACGTGGGAGAGGTCACGCTCGGCGTCGAGGTTGAACAAGACGTCGATGTTGGCCAGCCCCAGGTCTCCGTCCATCAAGAACGTGCGTCGTCCTTGAGACGCCGCCGCGAGAGAGAGTGCAACCGAGAGATTCGTCTTTCCGACCCCTCCCTTGCCCCCGGACACGGTAATGACCCGACACCCCTTCTTGGATTTCCCCTCGCGAACCCACTCGCGCAGTCGCTGCTCTTGACTCATTTGACCTCTCCAAACAGGAGCGACTCGAGACGCTCCGTGGTCGCGGTGGCAATATCTTCGGGTACGTCTTGGCCGCACGTCATGTACGAGACCGGGACTTTTGCGACGTCGAACAAATCCATCAGGTGTCCCGCCCCGACCGCTTCATCTGCCTTGGTAATGAGAAGGCGATCGAAAGCAAGCGGACGGTACCGCTGGACGGTCTCGACCAGTGCGTCCCGCGTGACGCTGGCGGAGAGACACAAGTGAACTTCGACGTTTTCGACGAGCGCGAGGATCCGACGAACATGGTCGAGATGATCTGTGTTCTTCGGGCTGGTACCGGCCGTGTCGATGAAGACAACATCGAACTCGTGAAACTCGGCGAGCGCTGCCGCCAACTGGTCCGGTCGCTCGACGGCTCGTACTTCTAGCCCGACGATTTCTGCGTAACGACTGATCTGTTCGATCGCACCGAGCCGAAAGGTATCCAAGGTGATCAATCCAATGCGGCGGCGGTGAACGAGACGCAGCGGAGCGGACAGCTTTGCGATGGTCGTTGTCTTCCCGACCCCCGTCGGGCCGACGAGCGCGATAACTCGCGGCCCGGTCTTCGGGCCATCCTCCGCGTGCAGCGCAATCGGTGAGCACGGCGGAAGCTTCGGCCGCGCGATGTCTCCCAACAGGCGGCGCGCCTCGAATTCAGCGTCGGCGTCTTCATCCCCGCTAGTCGACCGCCATGCGGTGAGTCGCTTCTTTCGCAACTCATTGGTCAATTCTGTCGCCACTTCGGGGGGAAACCCGTTGGTCACGAGCAGCCGACACGCCGCACGCAACACAGGATGCGCCGCGCTGAGTAACGGTGCACGAATAGGAGACGATTCCGTCACCAGCTCTGGTGACGCCTCGCGCGCCTTGTCGAGCGCGTCCAAGATGACTCTGGCGTGAAGGGAGCGCCCCTTCCTCTTCGGGCCTTCGGCAACCACGTCGGTCTCGTGCAGCTCTTGGTTGCGCGCCTTGAGCAGCCGCTTGATCTGTCGTTGTAGGTCCTGTGCGGCCTCACTCAGCAGAGGAGCACCACTTCCCGTGTCGGTTGGCGCGCGCAGCGGCTCGCTGATGTTCGAGCCGACGGCTGGCTGAATGGGCACGTGTCCACGCGCCGAACCGTGTACGTCATAGGTCCCACCCGTACCCTCTCCAGTTGAGGATGGCTGGGTGGGAACCTGCCCGGCTGGCACTTGTCCCTTGGCAACTTGCCCGCTGGGGAGGAGGAACACCTCGACGCCGCGCCCCCCGACCATCCCCATGATTCCCTCGCGTCGCACGACTCTCGTGTGCGCAATTCGGAATCCCGCCCCGTACTCGTAATGGATCTTCTCCAGCGCTTCACGGTACGAGCCCGCTTGCACGCAGATCAGATCGTCCGCCCTCGTCTCGGCCGGTTCAATCATGGCCGCTCACTCTCGTCCACCCCATCGTCCATCTCTCTCGTGTCATTCCACCGCCGCCACACCCGCTGATTCGACTGCCACACCCTTTGCCACTTCGTTGTAAGACAGAACGACGATGCCCGGGATCTGACTCTCGAGCAGTCTCCGTACCTGCAAACGAATCTGTGGCGCAGTCAAGACAATGGGGGGGTGTCCCTGTTCGAGCAGACGCTCGAGGGACTTGGTCACGGTCTGGATGATCGGGGTGATCATCTCCGGACTCAGGCGAAGGAAACTTCCTCTATCCGTGTGCTCGATACCATTCTCGATGAATTCCTCGAGACGGGGATCAAGCGTCACGACGTGTACGCGACCTTCGTCGTCGCCATACTGGCGACAGATCGAACGGCTAAGCCCATGCCGCGCGTACTCTGTAAGAACCTCGGGGTCCTTGGTTCGAGAAGCCCAATCGGCCATGCTCTCGAATATCGCCTCGAGGTCTCGGATCGAGACCTTCTCGCGGAGAAGGTTCTGCAAGACTTTCTGCACGTCCCCGATTTTCAGTTGATCCGGGACCACCTCATCGACAACTGCACCTGCCGATTCTTTCAGCTTGTTGATCAGCTGGTTCGACTCTTCGCGCGTCAACAGTTCTGCGGCGTGATCGCGGATCACTTCTGTCAGATGCGTCGCGAGCACGCTGACCAAATCGACGACGGTGTATCCCATCGCTTCGGCGCGGCCCTTCTTCTCTTCCGTGATCCACCAAGCATCGATCCCGAATGCCGGCTCCTTGGTCGGGACCCCGTCGATCGGATCGAGACCGAGTCCCGAGTCCATCGCTAGGTAGTGGTCCACAAGAACCGAGCCGCTGGCCACCGTCTCCCCGCGGAGCTTGATCGCGTAGTCGTTCGGACGGAACTGCATGTTGTCACGAATGCGCACAGGCGGAATAACGATGCCGAGTTCGGTCGCGACTTGCTCTCGGATCAAGCTGACCCGCTGCAGCAACCCACCACGCTCGCCGGCCTCGACCAAGTTGACCAACCCGTATCCGACCTCGAGTTCCAGTGGATCGACGGGAGGTAGAACAACCTCGGGAGATGCCTCCGGAGCCGCCGCCTCTTCCGCCTCTTCTTCGGCCGACACAGCGGTTGTTCTAGCGCTAGAGGCCATGAAGAACGACACCGCTCCGAGAATCGCCGCGCCAGAGAGCAAGAACAGCGGCGGTAGCCCCAACGGAAGCAACATGAGGAGGAACACCGCGGTGATAGCGACTGCGCGGGGGCTCGAGAACGTCTGGTTGACGAGGTCAGCACCTAAATTCGAGTCGCCAGTCTGCCGAGTTACGATCAACGCGGCGGCAACGGACACGACGAGTGCCGGAATCTGACTGACGAGTCCGTCACCAATCGTCAACTTGGTAAATACCTCGATCGCCTCACTGAGCGGCATGCCGTAACTGGCCATACCGATGATCAGTCCGCCGATGATGTTGATCAGCGTGATCAAGATCCCGGCGATCGCGTCACCGCGGACAAACTTCGAGGCACCATCCATGGCGCCGTAGAAGTCGGCTTCCTGGTTGATTCGCTCCCGACGCGCCTTGGCTGTCGCCTCGTCAATCATTCCTGCGTTGAGGTCGGCGTCGATCGAGAGTTGCTGACCGGGCATCTTGTCCAAGGTAAAACGTGCCGCAACCTCAGCAATACGGGTCGCACCCTTCGTGATCACAACGAACTGGATCACGACGATCACAATGAAAATGACGAAACCAACGACAGCGTTTCCGGCTGTGACCGTATCGCCGAAGACGTGGATGACGTTGCCGGCCGCCTTCTCGCCATCCTCCCCGGCATTTCCGAGGATCAGCCGTGTCGTCGCAATGTTGAGGGCGAGCCGGTAAAGAGTCATCACCAAGAGCACAGACGGGAACACCGAGAAGTCGAGCGGACTACGCATGTAGATCGCAGTCATCAAGATCAACAGCGAGAACGTGATGTTCAGCGCCAACAGCCCGTCCATGAGGATCGTGGGCAGCGGTAAGAGGATCGCTAGCAAGATCCCGATAACCGCGACGACCAGGAGCAGGTCTCGGTTCGCGGCGATCGGCTGTACGAGTTTCTGTAGGGCGGCACTAACCATGGACGTCTACCCCTATCCGACACCGGCAGATTGCCGGCGCTTTCCAAGGCGGTAGACATACGCGAGAACTCTGGCGACTTGGTTGTAGAGTTCGGGCGGTACTTCGTCGCCGACTTCGGTGGACGAGTAGATCGTTCGTGCGAGTGGCGGCTCTTCCACGATCGGAACGCCATTCTCTTTCGCCAACTCGCGGATACGAAGGGCGAGATGATCGACACCCTTTGCCACCAAGCGAGGGGCTCGCATCTCTTTGTCTTTGTAGCTGATGGCGCACGAGTAGTGCGTCGGGTTCGTGATCACGACATCTGCGTTCGGAACTTCATGCATCATGCGTTGCAGGGCTAGCTGGTGGGCGATACGACGACGGCGCTCCTTCAGCTTCGGATCCCCCTCCATTCGCTTCTGCTCTTCGCGAACCTCCTGCTTGGTCATCTTGATGTCCTGCTCGTGCTTCCAGCGCTGAAAGCTGAAGTCGAGTAGCGCCAAGACGAGAAGCGCGAGGCACGCCAAACCGCCCGTGCGAAACAAGGCAACGTTGGCGAGCGCGATGGCCTGCGGAAGATCGACATAGAGCAAGACGATGAAGCTATCGTCGCTCAGGGGGTCAAAGAGCTTTTGATACGCGACATAGAGCACGGCTCCGACGATGACCAGCTTCAGAATGCCGAAGGCGAGTCTCATCAAGCCGCGCATAGAAACGATCCGCTGAAAGCCTTTGATCGGGCTCAACTTCGAGATATCGGGCTGCAACGGCGTCGTCGAAATGACCCAACCGACTTGCAGCAAGCTGATCAGGAACGCGAGCGCGAACAGCCCACCGACGAACGGCGCCAACAGGACGACGAGGAAGCGCAACCCCTCCGCTCCGTAGTACGAAACGTTCTCGAACGTCAAGCGAGCGTCGGCCACTCCGTTGAACGCTGTTCGAAACATCTGCCCGAGCTCGGCGACGAGAGTCTCGGCCATGGTGAAGATCAAACAGAACGCGCTGAGGAGTAGGATCGCCGTGGTCAAGTCTTGGCTCTTGGCGACTTGCCCTTTCTGGCGCGCGTCCTCTCGTTTACGAGGAGTCGCGGGTTCGGTTTTTTCACCGGCTGATTCTTCGGCCATCCGTTACCCCCTCTCCCATGCTGCTTGCAGTGAGAGCAGGTTCTCTCTGGTCAGTCCGACCAGGTCGGTCAAGTACTCGACCACGAACGGAACCATCAAGACGACAACGAATAGCCCGATGGTGATTCGAATCGAGAAGCCGACGATGAAGATGTTCATCTCCGGAACGGCGCGAGCCAAGATTGCCATCGACACGGTGGCCAGCAGCAACGCGAGCACCGTCGGCATTGCCAGCCGCAGCGCCAACGAAAAGACCTGTCCGCCGAACTCCTTCGCCATCAGCATGGCGCTGGCAGGGTTCAATGTTGTGAACCCGCCAACCGGGGCCGATTTGAACATGGCAACCACAGCCTCGAACAGAACCAGGTGCCCGCCCATGATGACGAACACCAATGTTCCGACGCTGAAGAACAGGTTGGCGTAGGGAGAGCTCGCCGTTTGCGAGACCGGGTCGAAGACCTCGCCAATGGCAAGTCCGACTTCTTGTCCCACCAGATGCCCAGCCAACTGAGCCGCGTACATCATGATCGACGCGGTCCAACCCACCGCCCACCCGATCGCCAGCTCTGAACCGACAGCGAGCGTCGTCGTAACCTCGTTGCGAAACAGACTAGTGAAGAGCCCAACTTCCGCGACTCGATCGACGGCAGGAAACGCAACCACCGCCAGCAAGAACGAAAACCAGACGCGAATGCGCATCGGGAGGCTCGCGTTCGCCAAGAGTGGCGCGGCCAACACCACACCGGTCATTCGGAAGAAGACCAGGAGGAAGAGGGCCATTTCGTCGGTGAGGAACGCCGGAACGAAGGGCATTAGGCGCCAGCCCCCGGACTCAAGATCGACAGATCGAACAGAGTTTTGGCAGTGTATTCGAGGGCCCACTGCAGGAGCGTCGGGAGCATGAAGATCAACGTCGCGACAACCGCGAGGATCTTTGGAATGAAGGCGAGCGTCTGCTCCTGAATCTGCGTCATCGCCTGGAACAAGCTCACGCTCAAGCCGACGATGAGACCGACCGCCAGGAGCGGCAGTGAAAGCTGAAGCACCATGACGAGCGCGGCACGAAAGACGTCAATGACTCTGTCTATCTGATCGAGTTGATCCATCTCGGCCCCTAAAAGCTCGCGACGAGTTGAGAGACAATGAGTTCCCAGCCGTCAACGAGAACGAAGATAAGTACTTTGAAAGGAAGAGAAATCAGAACAGGCGGTAGGACCAGCATGCCCATAGATATGAGAGTCGACGCGACGACCAAGTCGATTACGACGAAGGGCAGGTAGATCATGAAGCCCATCTCGAACGCTCGCTTGAGTTCGCTCAACATGAATGCCGGGATCAGCGTGAAGATCGGTACTTGATCGAGCGTCAATTCAGTGTCGTCGGTCACTTCCTCCATGGAGAGACTGATCATGACGTCGACGCTCTCGGGATCGGTTTGCCTCCACATGAAGTCGCGCAGATGAGAGAGGCCTATTTCGAGTGCTTCGCCATCGGGCATGCCGTTGAGATACGGCACGAGCGCCTCGTTCTTGATGCTGTTGAACGTCGGCCCCATCACGAAGAATGTCAGGATCAGGGAAAGTCCAACGATGACTTGGTTCGGCGGGACCTCTTGGGTGCTCAGAGCTCGTCGAACGAAGCCGAGCACGATCACGATGCGCGGAAACGCAGTCGTGAGCAGAAGGATCGAGGGGGCGAGCGTCAGAATGGTGAGAATGCTCAACATCTTGAGCGACACGCTGAGGTTGTCTCGCGACAGCGGATTGTATTGCTCGAGCGCTCCCTGAGCACTCGCCATGGCGGGTACGAGAACCGAGAGGATGACGACACCCGCGATAAGGAGTGCCCGTCGAAGCCTCTTCCTCGAACCCACGGCGTCGTCGCTGTCGTCGGTCGTCAGCGGTGGGCGATTCCGCGTTGCCCCGACCTGCCCACTCGCCGTCCGCTCCAAACGAGCGTAAACGAAGCGTTCGCGCCGGTTGGTTTCTGACGACGACTTCTCGACCGGGCGCCACGTCGAGATCCTCATTGAGCACCGCCATCAGCCGCACGTCGTCCCGACTTGTGCCTCCAGTGGGCGACCATGCCGCGGAGACGAGACAGTTCATCCCGAAACGGCTCGATCCGGTCTGCTGGCCGACTCTCGAGCACGGGACTCGGCTCGAGTTCGCCGATCTCCAACTCTCCCGACTCGACATTGAGAGTGGCGTTGAACTCGGAGGCTGGTAACAAGCGCATGACTTCGTTGGCGTCGGTGATTTCGGAAAGGCATGTCATACGGTCCGGAGAAATTCCGACCGCGATGACTCGTGATCCGACTCGAACCATTGATATCTGCTGCTTCGATGAGACTGGAACTCGGCCCAATACTTCGAGGACCCGGTGTCCCTCGCGGTCACGAACCGTTGGCTGCATACGCCGGAAGACCAGGATCACGGCCCCGCAAAGCAGAAGTACGAGTACGACGGCGCCCAGCGCTCCGACTTTGTCCCACGTCGATTGGGTAGGAACAACGTCACCGCTCGCTTCGGATGTCTTGTTCCGAGATGCCGCGTAGTCTTTGAGTGTTAGCTTGGACTCGTCGAGCAGTGGTCGCTTCTTCGAAGGAATATTCGGCGAAGCGGCGGGTTTTGCCGCTTTCTCGCCGAGCCCTTGGGCGACCGGAGTTTGTGTCGTGTCATCGCGCGGCGGCGCCGCGTCGAGCGCCGAAATCGTGCTGATCGTCGCGTAAAGTAGCGCGATGACGAACACCCCTACATGTCGTGGGGTGGAAATACTGCAGACACGATGAACAGTCGGCGTGCGCGCTTCCGCGGATGTCCGAACCGGTGCTACCGATTGCGAACGGAGTCCCCTCTCCATTCGTCCCCTCTCACAAGGTATCTAAACCTCTTGAGCAAGGACCTCCGCGGGGCTGAAGATTTCAGTGATCCGGATGCAGAAGTTCTCGTTGAGTACGAGTACTTCGCCCCGTGCAATCACCTTCTCGTTCACGTAGATATCCAGCGGATCGCCGGCGAGCCGTTCTAGCTCGACGACGGATCCTTGTGCGAGGCGAAGGATGTCTTTGAGGTACATCCGGCCGCGCCCAAGTTCGACCTTGACCTTCATGTTGACGTCTCGCAAGAGCCCTAAGTTTTGCGAAACGACGTCGGCGCCGGATGAGTCGTCTCCCACGACGGAAGTCGCCTCCCCGGCGACGGGAAGACTCGGATCGAGCACTGTGCCCGCGAAGATCTGCTCGTAGCCCACAACCGCCTCCCCAAGGAGGCGTTCGACTTCGGTTTGATCGATTTCGATCTTCCCGCCGCCGATGCCAAGCTCCTGACGGATCTCTTCTTCCCCTTGGGCAACATCAATGCCATCGGCAGTTTCTGCCGGTTGCGTAACGTCTGCCGGTTGCGAAGCGACATCTTCGGAAACGACGTCACTCGCTTCCGACTCAGCACTAAGCGTATCTTCGCCGCTACCCTCGCCCGCACCTTCAGCGGCAACGCTGCCTGCGCTGGCGTCCGGCGTGGCGACATCGGCGACCGAATCGTCGACCGGTTGCTCTTCGCTGACTTCTTCGGTGCTTTCGTTTAGCTCTTCATCCGCCATGAGACTGCTCTCTCAGTACTTCGAAGGTTGAAACTTCTCGACGTCGACTTTCAAGATCTTCCCGCGAAGAGGGGTGAGCTCTTGGTTCAGGTGATCTTTCAAGCGCGGGCCAAGTTTGGCTTGGTGGTCCCGATTCTTCAACGGGTGTCCCCCGTGCCGCAACAAGTAGCTTCGGACTTCCTCTTTGATGTCGTCCTTGACGAGATCCATCGCGAACTCGTTCAATTCGACCGCCGACTGCAACTCTTTGAACGCGGTGCCGTCGATTCTCAGCACCAACGAGAATGTAAACCGTCGATCGCCTCGGGGGCTCGGATCGCTGGGATCGTAGATCGAAACGTCACTTAACTCCAGCCGACCGGCTTCGGCGTACAGCGTTCTCAGATCCACGACCGGGTCTGCGATCGTGTCGGCCGCGGCTTCATTATTGTCGCCGCCGTTGATGGCGTCGAAGACAAAGAACAAGACGATCGCTTCAACGACAATGATTGCGCCGAAGATGATCAAGCCCTTGCGCGCGAAAAGCCCGCCGCCCTTCTTATCGGGCGCGCCCTCTTCTTCCTCGCCGACCACTTGCTCGGCTTCAAGGTTGATGTCTGCCATGACGTCCTCTCTTCAATCTCTAGCTAACGTTGTCGAGCTCGAAACGCTGGCTCTGGCGTCATCATGATCTCGACGCGATCGAGCTTGCGACGTTCTGCTGGATTGTGAATGTCGATCTCGGGAATCAAATCGTTACGACCACGCGACGATATTTCCAAACGGGCCTCGCGAATGCCCGGGCCACCATCGGAGTCCGCGGAGAGGAACTCCTTGACCGCTTGCGCTCGTCGCGAGCCTAGCTCGTCGTGGTTCTTGAACGCGCTGCCTTCGGGAAGCGCAGTCGGATTGACGTGGCCGATGATGCGTATCCACGTATCCGGGCCGCGCAACTTGGTACGAATCCCCGCCAGTAGGTCACGAGCAGAGTCGTTCAGTTGAGCGGAGTGTTCCTCGAACAATACCGACCCCGCGATGCTGATCAAAAGATTGTCGTCGATCCGAACGACTTCCGCGTGCTCTCCGAACGGGTTGTCGACCTTTTTCGCTTTACCCTCGTTACCTTCCCGCTGATCGGGAAGTTCGAGAGACATGTGTGACAGTAGGTTGACGACGTCATCGAACTGCTCAATGTGGTAACCCATCTGTGGAGCGCTGATCTGCCATTGCGTTCGAAACGACTGAACGACCTCGTAGATCTTCTTCTGTTTCACCTCAGAGATTGAGAAGAGCAGAATGAAGAATGTCAGAAGGAGAGACATGAGGTCACCGAAGGTGACCATCCACTCGGGAGCCCCTTCGACGACGACAATAGGTCTACCCTTCTTCTCCTTCTTCTTACTCATCCTTGGTCCTCTGTCCCGGCGGCAGGAACAACTCGAGCTTCTGCTCGACGACCTTCGGGTTGTCTCCCGACTGGATCGCGATCACACCCTCCATGACGATAGCCATGCGCTGAACCTCCGCCTCGCTCGTCACCGTCAGCTTGTCGGCCAACGGTCCGGCGAACATGTTCGCAAGCATTGCGCCGTACAGCGTCGTCAAGAGTGCGACGGCCATGTTCGGCGCGATCTGCGACGGGTCGTCTAGGTTTGCAAGCATGAGGATGAGACCGATCAGCGTCCCGATCATTCCGAACGCAGGCGCGTACTTGCCCAACAGCTCGAGCACCGCTTTACCTTTGCCATGGCGATCGGATAGCGAGTTGATCTCTTGACCAAGGGTTTCTGCGATGTCATCTGGGTCGTTGCCGTCGACGGCGAGCTGAATGCCGCGGCCGAGGAACGGGTCTTCGATCTCCTCCATGACACCTTCGAGAGCGAGGATGCCGTCACGGCGTGCGATCTCACCGTAGCGAACCATGTCCTTGATCAACCCGGCCGTCGAGTCCTTGCCGGTGAAGACGCTCTTCAAAATTGCCTTAGGGCTGTTCAAGAAGCGACCCAGTGGCATGCTCATCATGGTCGCGGAGCATCCGCCACCAATAACAATCATCATCGACGGGTAGTCGATGAACGAGCTCAGGGACTCACTGACCGACGCCCCTACGAGGCCGACTCCCAATAGGAGTCCAATGACGGTGGCCAGATCCATAATGGTCTCTTCCTACTCGAAGAACCGATCGGCGGTCCTCCACTACCCCTCTGCTGCCATCCCGCCGCGCACGAGCGCGTGTCAATTCGTGGGAAAGGCGCGAAGTCTCTTTCCGTAGTCGACGACAAGGTCGACGACTTGGTCGCTAGTCTCGGTGACGAGAAAACGCTCACCGTTCACCAAAGTGATCACGGTATCGGGGGTTTCCTCCATGAACTTGATCAGTTCTGAGTTCAGTAAGAACCCTCGGCCGTTCAATCGCGTCAGACGAATCACGTCTTATCTCCCGTACGAGTTACCAGCCTCTAGAGGCCCGGCCGAAAAGTCATGTCGCGCGAGATCT
>JAJFFE010000348.1 GCA_021776775.1 Planctomycetota bacterium | reverse complement strand
GATTCGCGGGAAGCGCAGCCTGCGCGGCTTCGCCTGATGAATAGTCCGGGCTAGAGGAGCGACCCCCGAGAAAGGAGGCCCATGACTCGAGCTCCTCGTTCCGCTCCCACATTCCTACTGTTTCGCTCGTCGTCTCCGGCTTGATGACCGATTCCGTCCGCGCCGGCGGCACGTCGTGTGATCCGGCACGGGCAAGTGATCAAGACCAAGCATGCGCAGCAAGGAACTCACGAAGCCTTCGGTTTGTCGAAGTGGCAACCGAAAGACGGTCCTAAGCGTGAGCGACGTTTCGATCGCAAGATCTGAGTAGAGCCGCGGACCGCCAGGTCCCCCACTCGACTTCGCGGGCCAGTTAGCGATTGCGTCCCCGCCGAACCAGATCCTCACGTCGCCACGAGCACGAAGACCCTGCTCATACTCGCTCCAGTTCCTGACGCGATAGTCGGTCTTGTACTTCGGATGGACGCGACTCGACTTGACGGAAGGCATACACTCAGCTCCTCAGAGAACAACTCCAAAGACCGAATGATACCGCACTTCGGAAGCTCGCGAATCATGCACCAACGCCCGTGCGCACAGCGGATATCATGTCGCGTACTCGACACGAAAGTGACATCAGGTCGTGGCGGGCAGCACCGCTAATGACCGAGCACCCGTTAGTGAGAGTCGACATTCGTCGACTCCGACGTTTCGCGACGTGAATCGGTCACCCGCCCCAGGCGCTTCGTCCTCGCTAATGAGTGCCCAAGTCGAACGAGCTCTGATAGCTCTCGTAGTCGACGATCGATCGCCTCGGATGTCTGGTCACGCTTCGGCATCAGCATCTCCGTCCTGGAGCGCTTCGATGTCGGCCTCGTCTTGCTTGCGTGCGGCCAGCCGCTTCATCTTTATCAAACCGTCGCGGGACACGACCTGGATCTTGCGGTCGTTCCACGCAAAAAACTCACGATTGTCCCACACCTCGTCGAATCCGGGGCCGAGCACCAGGAGGTCGATGGTCAACGTCTCCTCGCCCAAGATCTTTGTCATTCGATAGACCAGTCGCTCCTGGTCGGTTCCCCGTCCAAACGGAAGAACTGACGCCGGATGAATGAAGCCTAGCTCGTTGACACACGCGCGAACCGCATCCAACGAACGCGATTGGATCACGATGTCGATGTCCTTGGTAAACCTGGGGTGCCCATGAATCGCCAGGGCTACGCCGCCACAAATAGCGTAATCGAGATTACGATCGTGGAGAGCATCAACGAGAGCGCGGAGCTCCGCGTAGAGATCCAAACAGCCATCCTTTCTGAACCAGCGCGCAGCGGGTGCTTCCATGAACCGCGCGTCGGACAATCGCATTTTACTGCTCGGTGCCGATCTCGACTGTCGGGACGATCGAAATCCACGAAGAGTCTAAGAACACAGACCCATCGAATCCGGCCAACTCGGTGGTCGATGCACAACCGACGTGCTACATGTTAAGAGGTTTATCGAGATTTCGCAGTTCGGATTTGCGGACCCCGATGTGATCGGTTCTGCGAAACGGAGAATCCGTCGCAGTCCCCCACCGTTGGACCACTTACGCCGATGACGTGTGCTGGAGAATCGACGCTTCACTCGAGTTCGATCGAACGAGGAAGGCCGCGCAGTACGCCGCGCATGGTCTGCCCGAGTACTGGATCGTCGACCTGGTTTCGAACCGGCTCGAGGTCCGCCGTGAACCTCGCCCTGTCCAATAACTCATCCGTGCGGAGCTGACGATCGATCGAGACTCGTAGGTGAAGGAAAAAGGAGGCCATGACGAAGGAACGACGTGACCTCGTCGCGATCATACTCGCGAATTCGACAGTTTCACCACGACGGCATCGATCTGGACATACTGATTCCCCATTCGACGCACTTGCCCGCGTTGCGACAACGTTCTCAGGCGGCGCGGTGGTAGTACTTGAGGAGTCCGCCGAGTCTCTCGGTGCATTCGATCTCCCCTTCCCCCACCGTCGCTTGTCCGTCGATCAGTTTGTTGTCGAGCCCTTGGTGGTTTCGTTCCTCATGATAGTGCGTCATGAAGGAAGAGATCGCTCGACGAAGCGATCGCTCACCGAACAACACCAGCTTGTTGAGGCACTCGGACTTAATGGTGAGCACGAACCGTTCGGCGTACGCGTTCAGGTTAGGACTTCGACGCGGCAGCTTGACGTTCTTCACACCAGAGCCTCTCAGAATGCGAAGGAACTGCTTGGTGTACTTGGTGTCCCGATCGTTGATCAGATAGCGCTTGTCGCGCAGGAAGCCGCCTTCGCAGTCGACGAGGTTACGAGCCGCTTGCGCCATGAAGGCGGCGTCCGGGTTTGGTGTGATTCCATTGATCTCCACTCGCCGCGTCGACAGCTCGATGAAGAAGAGTACGGCCGCTTGACGCAAAGCCAAACCGGCCATACGTTTCGTGAAGCACGTACGAGTTTTTGGACAGCACGAGAATCGAGTTCGCATTACGGTCGTACCGGGGAGCCAGTAAACCGGCCGAAATCCGCGTCACGCTATGTCTCTAGTTCGCGCGATTGTTCCAAGCGGAGTCGTTTCGCGTCCGAAAGGGGCCCGAGCTTGGACGGGCGATTGCAGACGCCCGGTTTGGTTTTCCGGCTACGGGCAGGCGACGAATGCGGGATCCGGTCCGCCGGAGAACAGGAAGCTCAGTAGGTAGATGGCGTCGGCGAGATTGGTGAGCCCGTCCCGGTTAACGTCGCCTCCCTCGGAGAGTTCGACGGTACACGTGGACGAGACCGGCTCGCCGTCGACGCAGGTCGATTCGATTCGGTACTCGGTCGTCAAACTGGGTTGGGGATCGGTGTAGGTTTCTTGCGATCCGGGCAGCGTCGCGATCCACACTTCGTTACGAAAGACGTCGTGCGCTGAGTACGTTCCGGAGTTGGTCCACGAGATTGCGACGACTTGAGTGAGGTCCTGGAAGTCGCAGTTCAGCCCGAACACCGGCGAGCAGACGGCGCCGACTGTGATGGATCCACAAACTTGGACCGGCACCAACGACCCTCCGGAGTCGTCGAGGAAAATCGTCTCGACTACCGGGATCCCCAACGAGTCACAAAAACACAGAGCCACTGACCCGTCCGATTCTGCTTGGTACGTCAGATCCACGACCTCGTGTCCGGCTCCCAGGCCGAGCGACTCCGCTCCGAAGAGGTCGTAGATACAGCCGACGGTATGAGATCCGGTCACGCCGCCCGGCTCGATCACGACCGTGAAGAAGTCGGGGCCGCTGCCGCCGCCGAAGAGGGCGAGCGCCGCCCCCGGGACCACGGATATCAACGTGGCTGGGCTAACCCCACTCGGCAGAGAGCAGAGTCCGTACGCCAGTCCGGCCGTGACTTCGGTGCTGTCCACCAAAATTGGAACTGTGGCGAGCGAACCGACGTCCATGGTCAATGTCGGAGCGGTGATGGTAACGCCGGCGTGGAGTTCGCTACCGAGGATGATCGTGACAAGGAAGAGCGTCGCGAGCGGCCAGCTCCGCCGAAGTGGGTTTGGCCCGTTTAGAACAGGTCGGCCATTCGGAGCAGCATTTGTCGTCGCCCGGTGCCGTATTGTGGAATCAAGATTCAAACGTCGCATCGAACGACCTCTCCAAGGCGACACTCCACACGAAGGTCCACGCTCACGCCGAGAGCGGCGAACGCGAAAATGGACGACGTCGGTATGTCTAAGAACTCTCAGCCCAACTCAGACCATAGCTGACTGGAGCGGGTTTAGCTCGATGGATTCGGCACGGAGAGCGGTGCGGTCGGTGGCGCTACTTGGGGCCGCCGTCGGCCACGGCCGGCCTGGCCCCGACGAGATCCGCGACCGCCCCCACGGTCATTTGCGTCGCGTTGAATCCCAACCGATAGTCCGCATCGCTGAACGTGTCTGGGACGTCGCTGTTCTTGTGCCAGTGAGGGTCGCCGCCTCGCCCAATCTCGGCGAGCCGCTGGTTCTCGCGCACGCTGATCGACGGACAGTGCGGAGCAAACGGAACCGAATCTGTCGCGGCCATGTTCGATCCGATCTCGGCCGGATAACGCGCGCTGTACCGGATGTTTCCGCGAAGCCAATTCATGGCGAGACTCTGGGCCGCGCCCCCGAAGTCGTTTCTCGAGTCGTACTCGACGTCGATGTCGGCTCGACGGGACTGGCGATCCGACACCCGCGGAGGATCATCGGAGTTGCGAGGAGTACGAGGCATACCGTGGTCGAACATCAGCATGTCGTGCTGGATCACTCCGAGCCACTTCGGTTCGGGATAGCGACCACTACCCGGGGGAACTTCCACTCCCTGCTGCGCGTGCCGTTCGAGGACGTAGTGCTTGGAGCCGATCAAGCCGATCTCTTCGGCGTTCCACCAGACGAATCGCACCGTCACATCGAGATCGATCGACGCGAACACCCGCGCTGCTTCCAGAACCAGGCTCGATCCCGAAGCGTCGTCGTTGGCACCGGGGGCGAACGACTGGTCAGCGCTCTCGGTGTTATAGCTATCCATGTGCGCCGAGACGATGTACATGCGGTCGGGATGCTTACGGCCCACCTTGGTCACGTACAGATTCTCGACTGTCATTCCCCCGGTGATGCCGCGACGCGCTTTGGCGGTGAACGGCTGTCGCACGACGTCGTACCCGTACGAGGTCAGTTCATCGTCCAGCCACTGCAGTGCCTTCTTGTTGCCGTCGGTCGAGAAGTAACGGGTGCCGAACGAGGCAAGCTTGGCAATGTTGGATTTGTAGCGCTCGAGGTCGAGTTGCTCGACCAGCCACTGGGACTTGCCGCTCGGGCGTGTCGGTTGTGGTGTCGTTGGTGGCTGAGTCCTCGGTGGCTGAGTCGACGTGCCATCACCGGGTACTTGCCACGTCAGAAGTGCGATAGCCAACAGCGAAACCCAACCGGTCATGACGTACATGTCTCCCCCGTTCTCGACTGAACGATACACGCTCGGTCGGTGTTCGCAACGAAGCAAGCGACAACTAGCACAGCCGCACTACGACAGCGGGCCGGGTGGCTGTTCCGGAATCTCGATTCGCACCAAATCGAACTCGCTGCCGACGCGACGAAGCGTGTCGCACCACCACCGGTCCTCATAGGCGTATCGCAGCTGTAGCTGGTCGATTTCACCGGACAGCATCGCCTGCTCGGCTTCCGCGAGGCTGGCTGGCCGGACCGCTCCCCGCACCTGAAGCTCAACCGGATCGGGCAGTTCACCCAGATCCCGGAACAGAGATCGCAGCTCTTCGGGCGGCAACACCGCTCGCTGAAGCGGTGGCAACTCCGGCGTGGTCATCTGTTAACCCTCGCGATCGATCGGAAGTAGTAGCACCGCGTTCTCCGGTGCCGGACAGACGTACTGGCACACTCCGCAGCCGACACACTCGGTGGCGACGACGGTCGGCCGACCTTGCTCAACCGTGATGGACCCGGGCACCGGACACTGCTCGACGCACGCCGAACACATCGTGCCTTGGTGAGCCAAGCACGCCCACGGCTGGATGCGAGCTTCGGACATTCTGGTCGACCGGGCCAGCGACAACACGTCAGGCTCACACGCGGTGACACATGGTAGGTCCGAGCACAACCAGCACGGTTGCGTGTGCGGTTCGATCATGGGAGTCCCCGCCGCGCCACGCAGACGAGACGGCGCGAGCACGATCGCATGGTGCGGGCAGGCGACGACACAGTCACCGCACCGGGTGCACGCGGACAAGAATTCCGGCTCGGGAAGAGCCCCGGGCGGGCGGTGAACGGGGAACGACGTCGCCCGACCCACGGCCGGTCTAGACCGAGCCTCTTCACCCCCAGACGTCACCCTCCCAGACTCTGAATCCGCCGTTTGCCGTCGCGCACCAAAGCGACCACGCAACGCGTCGCGAAAGAACGCGCGTCGATCCATCGGTCCCGGGCTGTTCGGCATGGGCTCCTTCACCGCGGACTCGGTCGGACGATTGGCAAGGGAGCGAGGAAACGCTCCCCGACCGCGTTCGGCGCTTGGTTCAAGGTCGCCGACGGTGCGTGGCACTGTTGACAGCTTTGCCGCCACGGGTGGGTCGACTTGAGTCCTTGGCTTCCCAGCGGTCCGTGGCACGCGAGGCAATTCGAACGCATTGCCGTTGAATGGGGAATGACCGGCGGCGCCAACGCCCCCGCTCGTTCCCCGGCGTACGGCGCCGGCAATCCGGTGAACGTGTTCGCGGCCCACTCGACGGGAGTGAACTGAGCTTCCAGGGACGGTACATGACACTGAGTGCAGTTGGCCAAGTATTCGTGCGGCATAGCCGGCGCGACGCGATCACCGATGACGCGCCCCACCGTATGACAGCCGGCGCATGCGTCTGGCGCCATGGGATCGACCGCGTGGGGAATCGTGGGGGGAGCCCCGTTGTACGCGCGCCGAGTTGAACGCTCGGCCAAGCTCCGTTCCTTCGCCCCCTCGGGAATCACCACTTCAGCCATGATGTCGGACCCGCCGGTCGTCAGCAGCGCATCTGCGGAGGCGACCCTGTTAGTCCAGTTGCGATTCGCGCCAAGCGGACCGAGCCGCAGATCGGTATAAGTCGTCGCGGCCGCCACGTCCCCGGTCACGGAAATCGGGGCCGGTCTTTGGGAGACGACGGGCTTCGGCGGACGAATCCCGAGAAGCCCACCCACCAACGCGGACCCGAGCGCGAGACTCAGAATAAGATGCGCCGCCCGCAGCGGCCGCACGTCTGGCGAGCCTGTCGTCTGTTCAGTGCTGGTTGAATTCATGCTCAACTCGCGTTCGCTCGACGTACGCGCACCGCGCACTTCTTGTAGTCCGGCTGTTTCGAGAACGGATCGTGGGCGTCCAAGGTGACGTCGTTGATCAACCGCGTTTCGTCGAAGAACGGAACGAACACCGTCCCCTTCGGCGGCCTTCCCCGACCGTTGGTCCACACCGGGAGCTCCATCCGCCCGCGTCGCGATTCGACTACGACCATGGTTCCGTTCTCGACCTTCATCGCGGCGGCGTCCTCAGGGTGCATTTCGACGTAGGCGCGGGGCATCGCTCGGTCGAGTTGCGGAACGCGGCGCGTCATGGACCCGGTGTGCCAGTGCTCCAATACTCGTCCCGTCGATAGCCAGAACGGGAATTCGACGTCCGGCATCTCCGGGGGATCCACGTACGGCGAGAACCAGACCTGCGCGCGACCGTCGTCGGTGGTCGAGTGGTAGAACTCGAACTCGTTGCCCTTCTTGACAAAGGGGTCGTCGAACTCGGCGAAGCGGAACCGAGTCTCGCGCCATGATCCGTCGTCTTGCTCGACGACGGGCCAGCGCAACCCTCGAGCTTTGACGTACTCGTCGTAGGGCGCGAGGTTCTTGTGCTTCAGCGTCGTGAACTTCCGGTACTCCTCGAAGAGTGCCTTGTCGACGTTCATGTCGTAGTAGTGCTCCCACTTCCACGCGGGAACCTCGGCGCCAGTCGGGTCGGTCATCCGGAAAATGAACTGACCGTCCTTGTCCTTCATTCCCTCGTGGCCGCGCTCCAGCAACTTGTGGGCAACGGCGATGGTTTGCCAACAGTCGTCACGAGCTTCCCCCGGTGGATCGACCATCTTGAACCACTGCTGCGTGCGCCTCTCGGAGTTCCCGAAGACGCCATTCTTCTCCACCCACAGCGCAGCCGGGAGAATCAAGTCGGCTAGCCGTGTCGTCGCCGTCGGGTAAACGTCGGACACGATGAGGAACTTTTCCTTCAGCTTCTCCTTGGGGTTGAAGAGCTTGTTCAAGTTGGGAAGGGTCTGTCCGGGATTCGTGACCTGCACCCACATGGTGTCGATCTCCCCGCCTTCTGACTTCGGCGTGCAGAAGTGCGACCACAGGTTCACGGTGTGATGACCCGGCTTCGGATTCACCCGCCCCGACGGCATGTTCCAGAATTCCTCGGACTGCTCGCGGTGGGCTTGGTTGACCACCACTCGTCCGCCGGGCAACGCGTGCGCCAGCGTGCCGACTTCGCGCACGGTCCCGCACGCTGACGGCTGGCCGGTCAAGCTCGTCGGTGCATCACCCGGTCGGCCAAAGTGACCACTCAGCAGGTGCGCCCCGTGTACCAAGCAGTTGATTGCGGTGCCTTGCGTGTGCTGGTTCATGCCCATGCACCAGAGGCTCGTGATCCGGATATCCCGTCGACCGAACAGATCTCCGAGCATGCGAATCTTCTCGGCGGGTACTCCAGAGATACTCTCGACGTACTCCGGCGTGTACTTGGCAACGGACGCCTTGTACTCGTCGAAGGTGATCGCCTCGCCTTTGAGGCTCGGCGGATCCGAGGGGCCTCGGAAGTTGCAGTGCTTCTCGACGAAGGACTTGTCGTAGGTATCGTTGGCGATCAGCAGATGGGCAATACCGTTGGCGATGGCGAGATCCGACTGCGGCGCGAACTCCAAGTACTCGTCAGCAAACTCCGTCGTTCGCGTCCGGCGCGTTCCGATATCGATCAACGTCACCTTCTCTCCTCGTGATCGGCGATCGATCACACGGGAGAAGAGAACCGGATGCATCTCGGCGGGGTTGTTCCCCCACATGATCAAGACGTCGCACTCATCCAAGTCGGTGTAGCAACCGGCGGGCTCGTCGACTCCGTACGTGGCGATGAACCCCGTGACGGCAGAGGCCATGCAGAGCCGCGCGTTCGGGTCGATGTGGTTGTTCGACAACCCGCCCTTCATGAACTTCTGCGCCGCGTACCCTTCCGGAATCGTCCACTGACCCGAGCCGTAGAATCCGAAGCGATCCGGGGCCGCCATAATGCGGTCCGCGACCACCCCGAGTGCCTCGTCCCAGGAGATGGGCACGTAGCTATCACCGCGGCGCAAGAGCGGCTGTGTCAGCCGATCCTTGCCGTAGAGGATTCCGCCGACGTGATACCCCTTCACGCACAAGAGCCCCTTGTTCACTTCCGCCTTCTGATCCCCTTGGATCGCGACCACCTTGTCGTTCTGGACGCCGACTTGAACGTGGCAGCCGGTTCCGCAGAAGCGGCACGGCGCTTTGTTCCACGTGACCTCTGCGGCAGCGGACGCATCGGCGGACGCGGGGTCGCTCTGGCCGCCTTCCGCAGAGAGTGGATCGATCATTGCACTCGCCGCCGCCAGCGCCGCGACCTTCATGAAGTCTCGACGCTCTTGGCGTGACACATTCCGCGACTTGTTCGTCTCGTTCGGATTGCCCATCACGATTTCACCTCTTCACGATCGTCGGAGTGCTGCAAGGAGACAAAGACGATGTCGACAGACGCGACACCGGCCACCGCTTTCATCCAATCGAACGCGACCACGTCCTCGCGCGAGTCCGCGGTGTCGAGCACGGCCGACACCCGGTTGGGGCCGTTCGGCGACCACACTGCGGGTTCGCCGAAGTCGAGGCTTGGGTGTCCCTCGAGGATTCGAAGCGCGTTCGCCGCCAGCTCCGGATCGTTCTCTAGTTGGATCACTAGTCCGCTGATCGCCATCCGACACGTCCTGTTCGTGGTTGTGGGCACCGATCGGCTACGCACGGGGCGCGCCATCTCGCGCTCAGCGGCGAACGAGACGTTGAGAGGCCACATTGGGAATCGAGGCTCTCGATCACTCCCACAATCGGGAATTCGGTGCGCTGGATTCTCACTTCTGATTATGGCGAGCGCCGTTTTGACCTTGGGCTGCTCCCCCGATCGGATCGATCTCCCGGTCGAACTCAACGGCAACGAGGGCGCTCCCCACCCCGCTGTCGTGGTGCTCTCTCCCCCCGACCGTTCCGGCGTGGTGGTCGAATCGGGCGGATCCGACGTAGCGATTCCGTGTGGAACGTGTCATGCGACGCGAGATCCCAACCTCGCGACTCGGAGTTCGGAAGAGCTCGATCAGTTCCACTCAGGTTTGGAGTACGCCCACGGTGATCTGTCCTGCCTTTCGTGCCACGACCACGACGATCCGGCCGAGTTGCGGCTGGCCGACGGACGCTCTCTACCCGCCCGGCGATCGATCGAGTTGTGCGCGCAGTGCCACGGTCCTCAGTATCGCGACTACTCCGCCGGATCCCACGGCGGCGGCAGTGGCTACTGGGATAAACGCCAGGGATCACTCGTACGGAACCACTGCCTGCACTGCCACGATCCCCACGCTCCGTCATTTCCCGCCATGCAACCAACGTTCAAGCCGAAGGACCGCTTCCTAGACGCGCCCAGCCATGAGTCCCCCGACAAAGACTCTGCGAAGAAAGAGAACCACGGATGACGGCGGAATCCTCGACCCCAAACGGCGGCGGACCAGACTCAGGTCCCGGTGCGGCTTCCGGAAACAGTGCCACCTCGACCCCACCCCCGCCTGGAGGAATCTCTCGGCGGACCGTGGTCAAAGGCATGGGTGTGACGCTAGGCGCCGCTGCGTTCGGAATAGCCGCGAACCCGCTCAAATCCTTCGTCGAGGATCTGACCTTCGATGAGTTCATTCAGCGCCACTACAAGGAACTGACGAACGACGAACTCACCGCGGTGCTCGCAAGGCTGAAGACCGAGGTGAAAGAAGACTACGGCGCCGATGTCGAGATCAAGGATCACCGTCCGCTCAAAGGGGTGAAGTTCGGTTACGCGATCAACCTGAGTCTGTGTAACGGTAACGGCAAGTGCGTCGAGGCGTGTCACAAAGAGAACAACCACGACCGCGCCACGAACCAGTCCTACATCCGCGTCCTGGAAATGCCAAAAGGCACCATGGACATGGAGAAGGGCAACACGACGTACAACCACGCGGTGCCCCTCAAAGACAAATACTACATGCCGGTGCAGTGCCTCCAGTGCGACAACCCGCCGTGCGTTGACGTGTGCCCGGTGCAAGCGACGTGGAAGGAAGCCGACGGCATCGTCGTCGTCGACTACAACTGGTGCATCGGCTGTCGCTACTGCGAAGCCGCCTGCCCGTACCACGCTCGACGGTTCAATTGGACGACGCCAGAGATCCCTGCCGATGAGATGAACCCGATTCAGAGCTACTTGGCCAATCGCCCGCGGCCCAAGGGTACGGTCGAAAAGTGCCACTTCTGTTTGCACAAGACTCGCGAAGGCAAAGCACCGGCGTGCATGGAAGCGTGCCCCACCGGCGCCCGAGTGTTCGGCAACATGCTCGACCCCGACTCCTCCGTACGCTGGATCCTCGAGAACAAGCGCGTCTTCGTTCTCAAGGAGGAACTCGGAACTCAGCCCAGTCTCTTCTACTTCTTCGACGAGTAACAGAGGCCCGGCGGAAAAGTCATGTAGCGCGAAACCTCGAGTTTCCGGCAGCCAGCACGCCCGGCGAAACTCGAAGTATGAGCAATACGACTGCGTTGCGCCGGGCGCCCTGACCTTGAAATCTTGACCTCTCGCATCAACAGCACTTTTCGGCCACACCTCTAGGGAGTACGGACGTTGAACGACGCAACACCGGTGACCGCGGAGCGACACCTCACCAGTTATCCGAAGTTCTTGTGGCGCTCCGTCGTTCTCGCGACGGACGGCAGCGCCCTCTTCTACGCTTGGATGACCGTGCTGACCGCGATCGCCCTCGTCGGTTTCAATGCGTGGTGCCACCAAGTCAGCGAAGGCATGATCACCACCCACATGACGGATCACGTCAGCTGGGGACTGTACATCGCCAACTTCACCTTTGGAGTCGGCCTCGCCGCGGGTGGCGTGATGATGGTGATCCCGGCTTATCTCTATCACGATCGCAAGATGCACGACGTGGTTATCGTCGGAGAGCTGCTCGCCATCGCGGCGATCGTCATCTGCCTGCTGTTCGTCGTGGCGGATCTCGGTCGGCCCGATCGGTTCTGGCATTTGATTCCCGGAATCGGGCGGTTCAACTTCCCCATGTCCATGCTGACCTGGGATGTCATCGTGCTGAACGGCTACCTGCTCATCAATCTACACATCTGCGGATACTTGCTGTATCAGCGCTTCCTCAACCGCGAGCCGAATCCGAAGTGGTACGTGCCCTTCGTCATGCTCTCTATCGTCTGGGCCATCTCGATTCACACCGTGACGGCGTTTCTCTACTGCGGACTGGGCGGACGACCGTTCTGGAACTCGGGACTCTTGGCACCTCGCTTCCTGGCGTCAGCGTTCGTCTCGGGTCCGGCGTTCATCATCGTGACCCTCTACATTCTGCGGAGATTCAGTCGCATCCGGGCCAGCACCCGCGTGATCGAAACCTTGGTGAAGATCCTCCGAGTCACTGTCTTGATCAACCTGCTGATGTTCGCCAGCGAAATGTTCACCGAGTTCTACACCGGTGGTTCTCACGCCAGCGCGGCCCACTATCTCTTCTTCGGGCTGCACGGCAAAACCGCCTTGGTTCCGTGGACGTGGTCGTCTCTCGCGCTCAACATTTTCGCAGCGGTGATCTTCCTGACGCCTCGTATCACTACGAAGCCAGCGCTCTTGATCGTCGGCTGTGCCATGGGGTTCTGCGGTGTTTGGATCGAAAAGGGCATGGGGCTGATCATTCCCGGGTTCGTCCCCAGTACCCTGCACGAGATCGTCGAGTACACGCCAAGCCTGGTGGAGTGGAAAGTGACCGCCGGAATCTGGGCGTTCGGATTCATGGTCTTCACGGTCGCGCTGAAAATCGCTGGCCGCGTCTTCGACGGTGACCATCGACTGAAGGTCTAGCCGGAAAGTGCAGCGTTGCTTCTGGTTTACCGGACACCTCCCGACATACCGGCCAAGACTCGGCGCCGCCGAGGTAGTTTCTCAGCGGCACTCTCCCCCAATCGCGGTTATCGTAGGGAAGACAAGCGGCACTGACCTGGAGCTCCCTCGTCCGGTCAAACTGAAAGGCCAAAGTCTCCAGATGTCAGTACGAACGTCTGACCGGACCGAGCTGCCACCAAACGCCGAGGTCAGTGGCCCGAGCAAGAAGACCAAGCGCGCCCGCGCGGTCATGGTCAGCCTAGTGGCCGTTCTCTTAGCGCTTCCGATCTATCTGTTTTTCGTCGACATATCCGCGGTCGAAGTCCCCGCCCACTGGCCGGAGAAACGGCTGGCCCCTACCCAAGAGCGAAACGCATTGGAGTGCTTCACAGAAGCGCTACAGATTCAGTCGGATCTCCCCAAAGCACTCTCCGTCCCTCATCGCTTCGGGACGGCGGGCGAGTCGTATGCATGGGAAAGCGGCGTCACGCCAGGCATGGGCACTCGAGCCCGTGACTGGCTCAGCTCCGAGAGTGGCGATCAGTTCTTTCATTGGATCGATCGGGGTATCGAGGCGGATCCGATCGTCAGCGATACCGAGACCTGGTTGGTGTTCGCGCTACCCAGCGACCTACTCCCCATCATGAGTCTCGGGCTGGCCGTCTCAATCTACGACGGAGATCCAGAGGGCGCCCTGCGGCACATCAGTCGGAGCCTCGGAGTCGCGATTCAGCTGGAACGGTCGAACCACGTTGTGTTTCAAGAGTACGGCCTCGTCGCTCGGTCTGAAGCGTGCATCACCGTGGAGCGTCAGATACCGCGGCTCGCCCAGTTCCCGTTCGACCGACTGCTGGCGCTGCTCGTATCAAGTCGAATAGACCCACTCTACATGTCGACCTACGCCAGATCGCAATACGCCGGGGCCGTCGATTGGGTCAACCTTCGAATCGACGACATCGCCAGGGACGTAACCGCCGTTCAAGGTACTTTCGGCATGTCCAGCAACATACCGGCGGTAGGGCTGCTACGGCGAAATCGAACGCTGGGGGATGTAATAGTCGCCGGCAACAAGTTCGAGGAGAGCTGGGATCAGCTCGTTGAGTTCAACGCGATCGGGTCGACTCCGAGCAGAGCTTGGCGAATACGATCAAATTTCACCGGAAATGCAATGGGTGGTCGGTTCGTCTGGCTGCACGACGCCGTGCTCGGGGAACACGCTCGTGAGATACAGAACGTGCGCACACGGTACGCTGCGCTCGAGGTCGTCATTGCCATTCGGGCCTACGAGTGCAAACACCGCGTCACTCCGCCCGACCTGGCCACGCTGGTGCCCGAGTTCCTCCCGGAGGTTCCACGAGTCTCGGTCACCCTCGAATCGTTTCAGTACCAACGTGACGCAAGAAGCGTGGGCTACCCTGACATCGTGGAAGAGAAGGTGCGGTTCATAGAGTTTTAGCACCTGTCATACCGAGTCGAGGTGTTTCATCTGTGCTACGCACTAGGCACCATTGGCGCCCTTTCTGGCGCGCTACTACTCCGCTTCATGAGTGATCTGACCTCGAGCGATCAACCATGGATACGATAAACTGCATGTACAACCACCGAATGTAGTCATCCGCGGTGCCACACGACTCGTGGGCTCGCTTCGCAGGGGGACAAACACCTTGACCCGTGTCGATCGCATGTTTTCGAAAATAGCGGCTCGAGAGAATATCGTCGGCTGGGACGGCCTCTCGCCGCACGAGCGTGTCGTCGCGACCGTGGTTCTGCTCTGGCACGAGGTCGGTCACGGCGGCTTCCAACAGTACCTTTCCAACCCGACCGGCGACTTGGCCCCCACCGCGGCGGATGCGCTTAGAGAAATTGGCGCGGAGGAGACCGCGAACGTGGTGGATCAGGCGCTCGGCCTGTTTCCCGCTCCGGGACCATCCCCGGACCATGAGGTTCGACGAACGCAGTTGAGCTGTTTCCCGTTCGCGCGCTTGGCTCAATTCGAGGGGCTCGACAGCTTCTTCTTCAATGATCCGGAACAGGTCGAGGACCGTCTGGTAGAGTTCATGAGCCAACACGAGGTCGCCGAGTAGACCGGTCACCGAGCGTCGACTCTGGGAAGTCGTGAATTCCGGAGGAGCTTGGGGGCAGCCCCCTTTCGATCGCGGACATGGTTGCGCCTCTCGCGACCGAGCTCTTCTTCGACTGTCACCGGCGTACTATTTTTGAAACGGACTTCCGATGTTTCCTCGACCCTTGACTCCGGCACGCGGTCTTCCGGGACGCAGCGCTCATCGACTCGGTGCCGGAATGCTCCTCGCTGCGGCGTTGTCTCTGCCGTCGTTCGCCGGTGGCTATTCGCTCCTCATGTACGGCGCCGATGTGTTCGAGGACCAAGAGTTCACAATTGTCACGCGCCTCGCCTTTTCGTCAGGGGACGAGGTGTTGGCGTACAGCTTCGGCGTTTGTTACGACGAGACCGCCGTTCAACTCCAGGATCTCGAGTTGCTGACGACCAATCCCGACTTCGTCGAGCTCGCACAGTATTCCGGTGCCTGGACGGCAAACGTGATCGTCGGCACGCTGCCCGGGCAAGGGCTACTTCCGATGCTGGCCTCTGCACACTCGCTCGTTCGGGCGGACTACCTCGCGATCGGTGATGAGCAGACGACGACGGTTGAATTCTGTGCGGGACCTCCGCCCGACTCGGTTCCGATCGTCATCGAAACGGTCGGCGGTCTGGCCACGCCAACGTTCTTCACGGGGCCGGTCGACATCCTCGATCCCATGGGTTTCCTCTTCACCATCGAAGATAGCGAACTGTACTACTCCGTCGGCGATCCCGAGCGATTCTTCGAGACGCGGATGACGTTGTCCGAACCGGATCCGGGATACGAGGATCACGTGCAAGGGTTCTCAGCGGGCGGGGTTCATGATCCCGATCTGCTCGAGCTTCTGTTTGGAGCTCCTACCGGCCCAATCTCCTATCTCGGCGGTTCGTTCTTTCCGCCGTCCCTCGAGTTCTTCTCGTTTGAAATCGCACCCGACGGCTGGTGGGTCGGCGTCCTCTTCGGTGGCTTCAACCCCATCTACTTCGACGCGACGCTGGAACCGGTGGTCCGGCTGAAGTACCGAGTCAAACCGGATCTGCTCACCGGTCAGACGGAATTCACCACGCTGGCCTTCAGCGAGGACCAGGGCTCTCCGCCCGTGCCGATCGTCGCCGTGGTGGGTGGCACGAGCATTCCCGGGAACGTGATCGATGGAACCGTCACCCTGCTTCCGTTTGAGGGAGATCTGTACAACCGGGGCGATTGCAACGTCGACGGAATGATCAACGTGGCCGACGGAATGACCATCTTGTCCGAGTTGTTCAGTGATGGAGCGACGCCGACTTGCCGCGCAGCGTGCGATGCCAACGGGGATGGGGTCTACGACATCGCCGATCCGATTTCGCTTTTCAACTACGTTCTCTTCGGCGCGGCTCCCCCGCCGTCACCGTTCGGAACCTGCGGAGCAGACGCTCTCGGCTGGTCGTGCGACATGTTTGATGCGTGCCCCGCGGGGTGAGTCGGGGAGAGGCGATGGCTTCAAAAGAACCGCGCAAGAGAAATGGAAAGAGAGCATGACCGAGGACCCGTACTCGCGCACCGACTACCGACGACTGATCGGTTGGCAGGCCCGTATCGAACGGGAGCGCCCCCTGCTCGAGTCACTCCTCACCGACGCTGCCGACCGGTCCGTTCTTGACGTCGGCTGCGGAACGGGTGAGCACACCGCGTTCTTCGGAAGTCTTGGCGCACGCGCCGTCGGCGTCGATCGGTCGGAGAGCATGCTGGCCAAGGCTCGGGATCATGCTCGCGAACAACATGTGCGCTTCCTCCACGGCGACGCCTGCGATCTCGGTGCGACCCTCGCTGGGGAGCAGCCCTTCGCGTTGGCCATCTGTCTCGGCAATATGTTGCCAGGAGTGCTCGAGGTCGAAGCTCTACAGCGGTTCTTAGGAGGAGTACGTAACGCTCTTCGCGACGACGGCGCACTTCTGGTGCAGCTCCTCAACTACGAACGCATCCTCGACCAAGGGGTCCGGCACCTCCCTCTCAATTTCCGAGAAGGCGACACCCCGGAGGAAGAGATTGTGTTCCTGCGGTTGATCAAACCCATCAGTGCCGAGAGAGTTCTGTTCTGCCCGACAACCATGGTTCTCGACAGTTCTTCCGAGGAGGCACCCGTGCGTGTCGAGAGCACGCAACGCATCGAGCTGAGGCCGTGGACAAGACCCGACCTAACCCAGCAGTTCGAGCAAGCGGGCTTTCGACTGACTTGTTACGGCGACATGCAACGCAACAAGTACGATCCAACGAACTCCACCGACCTGGTCATCGTAGCGCACCGATGAGTCTGCGGCAGGTCGTCGACGCTCCAGTCGGGTAGATGCGGCAACTGCAGCCAAACAGGCCGCGGTCACCATCCCCACGGTTGGCCAACTGCAAGCCGCCGAGGCAGCTCTCGAGTACATCGGTCGCTTCGACGACCCCGAAGTTCTCGACGATCTCGGCCCCGAATCCCCCGGTGTCCGCAATCGCGGCCTGCCGGGCCAGCCCAGTCGCGCTCGTGCTCCGAGCGAGAATTTTTACTCCTAGAAGCCTTCTCCTCATTCTCCGGTTATCCTGCTGGCAGGTTCTTGAGGAGGGAAATCACATGAAGAGTACGACTTGTCTACCGCTGGTGGTTCTGCTGCTAGTCGCGCTAGGTTCGACCGGACACGCGATCGACGTTTTGGTTTATGACGTCAACACGACGCTGGGGAACGCGGAACAAGCCGCAATCCTGGCCGGCTACGACGTAACGCTGGTCAGTGACAGCGCTGTCCTTATCGGAGAACTCGGCACGGGGAATTGGGACCTCGTCTCGCTGGATATCCCGTCGAGTGGCATGGATGCCGGTGTCTCGGCTGCAATCGTCGACTACATCGCCGACGAGGGTGTCGTAATGATGCGCTTCTGGAACTTCGATACCACACCCGATCTCCAGGCGGCGTTCGAAGTCGTTGGCGCCGCCGACTACACCACGCCGATACCGATCATGTCCTGGGACGATGTTCACCCGATTTACAACACCCCGAATCCGATCACAACGCCGATTCCCGCCAGTAGCAGCAGCTGGGCGGACGACGGTGATAGGATGACCGCTGGCATCGGCGCGATCGAGCTCGGAGGATTCGTCGCCACTCCAACCCCCGGGCAGGCGGCAATCGTCCTCGGCAACAGTGGCCGCACCATCATGAACGGCTTCGTTTACGACGGATACTTGCCGGACGACATCATTCCGTTTCTTCAGAACCAAATGGAGTTCTTGCTCGGCGGCAGCGTGACCGGTCCGCAGTTCGTGCGCGGCGACGCCAACGCGGATGGCGCGTTTGACATCTCAGATGCCGTCTATCAACTCGCAGCGCTCTTCATCTTCGGAACAACGCCGCCCACGTGCGACGACGCAACGGATAGCAACGACGATGGCGTCTTTGACATCACGGACCCCGTGGTCAGCCTGGCGAGTCTCTTCATCATCGGTTCGCCGCCGCCGCCGGATCCGGTCGGCAGCTGCGGAGAAGACCCGACCCCGGATGCGCTCGACTGCCCGTCATTCGCCGCCTGTCCGTGAACAGGGATTGCAGACGGCGCTTCGTGAGATCCTGAGGGCAGGTTCACACCCGACGCCTTGATCAGCGGTTCGCCGTTTGCGCTGCAGAGTCGTCAGCGAGATCTCGCTGGCGTCTAGCAACTGCGGCCGACACAGATCCGCAGAGAGAATGTACTCGCGACGAGATGATGTACCGTCGATACTGCGCTCCTCCCCACTCACCACCCCGAAGGGAAGAGCGCATGCGAACCTCCATCGTCCGCCTCTTGATTCTGCTCGTGATCGTCGCTTCAACCGCGCCCCCAGCGCGGGCGGACGTCGTCGTCATGAACTGTGTGCTCACCGGGCCCCAAGCAGATCCACCGGTGGTGACCCCGGCCTTCGGCTGTGGACGATTCGTCATCGACACGAACGCCAACACGATCGACTACCGACTGACGTTCACCGAGTTGATCGGCGACGAAACCGCCGCGATCATTCACGGCCCCGCCGTGCCGGGGATCGCGACGGCGGACCACCTCTTCACCCTCCCGTTCGGCAACGTCAAACAGGGAAGCTTGGTGTACGACGAAGCCGACGAGTCGATCATCTTGGACGGCTTCACCTACGTGAACATCCACTCTTCGGCGTTTCCGCTGGATGAGATCCGCGGCCAAATTGTCGACCTGAGCTGCGTCATCGACGGAGATCAGGCGGGTGTCATGACAGCTGCGCGCGGTTGGGGTGGCTTCACGATTGACACCGACGCCAATACGTTGTCGTACTACATCGACGTTCAGGATCTCGAGGGCAGCGAGACCGCAGCTCACATCCATGGCCCGGCTCTACACACCGAGAGCGCCGGCATCGTGCACACGCTGCCCGCGGGCAATCCCAAGATCGGAGTTTGGATCTACGACGAGAGCGACGAAGAGGCGATCACGAGCGGTCGCACGTACGTCAACATCCACTCCTCTCTCTTTGCCGGGGGCGAGATCCGCGGGCAGATCACGGCGTTCTTCAGCCCGGTCGACGCGGTGCAAATCAATCCGGGAGAGTCGAGCCCGGGTGCAGGGCTTGTCGCCGCGAGCATCGACACCGACAACGATCTCCTCAGCTACCACGTGGTGATGGCAGGACTAGACGGGACCGAAGAGAACACGTTCCTTCACGGTATGGCACCGCCCGGCGAGTCGGCTGGAGTTCTGACCGGGTTCCCGCTCGGGCTCATCAAGATCAGCGACTGGAACTACTCCCCCGACCAAGAAGATGACTTGCTAGCGGGACTCAGCTACATCGACGTTCATACCTCGACCCATCCCGACGGCGAGCTTCGCGGCCAGGTCTACCTCGGCTTCGTGGCCGCGCCGTTTGTCCGAGGCGACATCAACGGCGACGGCGGAGTCGACATCGGAGACGCCGTGACCGGACTGGGCATTCTCTTCACGGGAACCGCGACCACCTGCTTCGACGCGTTAGACACCAACGACGACGGCGGCGCGGACATCGGTGATCCTGTCTACCTGCTGAGCAACTTGTTCAGCATGGGCCCACCGATGGCGGACCCGACGACGGCGTGCGGCCCCGACCCCACGGACGACAGCCTCGAGTGCGTGACGTTCGACGGTTGTCCGTGACGAGGAGACGGGTCGCGTCGAAACTGGAGACCGGTCGATGTTCTGCAACGAGCTACCTAGTAGCCCGGGCGACTTCCAGAGGCGCGAGATCGATTCGCCCCGAGTTGCCAGATCAGCCTTACAGTGTAACGCCGCCTTGACACTCCCCCGCCGCGTAACGCCTCTCTGGGCGATCGGCTCACTGGCACGCTTGTTGATCAGGGGCCACTCGGGGGCGAGTTGATAGACTCACCCGGGCTCACACCTTCGATCACTCGTGGCCAAAGTTCTCACCTATCGAAGTGGGGACGCCGCGCTAGTCTTGGAGAACATGACACATGAGCAATCCCATACGGTCTCTCGGCTGCACGCTGACTATCTCTCTCGCCCTGGTCTCTCCGACTCTGGCCGGCACCCCATTCGTGAGAGGTGATCTCAACGGCGACCAGCAGCTCGACATCACGGATCCGGTCGTAGCGCTCGAGTACCTGTTCTCCGGTGGTCAACTCGACTGCGCCGATGCCGCTGACTTCAACGACGACGGAGAAATCGACCTCGGCGACGCGATCGGCGAGCTCAGTTATCTGTTCACGTTCGGTCCGCCGCCCCCCGCTCCATTTCCCGGCTGCGGCACCGACCCCACAGCGGACACCATCGACTGTCTCGGCCCCGTCATTGGCTGCGGCTTGGTCACCGCGACGGCCATGGCCAACCGGTTCCCTGGATTGGCGATCACCGTTGGCGAGAACCCACACGACTTGCGAGTTGGGGACGTCAACGGTGACGGTCTTGTCGACGTCGTCACCGCCAACTCTGCCGCAGCGTCGGTGACCGTTACGCTCGGAAGCGGCCCCGGGACTTTCGGAGTTCCGGCAGACTTCGATGTTACGTCCGACCCGGAGTCGTTGGAACTCGCCGATCTCGACGCCGACGGCGACCTCGACATTGTTTCGCTCGGTCCCGAAGTGAACATTCTGCTCGGCGACGGAGCGGGACAGTTCGCGCTATCGAGTACATTTAGTCTCAACCTCCCCCGAGGGTTGAAGATTGCCGACACAGACTTGGACGGCATTCTCGATCTGGTCGTTGTCAGTCGTGATCCCGATCTTATTTCCGTTCACCTAGGAATTGGTGACGGGACATTCCTGCCAGCCGTCGACGAGGTGTTGCCGTTCTTCCCCCACTGCCTCGACCTCACAGACGTGGACAATGACGGCCTCGTCGATGCTGTGATCGGCGGCCAGAGTGATCTACTGCTGATCTTCGGCGAAGGACTCGGCGGCTTTTCCGGCGCCGCGGCCATCGCTATTCCATTGGGGACAACCGTTCTCGCGGTGGCAACCGCCGACGTCGACGACGATGGTTTCTGCGATGTGCTCGTTTCCAACACCAACTCCTCCGGTGTCTTCCTCGCCCCGGGCGCCGGGACACCCAGCACGTTCGTTTCGCTAACAGGAACCGAGGGAGACGAGTTCGTGTTCCACGACCTCGATGACGACGGCGCACTCGATTTGATCAGCGCTCGCTTTTCGGCCTCAGTCACGATTTCCCATGGCGACGGATCCGGCAACTTCACCCCGACGGAAACGTTTCCGTACGCGGGCTTCCCCAGTGGTTTGGCGCTTGCCGACACGGACGGGGACGGAGTCGAAGATCTCTTCGTTTCCAACTCCAATCCAGAGACGTTCACCCGTTACTTCGGCACAGCCACTGGCTCTTTCGAAACCCATCGACAGGAGATCCTATGGGCTGGCCAGTCGCTCAGCGTCGGTGACATGAATGGAGACGGGCACCAAGACCTAGTCGGGCTCTTTGGCGAAGACCTCGTCACGCGCTTCGGAGACGGGGCAGGCGGATTCACGACGGAGGTCGCGACACAGTGCTGCTTCTTCTTCGCAAGCGAGTTGGAGCTGGCGGACATCGATGACGACGGGGACCTTGACGCCGTGACGGCAACCTACTTCGGGATGTTCGTCTTTCTCAATGACGGCGGCGGCACCATGACTCTCCAGCCAGCTCTGTCGACGGATCCGGTTTTCGCGTTCGGACTGGGTGACGTCAACAATGACGGCGCCATCGATATCGTCTTTCACGACGAGTTCCAGATCCTGCACACCTATCTCAACGACGGCGGCGGAGATTTTTCAGTAGCGGCAACCGTGACTCTTCCGGCACAAGTATTCAGGCTGAAGATCGCTGACCAAGATGGAGATGGATCCAAGGACATCTTGCTCGGCATCGTGGGTGACAGCGCTCTACTCGTGTTGCCCGGCTTGGGAGACGGCACCTACGGAGGGTCGTATTCGCTCCCGACCTCAAACCCGGTCGCTCGTATTCTCGTCACCGATTCGAACCTCGACGGCATTCTAGATGTCGTGGTGAGCGGGTCAAACTACACCGAGCTGCTTGTGGGCCTTGGAGGCGGCAACGTCTCCGCCCCGGTCCTTCTCACTGATTCGTGGGCTCGAGACCTCGACCTTGCCGACATCGATGGAGACGGTCTCGACGACCTGGTCATCGCGGCCAACCATGGAATGTGCGTGCTTCGAGGCGATGGCGCTGGCTACGAATCTCCCATCTGCTTCTCGCTAAACGCCACCGAGTGGGTCTCTGCCGCGGACCTCGACGAAGACGGCGCGATCGATTTGATCGGATCCAACGAGGTCTCGGTCGAGTTCCTATTCCAACAACCGTGACGCCGCGGTCAAGGACGACCGACTAGCCTCCGAGCGGTTCCAGAGACGGGGCGAGTTCGATCCGCAGAGTCTTCACCTGTGAACGGAACTCCCCGTACTGTGACGCGACCACTTCGTTGAGGGCCGACACTCCCGCCGAGATCGCTTGTTCCGCTCGTGACATGAGTTCGAGGTGGGCGGCCGTCGGTCGTTCCCACGTTGAGCTCATGCGCCAACCGAGGCTGCCAAGCTGAGACATGGCGCTGTCGTCACTGGTGATGCCCTTGCCTCCCGGCGGTGTCCACAGCTGCTTCTCGGCCTTGATCAACGCTTCGCGTAAAGACTTGACCGAGGCGTCGAACGTCGCGCGGTCCTCACCTTCGATCGAGTGAGCCCGCTGTTCGGCCGCGGCGACGTCGGCGCGAATCGCCGTGATGCGATCGATCGCTTCCGCCACGCGCTCACCCAAGAGCCCCGCGTTTTCGCGGGCCTTGAGATTCGCTCGCCGATCTCCGATCGAGATCGACCAGCGCGGATCGGCGAGCACGGTGACCTCTCGCGTGGCGGTGTGCTCTCCTAGTTTCAACGTGACCGAATAGACACCCGGTAGTGCATCGGCTCCGCCGGGTCGCGGAGCGTCGGGGGCGGGCGGCGTCAGACTTGGACGTCGGTTGCCGTCGCGACGCAGATCCCAGCGAACTCGATTCAATCCCTTCTGCGCAGGTACCTCGAACGTGCGAATCACTTCGCCATCCGCGTCCGCCACGGTGACCGCGACTTTCCCTTTGACCTCGCCGTTGGTGGCAAAAGAGAGTAGCGCCCCGTAGCGTCGGTTGGTCCCGTTGAACTCGCCGCTGGCTGGGAAGCGTGATGATCGCGGCTGACCACGCCAGTACTGTTGCGCGGTCGGGGGCTCGAAGAAGGTCAACGGCGCGGCGAGCACGGTGGCGTTCAGTCCGCGCAACGGACGAATGTCGTCGACAATGAACACTCCCCTACCGTGCGTCGCGACCACCAAGTCGGCTTCCCGCTCTTGCAGGGCGAGATCCATGACGGACGACGTCGGCACTCCGTGGGAGAACTGAAACCAACTCGACCCACCGGTCACCGAGACGTAGAGCCCCAACTCGGTACCGAGGAACAGCAGCTTCGGATCTTCGGGATCCTGCACGATCGACAATGCGTAGCCGCGCACGCCTTCGATCGACAGTCGCTCCCAGCTGCGCCCGAAGTCTGACGTACGAAACATGTAGGGCGTCCAGTTCGATCGACGGTGATCGTCGAACACGACGAACGCGGTTCCACTGTTGTGGCTCGATGGGTGAATGTGCGGGATCCAGCTGTTGCGCGGTACTTCCGGCACGTTGCGCTCGACGCTCGTCCAACTCTTCCCGTCGTCTTGGCTGACGTGCAGTCGACCGTCGTCGCTGCCGGTCCAGATGACTTTGGTATCGAGCGGACTCACCGCGAGGCTGACCAACGAGGTGTAGTTCTCGGCGTCGGTCACGTCGAGCGTCAAGCCGCCGCTCTCGCGTTGGCGCTGCCACTCGGGGTCGTTGGTTGTCAGGTCTTCGCTGATGATCTCCCAGGACTCGCCCGCATCGCGTGAGCGGTGCACGAACTGACTGCCGAAGTAGATCGTGTCGGGGTTCTTCGGGTGCATGGCGATGGCGGCGTTCCAGTTGAATCGCAAACGCGTGCCAACCGGGCCCGTCGGTTGGATGTTCTTGCGAACGCCGGTGCGCAGGTCCCACCGCATCAGCGCGCCGCCCTGACTCATGGCGTAGCCGCGCTTGGAGTCGCGGGGATCAGGCACGGTGTCGAACCCATCACCGAACGCGACCTCTTGCCAGTGGTGATTGCGAATCCCGCCGCCCTCCCACACCGACGACGGCCCCCGCCACGAGCCGTTGTCTTGCAACCCACCGTACACGTTGTACGGCACGTCGTTGTCCACGCGCACGTGGTAGAACTGCGCCAACGGCAGGTTTCGTACGAAGCGCCACGTCTGCCCATGATCTCGGGTGATGGCGAGCCCGCCGTCGTTGCCGTCGATGATGTGCTTCGGGTCGTTCGGGTTGATCCACATGGCGTGGTGGTCCGGGTGAACGTTCCAGTTCACAAGCACCTCGAAGTTCTTGCCGCCGTCTTTGGAGACACTGACCAACGACCACAAGCTGTAGACGCGGTTGGGATCCTGCGGATCGACGCGCAGATCGGCGTAGTAAAACGGTCGATTGCCGACGTTGTCGCCCTGGCTCACCTTGCGCCACGACTCGCCGCCGTCTTCGGAACGGTAGAGCGCGTTCTCTTCCGTCGCCTCGACGTAGGCGTAGACGATCTTCGGATCCGACGGCGCCACGGCCAACCCCATGCGGCCGAGCGGTCCGCTCGGAAGTCCCGCCTCGAGCCGTCGCCAGTTCTTGCCGCCGTCGTACGTGATGTAGAGACCCGACCCGGGACCGCCCGAACGGAACGACCACGGCCAACGCCGGTAGTCCCACATGGCGGCGATCATCTTCTTGGGATTGCGTGGGTCCATGATGAGGTCGGCGCACCCGGTGCGTTCGTCGATGTAGAGCACGCGGTCCCACGTCGCACCGCCGTCGGTCGACCGGTACACGCCGCGCTCTGAGTTCTCGCCCCACATACGCCCGAGCGCTGCCGCGTAGACCGTGTCGGGATTCTTCGGATCGAGCAACACCCGATGGATCCGCTCGGTGCGTTCGAGTCCCATGTGTTTCCACGCGCGGCCGCCGTCGATGCTCTTGTAGATGCCGTTGCCGCCGGACGAACTGTTCCTCGGGTTGCCTTCACCACTGCCCACCCACAACACGTCGGGATGATCGGGGTGGATCTTGACCGAGCCGATCGAGTGCACCGGTTGGTCGTCGAATACCGACCGCCAGTTCAGTCCAGAGTTATCCGATCGCCACACGCCGCCGGATGCGGTACCGACCAGGATGAAACTCGGGTCACGCGCCCACCCGTCAATCGACGTGATGCGGCCACTCATGGCGGCCGGTCCGATGGACCGCGCCTTGAGCCCGGACAGCAGAGACGGGTCGACCGCTTGCGCGAAAACCGATGTGTTCGCCAGGACAAGAAAGGTGAGTGCGGCAAGAACGCGCATGGGGGTCTCTTCTCGGTAATTCTTCTCGGTGAGTTCGTGTGAAGCTGGGATCAGTTCGATTGTCGAGAGCGAGCGGCGGCCGCCCGCTTGGCGGCGACCTTCTTCTTGTTGCGACGCTTGCGCAGGGTCGGAATCAGCCAGAGGTAGACTCCGCTCCCGACGAGGAACGCCAGGGCGACGGCCACCACCGGCATCAGGTAGTCGTGGACCCACTCGGCGAAGAACGATCCGTCATGGATGCTCTCGATGAGATCGGACGGTCGCCAGTCGGTGCTGAGCACTTTTCCGGTAACCGCGTCGACTTGGATCTCGGCGTGGTGATGCTTCGAATGCACTTTGTGCACGCGCTTCGACAGCCGGAAGTCGACCCGGTCGATGTCGTCCGCGCTCTGAAAGTCGGGGTGGTTCTCCGCGAGAACCGCGTCGACGAGATGCTCAATCGTAATGAACTCGGCGAGTTGCCCCTCACTGCCGCGCTGCGTCGGCGGCTGAATCCAGTCGTAGTCCTTTTTCACGATCAGCAGGAACCCGGTAACTGCGATCATGAGGAGGATCAACCCGGCGAAAAGTCCGGTCCACTTGTGAGTGTCCCAGAAGAACTTGTAGACCTTCATCCGCATCGCTGCCGCACCAGATTCGCACAGAGGGTTCGCCAGATTGGATTCGCCAGAGTTGGTTCCCAGCCCGCGCGAACTCGGTCCGCTCGCGCCTCGAAGGCGGCGACTATAACAATGGCGTCGTTGAACACGCAGTCAAAACGGCAAACGATCGAAGAGACCCAAAGGCCGATTTCGACGTTCAGCCGTCGAGCGCGAAGCGACGAAGAGTCGCCTCTGACCATCGAAACGGGCCGAACCGTCCCAGCGACTTCGAGCAACACCGTCGACCCATGTATTTTTCATCGTTCGAGTTCCTCTACCAACCCACCGGATCGAGGTCAGGTAATGCTCCGCATGCGCTTCACGATATTCGTCGCGCTGGTCGCGATGTTCGCGGCGACAATGGTCGACGCCCAAGAGGCCGGTCGGCGTGGCCGACGGGGCCAGGGTCAACGAGGCGCACGCGCCCAAGGCGACGGCGACGCCGCCGACCCGCGCGCCCTCCCCGACGCATGGATGAAGCAGTTCAACTGGCGCAGCGTCGGCCCCGCGAATATGGGCGGCCGCATTGTCGCCTACGCGGTGAGCCACCAAGACCCGTGCATGTGGTGGGCGGCGACCGCGTCCGGCGGTTTGATCAAGACCAACAACAACGGGATCACCTTCGAGCACCAGTTCGACGACCAGAACACCGTGTCGATCGGACACGTCGCGGTTGCCCCCTCCGACGACAGCATTCTCTGGGTAGGAACCGGCGAAGCGAATCCGCGGAACTCGGTCTCCTGGGGAGACGGCGTCTACAAGTCGACCGACGGCGGCAAGACGTGGAAGAACATGGGACTGAAGAAGACGTTCCAGACCGGTCGCATCGCCATTCACCCGACTGACCCCAACACCGTCTACGTCGGTTCCCTCGGACGACTCTGGGGACCGAGCGACGAGCGCGGTCTCTACAAGACGAGCGACGGTGGCGAAAACTGGGAACGCGTCCTGTTCCTCGACGACCGCACCGGCATTATCGATGTCGACATGCATCCGACCGACCCCAACACCTTGATCGTCGCGGGCTATGAGCGCGAACGAAACGGGTTCGACCAGAACCACCCCGAAAAGAAAATCGCTCCCGGCAGCGCGCTCTACCGCACCACCGACGGCGGCAAGAACTGGACGCGGCTCTCCGACGGATTGCCGACGTGCGACCTCGGCCGTATCGGCGTCGACTACTACCGCAAAGATCCGAACGTTGTGTTCGCAGTTGTCGAGTCGTCGAAGATCGGCAAGGCCCCGGCCGACATGGCCTTCGCCGGAGTGACCGGCGAAGACGCTGACGTCGGTGCCCGCGTCACGACCGTTACCAAAGACGGACCGGCGGCCAAGGCCGGACTCAAAGAGGGTGACATCGTGATCAAGATGGGCGACGTCACCATTCACTCATACAACGACTTCACGGTTGAGGTCCGACGCCACAAGGCTGGCGACGCGGTCAAACTCGAGATCGCGCGCTCGCGCAAGAGCGAGTTCATCAACATGACGCTCTCCCAGGTTCCGGAGCCGGAGGAGGGTGGCGAGGAAGACCAGCGACGCCAGTTCCAACGGCGACGCGGTGGCGGTGCGCGAAATCCGTTCAGCCAATCGCTCGGCGGTCAGAACCCGAACCTGCAAGATCAGCAAGGCGCCGACGGCCACGAGCACGGCGGGGTCTACAAGTCCACCGACGGTGGCACCACTTGGACGCGCATCAATTCTGTCAACCCGCGACCGATGTACTACAGCCAAATTCGCGTCGACCCTTCGGACTCGAACAACCTCTACGTGTTGGGTACTTCGCTGTACCGATCGAGCGACGGCGGTAAGACGTTCACCGGCGACGGTGCTCGCGGCGGAGTCCATGTCGATCACCACGAATTGTGGATCGATCCAAAGGACGGCCGGCACATGTTGCTCGGCAACGACGGTGGTGTGTACGTGACCTGGGACCGGATGGGCCACTGGGATCACCACAACCACGTGGCGATCGGTCAGTTCTACGACGTCGGTATCGATGTCAACCGAGACTACTACGTCTACGGTGGTCTGCAGGACAACGGAAGCTGGGGCGCCCCTTCGCGCGGTCGTCCCGGACGCGGCCCGGTCAACGACGACTGGATGTCCATCGGCGGTGGCGACGGATTCATTTGCAAGACGGACCCTAACGACCCCGACTTGGTCTACTACGAGAGTCAGAACGGCAGCATGGGGCGGCGCAACTTGCGCACCGGCGAGCGCGGTCGGATTCGTCCGCAGGCGCCGCGCGGTACCCGCTACCGCTGGAACTGGAAAACACCGTTCGATCTGTCACACCACAACTCGAAGATCTTCTACACCGTCGGCAACTTCGTCTTCCGTTCGCTCGACCGCGGCAATGACCTCCGCGCGATCTCTCCGGAAGTCACCCTGACCGACAAAGGCGCTGGCTCTGCGTTCGGCGAGTCCCCGGTCGATCCACAGGTGCTCTACGCCGGAACCACCGACGGTGCGTTCTGGGTGACGACCGACGGCGGCGCCGAGTGGCGCGCCATGCACTTGGAAGAGGCGATCGAGACGCGTACCGAAACCATCAACACCGACGGAGCGATCCTTGTCAGCGTCGGTGATGAGGACGAGGCGTCGACGAAGAAGCCGAAGTACTCCGACTTGAGCGAGCACATGCCGGGACCGCGTTGGGTCAGTTGCATCGAACCGTCACGATACGAAGCGGGTCGCTGTTACGTCACGTTCGACGGGCACCGCTCGAACGACGACTCGCCCTACGTCTTCGTCACGGAAGATCACGGTAAGACGTGGAAGTCCATCCGCTCGAACTTGCCGGCCAATGTCGGCTCGACGCGAGTCATCCGTGAGGACCTCGAGAACCAGAACCTGCTGTTCCTCGGAACCGAGTTCGGCGCGTGGGTGTCGGTCGATCGCGGCAAGGACTGGACGCGCATGCACTCCAACCTGCCGACCGTCGCCGTACACGATTTCGCGATCCACCCCAAAGCGGACGAGATCGTCGCGGGAACGCACGGCCGTAGCATGTGGATCCTCGACATCTCCACGTTGCGGCAAGTGAGTCGTGACGTTGTCGGCAAGGACGCGCACCTGTTCAAGCCGGCCGACGCCGTGTTGTGGCGATCCGAGCCGAGCCGGGGTCGCACGCTTCGTCGCTTCGTCGGGCAAAACCCGTCGTCGAACGCCTCCATTCGATACTCGCTCGCAAACGGTGCCGGCCCGGTTTCACTGCGGGTGATCGGCACCGGCGGCAAGACGGTTCGCACACTGACCGCGTCGAGCGATCCGGGGCTGCACACCGTCAGCTGGGATCTGCGTCGGGATCCGCCCGTCCGTAACGCCGCAACGGCACGCGGTCGCGGCGGTCGGGGTGGCTTCCGCGGCTTTGGTGGTCGAGGTGGCGCGCGGGTTCGTCCGGGTGAGTTCATGATTGAACTCAAAGTGGGCGAGCAGGTTTTCACCGAAATGATGAACGTGCAGATCGACCCGCAGCACCCAGAAATGGAATGGCTAGCGTTCGTGTAAGAAGCCGAGCGACTCGGTCTCGACG
>JAJFFE010000347.1 GCA_021776775.1 Planctomycetota bacterium | reverse complement strand
CTCAACACGAGTGTCTTGGAGGGAGTGAACAACAAGATCAAAGTGATCAAGCGAATGGCCTACGGCTTCCGAGACGACGAATACTTCTTCCTCAAGATCCGAGCCGCATTCCCCGGACATCCGCGATGAACCCAAAAAAAGGAGCGATCCTCAAAATGAGGATCGCTCCCACTTGTTCATTTCAGCCCCAAGCCCCTTGGCTCATCGCGACGTTACGAACGTCGGTAAGCCGCCGTTGTCGTGACCCGAAGGCGCAACGGTGTTCTTCGCCATCATGCTGCTTGCGGCAGCATTCTTGTCGGCGCCGGACGTTGTGTCCGCGGTGTAGGGACCTTGACCTCGGAGAATGTTCAGCAACTGGACAGCGTCCGAGATGTCGACGTTGCCGTCACCGTTTGCATCAGCGTTGGCCACTCCTTCCGGAGCTTCACCACCGAAGAGATATCCGAGAAGCGCCGAGGCGTCGTCGTTGTTGAAGACGCCGTCGCCATTCACATCGCCGTACATGGATGACGTCGGACTCGGCTGTTCGGACGGTTGCGACTGCTGCGCCTTTGCCGCGGCACCGGCCGCTTTCAGATGAGCAGCCTTCGCAAGATTCGGGGCAGTAAGTTGTCGACCTCCCACAGGAGGGCTAGTCGACGGAGGAGGACTCGTCGTCGTCGGCGCTGTTCCAACCTTGCCCCCGAGTGTCGAACGAGTCGACATGGGTTGCATGGGAAGGAAGGTCGGCGAGGAGAGCGCATTCACCGATGTCATTCTCTCCGCTCCTTTCGCGTGTTCATGATTCAGACGCCGATCCTCCCGGTGGACCCTTCACAAGAGGACGCTCGACATCAGGTGCCAGTCCTTCCCCTTGGCAACCATGGTGCCAGCCGACAAGCCATCCGTAACACACCTTTCGAATGGCACTTAGAATGAGACATGCCCATCGGAGACAACGGCGAAACCTGCCGCCAACGGCAGGTCTGGCCGGTGGATGCTACTCTTTGATCGAACGACTTGTCCCTGTTGACTCGACCGAGGAGCGTTTGATGCGATGCCGAATCCGAGGAGCTTGTGAAGCCTAGGACTCAAACCCGACCTCGCCGCGAGAGCGATCGACTTCGACACCAAGAGGTTCATGTCAACACGCTGAAGCTCGCCTCGGTGCTCCCGTTTCGCCTCTTCACCATGATCGAGGACGAGCACCTCCTGTATCGGCGCGAGAACCTCCCGTTCACCCAAACGCAGCGAGACGCGTTGGTAGAGAACGGTATCGAGGTCCTGTACGTCGATCCGTCTGAAGTCGATCGATACTGGGGCTACCTCCGCGAGGGCATCGGGAATTTGCTCGACCCGACACAGAACCTCGAAGACCGCTCCAACGTGTTCTACGAATCGTCGTCAGAAGTCACCCGTCAGATTCTGAGTGGTCCGATAAACGACGCCTCTCTGTCGACGGCCCGCGCTCTCGTTTCCGAGTCGGTCAAGTTTCAGCACGAGGGCAAGGACGCCCTTCACGCCCTCATGGTCGACATGAAGACCCAGCCCAACGTCTACCACCACAGCTTGAACGTCTGCCAGTACGGACTAGCTCTCGCGCGAGAGATCGGCTTCGACCAGCAAGAGCTCGAGGCGTTCGGATTTGGGTTGCTCTTTCAGGACGTCGGGATGCTCCAGATCCCCGACCACATCGTCTTCAAGGACGGTCCCCTCTCGTTCGAAGAGTGGAATACGCTGAAGCGGCACCCGAGCCTGAGCCTCGAAGCGCTCGACGCGGTCGAGGGAACCTCGGATCTCTCGCGGACGGTCGTCTTCAGCCACCACGAACGGCTCGACGGCTCGGGCTACCCCCAGGGGCTGCGTGGCGATGAGATCCCTCTTCTCGTCCGTGTTGCGGCGATCGCCGACGTGTTCACATCTCTGACCACGACCCGTCCGTTTCGATCGGCCAACACGACATTCGAGGCGCTTCGGATCATGAGCCAGGACATGGCCTCACAGCTCGACATGAGTGTCTTGCAGGCGTTCATCCGTGTCCTAGAAGCGCAACCGGGTAAACAGCGGCACGGTGGGACGCCCAATTCGACGGGCTCTCAGCCCGCCTAGCCGTAGCTAGCGGTCGCCCGTCGTCAGATTCGTGTCGACGGGCCACTGACCCGCCCCGGGCGCGCCGAGCCCCGTTCGATCGCCCCGATCTGATCGCATCTGCGCCCAGTTCTCTTGCGCCCTGCAAGGCACTCGCTTACACCCTTTCGTGAGGAGTAAGCCCGTGAAAATCAGTGGATCAATAGCAGCCCGCTACCACGAAGCCACCAAGTACAATCCAACGACGATCGGCAACCTGCCCGACGCAGATGTCAGGGCGCAGCCGTCACCGTTCAAGGATTACCACACCGAGCGTGCGGTCGATTTGATCGCGCATCTTCCGAGCGAATTGTTTCCGGAAGCGGCCGAGCGAGCGTCTGCGCCCGGAAGTCCGGATCCGAACTCCCGGCTCGCTCGATTGTCGAGGCTCCTCTATTTCACGTACGGAGCGACGGCTCGAAAAGTGTGGGAGCACGGCCATCAGATATTCCGCGCCGCGCCGTCAGCCGGTGGGCTGTACCCCGTCGAAGTGTACCTCGCGACCGAAGGGGTCGAAGGGGCACCGGACGCGTTGCACAACTACTACGTGCCAAATCACCAGCTATCCCCGGTGTTCGATGGCGAGTGGATCAGCGAGTTATCGGCACTCAGCTACGGCGCGTTCGACCCGACGAGCGTCTCCGCAGTCATGGTGTTGACCGGGGTTTACGCGCGATCGATCTGGCGGTACCACCAGCGTGCGTACCGACGCATCCTGCTAGACACCGGTCACGTGTTCGGCAACGTCGCCGCGTACGCGTCACACGAAGGATTCGACGTCCTTCCGATCTCATGCTTCCACGACGACGGCGTCAACGGGGCGTTCTTCTTCGACCCTGAGCAAGAGCAAGCACAACTGTTGGTTGCCATCATGGACCGACGTGGTGGGGGGCGCGCGCCGACCGCGGTCGATTGGCGCCGTGACGACGAGTTCGGTGCGAGTGCGAATCAAGACTTCCTCGAGTACCACCGAGCCTCCGCACTCTCGAAGTCGCCGCGTCCAGTGCCTCGATTCAGCCCCTCAACCGCTTCCGGAAATCGTCCGCCGGTTGATCTCGAGTTCCCCCCGACGCTATCGACGAGCCCCATGGCACAACTCATCCTGGAACGCCGATCGACGCGTCGGTTCTCCGGCGAGAGCGTCTCGTGGGAGCAACTCTGTAAGGTGCTGCGCGCTGCCTACGACGGAATCCGAGATCAACTCGCCGGCGGCCAATCCGCACCGTCACTCCAGACACCGGAACTCCTCCGAACCCACGTCCTGGTCCGGGATGTCACCGGACTCGCGCCTGGAATCTACGAACTAGACCCGATGCTTGGGTCACTGAATCTGTTCGAAGAGGGCGACCACTCGGAAGCGGCGCTTCGGTTCGGCCTGGGTCAAGACCTCGTCGGTCAGGCGGCCGCCGTCGTGATCCACAGCGCCGATCTCACCACCGCGATCGAGCAGTACGGCGAGAGGGTCTATCGGTCGCTGCACATGGATGCCGGCGTGATCGGACAGTTCATGAACCTCGCCGCGATGCACCACCGCGTCGGGATCAGCGGAATCGGAGGGTTCTATGACGACATGGTCAATGAGACGCTCGGGCTTTCGAGCGATCATGGAATCATGTACGTCACAGCAATCGGCGCGTCGGCCTAAGGTTACAACATTCGACGCGCGGAGCGGCTCGAGCCACCGACCGTGGTAACTCGAGCAGCGCCGACTTCTACAGGGAGACTTCGCACAACGGCGAGTCGGGATTCTCGCCTCAGCCCGGTGCGCGGATGACAACCAGAGTCACGTCATCACGTGGTGGGCTGCCCTCCGTGTATTCGTTCACGTGGGCGAGAATCAAGTCGGCAATCTCGTCGGAGGAAGTCAGGTTCAGGCAGAGCTCGCGGAACACCTGAGCGACGGGGTCCTTGCCGAGCATCTCACCTTCTGGATTGTGCACTTCCCACACGCCGTCCGTCATTGCGAGCATGACATCGCCCGGGCCGAGCCCTGCCACTTCTCCCAGTGTGTAGGGAACTCCGGCAAAGAGCCCCAGCGGCATTCCTGTGGCGTCGAGCAGCTCAATCTCTTGGGTCTTGGCGCGGTACACACACGGAGCGTCATGTCCGGCGTTCACGAACTCGATCTTCGACCCCGGCGCGAACGAGGTCACGAACATCGTCATGAACTGCTCGATCTCCATGTCTTGTTCGAGCTGATCGTTGAGCGACATCATCGTTTCGGCCAGCGGAGAGGTCGGCCCGCACATGGCCCGCAAACCTGATCGGGCCGCGACCATGTGCAGAGCTGCGCCGATCCCGTGTCCGGAGACGTCGCCGATGACCATCGTCATCCCGCTTTCGTCTTCGTACGGCAAGAAGTCGTAGTAGTCGCCACCGGTCTCATCGCACGACTCGGTTCGCGACGCGATATCGAGCCAAGGGAGATCAGGAGATTCGCTCGGGTAGAGCTTCTTCTGGATGTCCCGCGCAATCTTCAAGCTCTCCTGGTATCGCTCTTTCTCGAGCGAATCCTGATGGAGCCGGGCATTCTCGATGGTCGTCGCGGCCAAACTGCAAATCGTCATCAAGACTTCACGGTCGATGTCGGTGCACGAAGAGTTGACCAGATTGACGACGCCAATGACGTCGGTCTTCGACACCAACGGCATGCAGAGATACGAGTCGACTTGGACATTCGGACCTTCGACCCGGTAGTCCTCGTCGTTGCCGAACCGCGTTACGGCGACGCTCTTCTTCGTCTCGATGACTTCTTGGAAGATCGGACGACCGTCACGGTTTCGGAAACATCCGGCCATTTCGATGGGGAGTCCCCATTCGATGGGGCTCTCGAAAGCGGGATCGCCTTCGCGAACCATGATGATCGAACCCACTTGCCCCTGCACGACGTAGAGCGAAAGCTCCATCAGCTTGGTGAGGAGCACTTCGAGGTCGAGAGAGCCGATGAGCTCACCGATGGCGTTGATCGCCTCGAGCTTCGCTCGAAGCAGTTCAGCCTCTTCGTGCAATCGCTGATTCTCGAAGAAGCGATAGTACGCCGCTGTGACGCCTTGGTAGACGCGGAGCACCGACTCTTCTCCGCACGGCCAGTGACCTTCGTCTCCGTCGTCGTGGAAGATGATGTGAGCATCATCTCCATCGCGACTTCCGAGCTTCCAAATTCGAGAGACCGGCTGCACTTTGCCTTCGACCGACCAACTCACGGTCGGGCCCACGGGGCCGGCGATTTCCGCCGGAACTTGGCTCAACGCAATTGCGACCGGTTCACGGTCGACCGGCGGAAAGGTCAGTCTCGACTCAGACGACTTCCAACGGTTCGAGAACACGAGGCAAAAGACCTCTTTGTGCGTACCGACGATCGTAAACTCGCGACGGCCGAGGACCTGATTGATCAGGCTCTCCATCACGTCGAAGAATTCTCGATGCGACGTCTGACGACCGAGACGCCCTAGCGCCTCGGTGTAGTCGACGACTTGCGTGCTTTTCGAGATCGAGTTGCTCATACCCGTAACACTCCGGAACTACTGAATCGCCTGGACGAAACCGTCTGAACGTACTGAGTAACGCAACGCTGCTGCCTCGTGGCGAACCTCGAGGTGCCAAGCAGTGTCGTTGGCAACGACGCGGTAGAGAAGTCGGCCGTCGATTCCGCTGGCCATGTCGGCACCCACGAGCTTCACTCGCTCGAGTTCCCAAAGGCTGGTCGCGAACCTGCCGAACTGCTCATGGTAGCGCTCTTGAGCAGCTCGAATGTGCGTCGCCAACCCATCGATCGATTGACGCGCCATCTGATCTTGCTCACGTTCGATCGACGAGGCCGAGAACAGCGCGAGGACAGGTGTCAATCCGCAGTCCGTTTCAAGAACGACGCGTAGACCCTTGTCCTCCGGAACCACGGCAACCCCGAGATCCCCGAGCGCGGGAACGATCGCCATCCACGTGAACGCGCCCCATGCCTCGGACACCGCGGACTTGGGCCCTTGAGACAGCGCGGTCGCCAAGACTTCCTTGTAGTTCTTCGTGCTGGCCAGCGACTCTCGCGACACCCAGCTCACTGCCACCGCCCGCCCCCCAAACCGTTCGAACAAGCCAGCGACCTCGGAGGAAGCGCCGGTTTTGATCGTGCCGGACAGCAAGCCGTCGAGCGCCGCACGACTGTCGCAAAACAGGAGAGCGTCGTCGGTCAAGGCGACACCTGGTGCCGCCGTCGCGTTGCCGGGAACGTTGAGAAACTCAACCCCGCCGGCGCCTGGACTAAAATCCAGCGGAACCGGCGCCATGCTTTTCACTTTGTCGAGCGTTGCTTTGAACCCAGCTCTGCTGGCCAGCCCGATCGAGGCAAGGACGACGGGATCCTGACCGGAAGCGGCTGTGAACTGAGCGAAGCTGAGCGGAGATCCGATGTGAGCCAAGAGGTCCTTGCCGACGTCAAGCTTCAGCCCTTGCTCGGCCATGTCGAGCTGGGACTTGAACTGATCGGGGAGCCCGGTGCGGAATCCGTTCCAAGCCCCGAGAAGATCAAGCGAGATCGCGGTGTATCCCGTAAGGGAGGCTGGCAGTTTCGACGCCAACGAGCGATCGAGCGGCTTGCCGGTAAACGCGGCAAACGCGCCCCGGTGAGGAGCCTTGGTATGAATGAACAGCGAGTCTTGCTGGCGACTCGAACTCTCGAAGAGCGCGAGGCTCACACGGTCAACGCCGTCGACGCCCAACATCTTCGCTTGCTCTTTATCTTGAGCCGTCTTGAACACGTCACCGATTGTGATCGAGGCAAAGAGTCGCGGCGGAGACGTCGCGACCGCCTGCCAAGCGTCGACCAACTCGTTCCCTACGGGTGTGGACCGGTTGTTGAGTAGGTATTCGACGGCAGCCGTGTCGCTTCCGGCGACCCAACCACCCGGCACAACCCCGTGGACTACCGGCTGACCGGCCCACGAGTTCGCGGACAAGGTCTGACCAGCGACGGTCACCGCGTTTCCGGTCGAAGAATCTAGGCTAGCGCGCAGAAGCGCGTCTAGCTGAGGCGCAGTATCCCCGGCGACGAATCCTACGAACGTTGGGTTCTCATCGTCGATTCCATAGAGCCCGACGACCATCTCTCCGCGTGCCGCGGCGAGACCCTGGGCGAACGGCGTGTTTTTCAACAACCGCGTGACCTGGCTAGTGACGTCAGGACTCTGCGAACCGTCGAGGACCCGCTTCGTCCAGTCGTCGACAACGCTAGCGAGAGAGGGAGCGTAGGCGACGACCCTCGCTCCACTGGGCAAGCACCCTAGCACACTGGGCACGGTCGCCGATCGAACAGAAGCCGCCGGGCCCCCTCTCGATTGCGAGTCCGCCGACTTCGAACAGCCCACAGCCGAGAACAAGGCAACGAGCGCGGCGAGCGTTGATACGCTTCGCAAGAGCTCAGTCGAGGCGAAGAAACGAGGAAGCATAACTTTATCACTCCTTGGATGGGCAGATGGTCGAATAGGGCCCGAGAGTCCACTCAAACCTACCATCGTGAACGCCGTTGCGCTGATGGCATCGCTCTCGTCTCAGAGCTCATTCGTGAAGCGAAGCTGCGCAGCCAGCGCTTCCCGCGAATCTCTGCTTTGCTCCTCTTCCACGCGGAACGAAGAGACTCCCCGAAAAGACAGCCACGACCGATTCGCACGACTGTGGTCTCGACGGAGACATTCTCGAAAAGGGCAACGCAAGTATTCTCGGAACCCCGGCTCACCCGGTCCTTCCGTGTGATTGCCGTTGGCACTCTGCAGGCGAGACGGCTGAGTCGTCACAGACCGTGAAGGGTGAAGGTCGCGTCGAAGACCGCCGCGCACCGTGACAAAATGTGTCACTGGACGTGATCTCGCACTGCCCGCCGCGCCGCTCGATTTGTCGACATGCGGTCGGCCGGGGTACTCTTGAACGGACTATATTCGGGCTCTGCCCAGGCGACCGACGGGGACTATTCTGTCGGCCGCGAGATATTGAGACCGCGAAGGCATACTCCCTTGTTGCAGGGCGACACTCGCAATCTCCCACTATCGAACTTGTTCCAGACGCTCGCGCTCAATCAGCAAGAGGGCGTTCTGTCGATCTATTACCGCAAGGTGGAACGATCCATCGCCATTCGTGGCAACGACGTCTTCATCATTTGCGAGCGACCGTTCTCCTCCAGCTTGCTTCCGGAGATTCTTACCCGTCTCGATATGTTGACGGCGAGTGAATACCAGAACGTGATCACGACGGTGACCGAACCCCGGTCGCCCGGCGACATCCTCACCGAACGACATCTCGTCACCGAGGATCAAGTCTACGGTCCCGTTCGAGAGCACATGTTCGAGCGCCTTTTCGAGACGTTCGAATGGGTCGGCGCACGGTACAAGTTCGAAGTGAAGCCAGTCGACGAGAATCGGCTGATCTTCGCCGACCCCCACTACGAGCCGTCGATGGCTCTGCCGGTCAATTCTGTCCTGATGGAAGTCGCGCGTCGCGAAGACGAGTGGATGCGGATCCGCCAGAACATCACCGAAGTACACCAGATCTACAAACTAGCCCCCGGTGCGGAAGCGTTCGAAAGTGCGGACGGCCTCGACCCAGAGCGACTGCGTCGCCTTCTGAGTCAGCTCGACGGAGAACGAACTCTACAGGAGATTCTGAACGAGTCCGAAGTGCCGGAGTTCTTCGTCTTCAGCACGCTCCGAGCGCTGATCGACAAGTCGCTGGTGAGCACACTCGCGCTCGAAGAGAAGAGAGACCTTTCCGAGCGACTGCGAAACAAGTTCCAGCTGGATCGGGTCGCCGAGGTCTACAAGAGTATCCTCGCCGAAGACCCCTCTCAGGTTGATGTTCGAAAGAAGCTAGTACTCTTCCTCGAGCGTAAGAAGGCCGACCCGGCGGAACTCGTCGAGCACTATCGACAACTCGCGCAAGAGGCTCGCAAGAACGGCAACGACGACAGCGAACTGGAACAGCTCGAGAAGATTCGTGCGGCGATTCCCAACGACCCGGAAGCGCTAGGCGAGCTCGCCAGGCTTGCGTTGGAGACGGGAAGAGATCGAGATTGGGTTCGGAATCTAGGGGCGTACGTAGACGCCGCACAGAAGGCCAAAGCGTATCGCCAGGGCGCTGAGCGTCTTCTGCAGTTCAGCGAAGTTAAACCTGACGACGTCACGCTCCTCAACGAAGCGGCCAACTTCCTGTTCCAAGACGGCAACAAGGAACAGGCTTCGGGGCTCTACAAACGCGCCGCGACTCACTACGAGTCCAAGGGTGACCTGGTCAACTTGAAGCGCGTGGTTTCCCGACTCGAACTGTGTAACCCCGAACAAGAGAACCCGTGGAAGAGCACGGTCGATCCGGTTCAACCCAAGCGTCCTCGCCGAGAACGCAATCCTCTGAAGATCCTCGCTCTCGGCAGTGTCGCCGTGATGATCGTCGGCGTCTGTTGCTTTGGCGCCTTCGAGATCATGGCCTGGTCTGCACGTGCCGAGGCAGGAACCAAGGCTCGAGGCTTTGCGACGCTCGGAGAGCTGCCGCGCGCCCAAGAAACGTTGTTGAGCTTCCGCAGCGAGTACGCAAGGAGCGTGTTCTCCTCGTCGACGGACGCTCTTGAACGCGAGATCGAGCTGATTGCAGAACGGGTAGCGAGCGGGGTGCCCGGCACGGGTGAGCCGATGATCAAAGATCCGCCAACGACCACCGAAGTCGATTCGGCTCCTCGCGACGCCGAGGCCCTCTTGTCCAAAGCGGCAGCCCATACGCAACGAGGCGAGTACAAAGCCGCGCTCGACTTGTACGAACAAGTTGACCCGAGCCTTCTCTCTGGGACCGTAGCGAACTCCGTCATAACGGAGCGCAATCGTCTCTCACGCTACCTCGAAGAAGCGACTGCAATGGCGGCGGCGATCGCCCTCTCCGAGAAGCGAGGCGATTACGAGACCGCCGGCCGGCAGTGCAAGAAGCTCCTCTACGACTATTCCTTCAGCCCTGAAACACGGGCTTTGAAGGTCCCCTTGCTGGTGAAGACTTCTCCGAGGAACGCGACCGTGGTCGCTCAGAACGTCATCGTTCATGGACCGCCGCACATCCTTCACGCTCGCCCGTCTGAGAGTCTCGTCATTAAGGTTTCTGCGAAGTACTTCAAGCCGGTCGTGATCACCGTAGACCCACTCGAGAACTCGACGATAACGGTTCTCCTCCAGCGGGAGGTCGAGCGCGTCATCGGGCTGGATTCGACTGCGGAAGCCGGGCCGGCGGCGACGAACGAGACAGTATTCGTCGGCACGCGATCGGGACGAGTGTTCGCCTACTCGCTAGCGGATGGATCAGAGACCTGGGCGCGAGCGCTCGAAGAACTCGGCGACGTCTTTGGACAGATCCGACGCTATGAGAACGACATCCTGTTTCTCGGAACCGAGGGCGCCGTCTATCGCATGACGGCAACAGGAGAACAGGTCTTTCGCGACAAGCTACCGTCGGGGATCGGTTACCCGAGCTCTCCGATCTCCGCGCCGGACAGTCACGGTCGCGTGTTCGTCACGACTCGCCGAGGATACGCCGCCGCGTACGACGTCGATTCGGGAAAGATTCTCTGGGACCGATCGCTCAGTAACAGCTCGCTCTCCGCTCCGACGGTCAACGGAAATAGAGTCGCGATCACCGACCCGCAGGGACGTGTCTACTGCCTCGAGTGTGATACCGGAGAAGTAGCGTGGAAGACTGACTTGGACGGGCAGATTCCGTTGCCACCGGTGTGGGCCGGCGACCGGCTCTTGGTCACGACGCTCGACAATGAGATTCATGCGTTGAGCATGAACAGCGGACGTACCGTTTGGAAAAGGCCGCTCCCGGACTCTGTCCGTGTTCTGCCCGTCGTCACTGACGACTCCTACTTCGTCATCACTCAAACGGGGGTCCTCATCAGGGGATCGCTCGATACAGGCGAAGCAAAGTATCGAGAGCGCCAAGGCGGTCGGTATACGCTCGCCGGTTTGGCGTGTGATTCAGACTCCGTATACGCGGTAGACGACGAGGGGATAGCGAGCGCTTTCGCATTATCCGACGGTACTCGTCAGTGGATCTATAGCACTTCCAGCAAGCCGGGCAGCACCCCAGTCGTACATGGCGGTCGACTAATACTGACCGCTATCGACAAGGGTCTTCACGTCTTGCGACTCGATCAAGAAAGAGAGTCGAAGCGATGAACACTCTTGATCCTGAACAGCCCCAAACCGCGCTGGCGCAAGCGAGAACGACATCTAGTCGCCTTGCAGCGGTCGACCGGTTTGCTGTACGGGGACTCGGCATCGTATGCTTCTTCGATCTCAACTACCGATCGTTCCTCCAGTTGGATGGCGCGATTCCGGAACCGCCTCCGCGGTTCCACTTCGATGCACTTTATTCAAAGGGGCTACCGTGGGGGTCCTGAGTTCGTTGTTCAAGAAGCGCGGCAAGCGCGACGAAGCCTCACCGCTTCGCGAGCTGCTGCGTCCAGGCCGTGAAGAGGCGCTCCTCAAAACGGCAAAGCAAATGCACGATCGTGGTGAACACGAGCGCGCACTCGATCTTCTCGTGGCCGGGACGCGAACGTTTCCCGAGAACACGGTCATTGCGGAGCATGCCCGCGCGGTCGAGATGGACATTGCAAAACAGACGATTCGCCAACGTACGGCACGTATGAACACCGACGACAACGTCGAGCTGCGAGCTGAACTGTCCGATCTTTATCGACGGACCGGCGAGACGTCAGAAGCAGTGCAATTCGGTCGTCGCGCTATTCAGATGGCGCCAGACTCTGCACTTGGCTACAGCGCTGTCGGACGGGTCTATTTCGACCAGTTCATCGGCGCCCAGGTTTCGATCGACGGAATGAACGCACTCCGTTACTTGACCAAAGCGCACAGTCTAGCTCCATCCAACTCGCTGTGTCTCATGCAGCTCGCCGAGATCTTCATTGTTCTCAGAGCTCCACGGGCCGCTTCACGATTCCTGACTCCGGTGCTTCGTGTTTTCGGGGACGATCCGGCGGTGCAAGAACTGGCCGCACGGGTTGACGCTCTACCCCCCGAAGAGACCACGCACATCCAGGATCTCTTCCTTCGCCACGAACGGGTTCTCAGTGGCGAGTCACCGGAAGTAGAAGCGAGCGGGATCCGCGTTGACACTCGGCTCGCCGGTGAGATAGAGGAGACCGCTCGGGCGATGCCCGGAACCCAAGGTCTCTATGTCATCGGCAGCGATCGTCGAATTGTCTGCGGGTTCAACGCAAATCGTTGGTCCGAAAACGAAATCGGCGAGTCACTTGGTCTCGTCGCTGACACCGTCCGCGCCAACAGCCAACGAATGGGAATCGGAGAGTTCCGACAACTCACCGTACGGTTCCCAAGTCGGATCGCGTCCGTCGAAGCCGTTGGCAGCGACTGCACCGCGTTTTACTTCGGCAACGAGAAAGTCCGTTCCGCTGACGCAGAGCAACTTCTGTCGAAGATTTCGGACTCTCTAGCGAAAGGGACCGCGGTTCAATGAAGGACTTACTCGAGAACCTCAATCAAGTCCCGGGGGTCGACGGCAGCATGGTCATCACCCGAGACGGGATCATGGTCACCGAGGCTCTCGGTCCAAACTTATCCGAAGACGTGGTGGCAGCGCTCTCGTCATCGCTCGTTCTCACGCTAAAGAGAGGATTCGAGGCGGTTGGTGGCTCGGAGATTCCCGAGGAGATGATCCTCAGCGCGGAGAACGGAAAGCTTATTTTTGCAGATCTGGGCAACGCATATCTCGTCGTCGTGACACAACCCAATCTGAAATTGAACACCGATCTCGTCGAGATCCGCAGCGTTGCAAGAAAATTGCGCAACCGTTGCACGATCGGGGCATGAGGAGTCCAGTATAAATGGTACAAATCAACTTCTCGCTCAAAGAGGTCAACTGCAAGGTCGTTTACTACGGGCCCGGGCTCAGTGGTAAAACGACCAACCTGGAAGTAGTCCATCAAAAGGCACCCTCAGCCAGTGTCGGCGATCTGACCTCGATCGCCACCGAGGGTGACCGGACTCTATTCTTCGACTTCCTCCCACTCGACCTGGGTCAGGTCGCGGGTATGAAGACGAAGTTCCAGATCTATACCGTGCCCGGTCAGGTCTACTACAACTCGACTCGTAAGCTTGTCGTACAGGGATCGGATGGCGTTGTATTCGTCGCCGACTCCAAGCGCGGCAAGATGGACGAGAACATCGAGTCGTTGGGAAACCTGATCGAGAATCTCAAAGAGTACGGAATGGATATCAGCACCACTCCTGTGGTCTTGCAGTACAACAAGCGAGACCTCCCCGAGATCTATACTCTCGAGGAGTTGAACGAATCTTTGAACAAGTGGGGCTTCCCCTACTTCGAGGCCGTCGCGCGGGATGGAGTCGGCGTTTTTCCAACGCTGAAGCATCTCGCAGGAATGGTGTTGGAGTCACTCAACCGTCAGCACGGTGGTGGTGGCAGCGTTGCGATTCGAAAGCCGACTCGCCCCGCAGCTGTATCCGCGTCTGCGCAGTCGGTTGGAGCAACTCAAACAGCAGTAGCGACAGCCCCGAGGCCACAGCAGCAATCGACCGCGGTTGCTGCCACGGCTACTGCGCCGCCACCCCCGAGTCGTGCGCCTGCGCCAATGGCGCCGGCTGCTTCAGCACCACCGAGGGTGACTTCTGCTCCGGCTGTCTCTCAGCCTCAGAGCGCGTCTCGTGCGTCGGCGCAATCAAGCGTCGCGCGCGTCGCGAGCAACGAGTCTGCTGGGTCGGAACAGAAGAAAGGAAAAGGGCTTTTGATCGTGGCATTGGTCGTCCTGTTGGGTGCCGCCGTTGCTGGCGCACACTTCGCGGGACTGTTGGAGAACCTCCTGCCCTGAGAGTGGCTCAGGGTTTTCGAAGGGAGCAGAACAATAGTAAGTGATAGTGATCATCTGAGAGAGACTCGATTGGTCTTCTATCAGGACGACGTGGACGCGATCAATAACGTGCTCAACGAGTTCCTGAAACTCTCGGATTCAAAATGTAACATTCTGATCGACAAAGAAGGTCACATGGTGACCAAGGTGGGATCGACCGGAGACATTGATCTCCAATCGGTTTCCGCACTGGTGGCCGGATCGTACGCGGCGACACGTGAGATGGCGCGCTTGCTCGGGGAAGATGAATTCTCGGTTCTCTTCCACCAGGGCAAGAACGACAGCATTCAACTGACCCTGGTCGGTGAACGCACGATTCTTGCGACGGTCTTCGACGAACGAACGACCATTGGAATGGTGCGGCTCTACGCTACCGAGGCGAGCGAGAAGCTGGCAAAGATCTTCGAAGTGATTCTCACGCGACCGCCGGGTGACAATCCAGAGTTGGAGAACTACAGCCAGAACGCCAAGGGTGCGCTGGACTTCTTCTTCGTCGAAGAGTAACAGCAAACTCTGAGTCGACCTGACAACGACGACAACGCCCGAAGTGCAACTCGCACTCCGGGCGTTGCGTCGTTTTTTCGTTGCAGCCAGCTCGGCACTGCAGCGGACCAACGGGGCAGTCGCTTGTGTCGCGACGTAGTCACCCGCACAATGCTATCTCGTCGAAGCGAGTTTCCTCATTTGCCTGCCCCGTTGGCAGCTACCACGTTGGGCGGACAAAGTGCGTTGGTGGAAGAAGAGACGCGCAAAGCGGAAGCTCCGAGCGCTTGCCCTGCGCCTCCGCCAGCTGTTCGGCATCCGAAACAGCTACACAGCCGGGCAGGTTCAACGCGCTCGTCAAGAACTCAACATGTCATACTCTCAACTCGCCGGAGTGCTCGTTCTCCTGTAGGACCATACTCCCGTTGACGAGAGTGACCTTGAACTAGATCTCACGTCCATACGGAAAGAATCAGACGACGCGGGAACGTTCGACAACAGTGGATTTGGTATGGACGGATACGACACCGGGGACACCTTCGACGGTGGCGGGGCAGACTCGGGATAGGCCGTCAACTTGGCGGAGGACCGGGGGCCGTCTTCTCTCTTCAGTGCCAGATGCTCGCGGGCTACGTCCTCGCCTACAATCCACGTTTTCCCCAATGCTCCCGCGGCAGCTTCAACGTCAGGAGGCGTGATCAGTGACGCGCTTGTTCAGAATCATCTATGTAATGATCGCTCTGGCGCTCATAGCCATCTGGCTCACTCAGCCCGGCGCCCAGGCGCGGAAGCTGCGCGACTTCGAGTGGGACCTCTTCTGCTTGCGTAGCTACGCGCAGGAGTTCGAGGCGATCAATGATAGGCTCCCGGTATCTCTTGAGGAGCTCGTAAAAGCGTTTCCAGATCTGGAACCGCATCTCACGGATCCGTGGGAGCGGCCCTACGTCTACGACGTCTCGGAAGAGGGGACTTCGTTCACGGTTGGACCCTCAACGCCACCACAACTCGAAGACAACTAAGAAGCGATCGTCCCGCCAAACGGATGAGCCTACCGCGGCTAACCTTCTTATCGTCCACACCATCGAAAGTTTGCGACAGCGCATTCGTCGACCTGATCCAGCCTTCGCCACTTTCAGTCCTCCCGAGAGGACACGTTGCTTTCGCAACAGCGCGTTCGAACGAGCAACACGCGCCTCCGTGTAGGATCGTCGAGACTCTACCGTCAACACCCACGTCCAACTAACCCGCAACCGACTCCAAAATCTGACGTTCCGAGAGTCGTCTTAGGACGGTCCAACACGAAAGCTGTGATCTCCGCCTCGGGTGAATACTGCGAGCGGACCTTAAGCCTTCGTCCGATGCGATTGCCTCCGCCGAGGTTTGTTTGCTATCGTCGTTTTCAGGTCTACGAGACACGGTATCCCGACCTCATGTTTGCGGTCAGTGTCTCGCTTCCGATGAACGAGTCGGCGCTCTGTTCACGACTCAATCCGTATTCTTTGCCCCTGTTCGGGACGAACGTCGCTTTGAATGGGTCAAGGATCTCTGGCTCTCGATATGAAGAGGTGAGCGATGTTACGTTTCGTGTTCCCGTGGATAGTGTTGATTTCGTTATCACTGCCGGCTCAGGCCGGTGACTGGACCTTTGTCCGAGGGGACTTCAACCAAGACGGAGCGAGCGACATCAGCGACGCCGAGGCGTGTCTGAGCTATATGTTTCTTCCAGGCTCGCCT
>JAJFFE010000346.1 GCA_021776775.1 Planctomycetota bacterium | reverse complement strand
GTACCAGAAGCAGATGGCGCACCACTTGGTTCCGACCGTCGGACGTGAGTGGTTGGATAGGGTCACACACGCTTTCCTGATTCGCGATCCGAAGAACATGCTCCTGTCACTCGAAGTCAAGCTCGGCGAGTTCACGTTGCTGGACACCGGGCTTCCTCAGCAAGTCGAGATCTTCGATCTGGTGGTCTCTTCGACCGGAACCACGCCTCCGGTGATTGATTCTCGGGACCTCCTGAGCGATCCGGGTGGTATGCTCGCGGCGTTGTGCGGTCGGGTCGGCGTCGAGTTCACGGAGGCTATGCTGCATTGGCCGCCGGGGCTGCGAGAGACCGACGGAGTGTGGGCGAACCATTGGTACGACCGCGTCGCCCAGTCGACCGGATTCCAACCGTATCGCGCCAAGGTCGGTGACCTGCCCGAGCACCTCGAGCGTCTCGAAGAAGAGTGCCGTCCCTACTACGCCAAACTGTACGATCACCGAATGTCGGTGTGACCGGCGTTCCGTAACCAGACGCTAGTTGGCTCTACTTCCGGCTTCATTGTTTGGTTTCCTCGTTTTTCGAAAGCGACTCCCTTCGTGCTCCAATCTTACGACGAACGCAATCGTGACCTTCTGATCAACATCAACGGCGAGCTGAAACATCGAGATGAAGCGGGTGTCAGCCCGTTCGATTCGGTCGTCCAGGGAGGCGACGCCGTTTGGGAAGGTCTGCGCTTGTACCAGGGCCGAATCTTCAAGCTCGAAGAGCACCTTGCTCGTCTCGTGAGCTCGGCAAAAGCGCTCGCGTTCGAATCCATTCCCGACGTTGCGGACATTCGTCAAGAGATCGTCCGCACGCTCGCCGCCAACAAGATGACCGACGGCTGCCACGTGCGGCTGACCCTGACGCGCGGCGTCAAAGTGACGTCGGGCATGGACCCGCGGCTCAATCAAGCGGGACCGACGTTGATCGTGCTCGCGGAGCACAAGACGCCGGTGTACGACACCCGAGGTTTGTCGCTGATCACGTCGAGCGTGCGCCGCTTTCCGCCCGACTGTATGGATCCGAAGATTCACCACAACAACTTGATCCAGTCGATCCTGGCCAAGATCGAAGCGAACGTGGCCGGCGCCGACGACGCGTTGATGTTGGATGTGCGCGGCTTCGTGGCCGAGACCAACGCGACTCACGTCTTCGTCGTCGAAGCGGGGCAAGTGCGCACGAGTCGCTTGGTTGCATGCCCCGAGGGTATCACCCGCGACACCGTGCTCGACATCTGTCGAAAGAACGAGATTGCCCACGAAGTCACCGATCTGTCGCTGACCGAGGTCTACCGGGCGGATGAGATGTTCTGCACCGGAACAATGGGGGAGCTAGCGGCAGTGACCACTGTCGACGGTCGCACGATCGGCACGGGCGAGGTTGGGCCGATGACCAGCCGGCTCTCGCGGCACTACCGGGAGCGAACCGCCAGTGAAGGCGTAGTCGTCGTCGACGGTACGTAACCGACTTTTCGGTTGCGCGAACGACCGCCGACGGTGCTCCTCGCGCCGACTTTTTTCGTCGTACTTTTGGCGAACCCCGCCGGGCGACTCCACCGACACGCCTCTACAATTTGATCCAACTCGGAAACGCTCCCGGGGTCGGCGGGCTACATCTCGTGGACCCATGAACTGGGAGCAGGCGGGAGCGGTGTTGGAACGTCGTGGCGGTGTGCCTCTCGAGGCCATTATCTCGGAGAGCGGCTGGATTCGAGCGTTGGCGCGCCGATTGGTGCGCGACGATGCGTCGGCCGATGATGTCGTCCAGCAGACTTATATTGCCGCGCTCGAGACCCCGCTCGACGAACGAACCGTTCGCGGTTGGCTGAAGACGGTGGTCCGCAATTTTTCGTTTCGCAAGCAGCGCGATGAACAGCGCCGTCACCGGCGAGAGTTGGCGGCGGCGCGCCCTGACACGCACACCCCGGTCGATCTCGTCGACCGGATCGAGTTACAGCGGCGCATTGCGAAGCAGGTCCTCGACCTCCGTGAACCGTACCGTTCGACGGTCATCCTTCACTTCTACGAAGAACTCTCCTCGACCGAGATTGCACGCCGCCAGGGAGTCCCGGCAGCGACGGTGAGAGGGCAGTTGCGCCGCGGGCTCGCCGCGCTGCGAGAAGCGTTCGACGAAGAGTGCGGTGGTGATCGCTCCCAATGGATCGTAGGCGTAGCCGTTCTTGCTCGCCCACTGGAAAGCGCTTCCGTTGCGCTGAGCACCACGACGGCTGTGTCTGTGTTAGGAGTGATCTCGATGAAGGTAGCGTTACAAATCGTGGCCGTGGTGGGCGTCGTCGCTCTTCTTTGGATCAGTATCGATCCATTCGGGAGTGGCGCGTCGCAACGCGACGACGTGTCGGCGCGTTCTGATGACGTAGACCATAGAGCCACCACCGCGACGACCTCCGACGTCGAGCGCGGGACACCTTCAGTGCGTGGCAGAACCTCGGTGAGTGACGATCGGGAAGCGAAGGTGCGTCCGCCGGACGCTGCAGCGATCGGTGGAGTGTCGGACACGACCATCGTCACGGCACGTGTCGTCGACGAATCAGATCAGCCGATCGCCGGGGCGCGGCTTCAACATTCCGCCAACTGGTACGAATTCGAGCCGCAGTCAGGGGCCGTGAGCGACGTCGATGGAGTCGCTACTTACCGAGTGAGCGGACTGATCAATCCTCTATACCGACAGTTCCGGGCTACGGGAGTGGGATTCGCTACGCAGTTCTTGAAGTCTGTCGAGTTGACTCCCGGCGAAGTTCACGATCTCGGATCGATCGTCATGGAGCCCGGCTCCACGGTGAGCGGAGTCGTGGTCGATGGCGTGGGTAACCCGGTGGCCGACGCGTTGGTCTACGTCATGCAACCCAAAGAGGACCGCGACGAACCCCGGCGTGGATTGCTCGGCCCGGGGTTCTGGTCGGGCGTACGACGCTATCCGACGCGCTCTGGATTCGACGGTTCGTTTCTCATCGAAGGCGCTCCTCCCGGCGCCATGCACGTTGCCGCGAATCAGCTCGGTTATCGGTGGGGCTATTCCGACTCGCTGACCGTCGACGGCCACACTTCAATTGACGGTCTGACCATCTCGCTCGCCGAACTCGCGAGTGACGAGCGCATCGACGGTCGCGTGTTGTCGCCGGACGGATCGCCAGCACCAGGCGCCTGGCTCAAAGTCCGCACGGGCGAAGACGGCGGCCTGCGGCCGCGTTGGCAGCGTAGCGACGGGCGAGGGTTCTTCACCTTACCCGTCGAGCCGGATGAGACGTACGCCGTACAGGCTCAGGATTCCGAGCGGACCTTCACTCCCGTCGAACTCGGCGGGGTGCGACCGGGTGAGTCGATCACGCTCAAGCTGCTCGACGAGCTTTGGATCGACTTGGCAGTCACGCTGCCCGCTGGCTCCGAAGTGTGGCCGACCGATCCCCGATGGATGCGTCCGAGCATCAAAGTGTGGCGAGAGGGCGAAGAGTGGAGCTACCAGACATTGCACTCGCAGCCCATCGACTTTACGCAGGCGACGCAACGCCTCCAGGCACACGCCGAGCCGTTCTCCATCGGTATCACCGTGCCCGGATTCAGGCGCGTGTCGTTCGGCCCCTTCGATTACGGGAGTGCTCCGTCCACGTTGGAGTGCCTGCTCGAACCGCTGGCCGTAGTGAGCGGCGTGGTTCGCTTCCGCGGCGAGCCGATCGAAGGGGCGCGGGTCTCTCTCAAGCGTGAGTACGCACGAAACACGAAGGTGTCGCTGCTTGGCTTCGTCCAACGATTCATGGCGCCTAGCGACCCCGAGTCTAACGCGACGACCGACGTTGACGGGCGCTTTCGCTTGGCGGTGACGGAGCGGGAAACGTACTTCGTTCAAGTGTGGGCCAAGGAGTACCCGTCGCCGGAACTCGAATCGCTCGAACTCGGACCAAGCCTCGGGCGAGAGAACTGGGATATCGACATTCCAGAGCCGGGCCGTTTGGAAGGGCGAGTCGTGGCTCCGCCCGGCAAAGAGTTCCACAAGATCGAGGTTCAGGTCAGCCGCGGTGACATGCGTACCCACCGTGCCAACGTGGAGGACAACGGTTCGTTCGTCGTCGAAGGGCTCGGGCCAGGCTCTTGGATGATTAGTACCGCGGTGAGAACCAAGAAGTCGAGTGGGATGATGGCGGGCGAGATACACGAGGAACAGATCGACGGCGAGGTCGTATTCCCTTGGGCGTTCGAGATTCGACCCGGGAAGACTACGGTCTACACCCTCGACCTCGGAGCTGTCGCGCCCGCTCGACCCGCTTCCAGGACGTTGACTCCGATCGGCGGTTGAGCGCGGGACGAACACCCGCCTCGACCCCACGCTAAGCGGAGTCGAGGCGGAGTCGAGGTGAGTTGCGAAGCCCTACAAACAGCCGTAGCTGTCGCACTGCAGCAGGTCGTCCGTGGGGTCGACTCCGCAACCGGCGCCGCTCGGTTGTGGGATGGCCGCGGTGCCCGTGAACAGCGCGGCTAGGGAGTAGACCGCGTCGCCGATGTTGAAGACGCCGTCGTCGTTGCTATCGCCAGCGTCGTAACACGGAAGTCCGGCGGCCCCTTCACTGGAGAAGAGCGCGGCGAGCGACCAGACCGGATCCGAGATATCGAACGTGCCATCAGCGTTGGCATCGCCTCGGCGGAAGAACGGTAGCTCGCTGAGCGGGGTGCCCGGGGTTCGCATGATGGCGACGCCGCTGGAGACGCCACTCAGCCCCTCGAAGGGACTACCCTCGGCGCCGATGTAGGTGATCGTGTAGTGAACCTCGAAGTAGCTCTCGACCTTGTAGCCGATGATGTCGGCCCCAGGAGGCGTGAGCTTGATCAGCCGTGTGTGGCCGAAGCTTGGTTGCCCAAACTCTGCGCCGGCGGTGATGTGCAGGAGCGCGAAGTTGGGGTCGCCGACGACTTCGCCTTCGACCGCCTTCATCTCGGTTTCGATCTCTTGCACATCGGCGTCGGGTTGCGCTTCTGAGGTATGAACCTCGACCGGGACGTCTTCGACTTCGACTACGATGTCGACCCCCTCGAGATCTCCCGTGCCTTCCATTTCCAACGTCAGATCGGAATCGAACAGTTCAACATCGCCGCCGAGGTCGCCGCCTGGCGTGACGAGTGTTCCCTCGAAGCCGAAGTGGATCATGCTAACTTCGACGGTCGTACCGGGAGGGAGCCCGTCGACGATCTCGTGCGTGTCTTCGAAGTTCTGGTAACCGCACGGTGGGGGAAGGGAGACGATTCCGGAAGAGTCCGCCATAGTCTCGCAAGTCTCTTCGCTGCAGCCCGCGCACCCGGTGTAGGTGTCGCACCCCAAGCCGTCCAGCGTCGGATCAGCGTCGCACGTCTCAGTCGGGGCGGGAATAGCCGCGACGAGCCACGACGGAGCCATGAGCGCCGCCACCAGCACGTCGAGATCTTGGACGTTGACGCTGCCGTCGTCGTTGGCGTCGGCTGCATCCTCGCACGGAACAGGAGCGAGTGACTCGAACAAGTGATCATAGAGTTGATTGACGTCGGGCATGCCGATGCAACCGTCGCCGTTTATGTCACCACGAATGAAATCTTGAGCGTGAAGGGAACGAGCCCCGAGGGAAAGAACGAGGAGAACACCGAGGAGGATCGGGATCCGCGCTGGAGTTGCGCTAAGCATGTTGTCTCCGTCTGTGGAGGCTGGAGCCTCATGTGGCGGTGGAGCTTCGGCTCTTTTCCTTTCGTCTGCCGAAGTCATTGCCAAACTCAACTCGGAACCCATTCACGAGTCGTTGGCAGCCGCCCCCCCCTCCGTCGAACCCCGCTAACCGTGACAGTGCGTACCGTGTCAGTCCGCGAGGTCTCGACGTTTCGGGAGCGAAGCTCCCGTCCCGCCCGCAGTATACCCTTCGACTCCGGCGGCGCGCCAAGCGTGTTTGCGCTGATTTCGTCTAACGCCGCTCTACGTGCTGCTTGCGCGCGGCAAGCGCGGCGCCGATCAGAGAATGGGGTAGACCGCTTCGCCTGACAGCTGGTTGACGGCGCGTTTGGCCGCCTCCCGGACGCTCTCGGGGTAGGTCTCGTCGCCGACGATGGCGTCGAGTTGGGGGATAGCGGTGCGGTCGCCGGTCAAGGCGATTGCGTTGATCGTTGCCTTTCGGCTCCGCTCGCTCATGCCCTCCGTTCGCGCCGCTTGTTCGAAGAAGAACGGGACGAGTGTCGGGTCACCTAACTTGGACAACGCTTGTATGGCGAAGGCTCGCGTCATGCGGTCGGTGCCCTGGCGCGTCTCCGTCTTGAGCGCTTCGATCGCGGCCGTCGTTCCAATTTTGCCCAACGAACTCGCCGCGAGTGACGACGGCATGGGGGAGTCCGCCTTGCGTTTGAACTCCGCGTTGAGAAGCGGAATCGAACTCGGATCACCGATATCGCCGAGGGCGGTGACGGCCGCGGTACGAACTTCGCCGTTCGTTTCGTTTTCGAGCAACGCTTCGATGGCCCCGAGGGACCGAGCGTCTCCGGTCAGTCCGAGCAAGCGCGCTAGCTGTTCCTTGGCGAACAGGGAATCGGCGGTGCCCAGCATGACGGCGAGATCCGGAGTCAGGAACTGCGCTTGAATCGGAATCTCGGTGGCGAGCGCGTCGAGTGTTGTTGTATCTCCGCTCGCGATAGCTTCCTTGATCGAGGCGACTAGGTCAGCCGCTCGCTCCGGGTCGGGTTCGAGAGGCGGAGCTTCGGAGTCGTTCTCGTCGGCGGGGTCGATCGAGTTTGCCGCGGAGGCTGCGTCGGGTCGCGACGAAGGAGTTCCGGTGGTCGACTCGGAGGACGCGCCGGTAGCTCGATCGGCGGTCTGCGGATCGGCTGGACGCGTCGATGCTCCACTACCCGATACCGTCTCGGGCGATCGAGTCCCCGGCGATTTGTCGTGATCGCTTCCGCTCGCGAGCGGCCGTGAGTCTGCTGACGGCGACCCGTTTGCCCGCCCCCAGTAGAAGCCGATCGTCAAGCAGCCGACCACCGTCGCTAGCCAAATCGAGCCGAACATTGCGCTGCGATTCATCGCTCTCCTTCAGGGTCGGGGATGTCGGGGATCGTACACGAAGCACAGGCGCCGCATCACGCGCGACGCTTGACGCCGCGTGGTCCGAACTCCGCGTCGATCGTCGCGACCAACTCATCGGTGATCGCGTTGACCTCGTCGTTGGTCCGGTTAGCGTCTTCGTTGCTGTATCGTAGGACGTACGTCACCGTGCGCACCGGTTGGCCGTCTTGTTCGTGTTCGAACAAGTCGACGATCGATGCGGCGAGCAGCCAGTCTGGCCCTTTGTCGAGCAGGGTTCGTGTGAGATCGCCCGCCTCCACGCCGCGCGGAAGGGTGAACGCGAGGTTGCGCTCGACGGGGTGCACCGTGGGGGGCTCGACGAATTCCGGTCGCGCGCCGGCCGACAACAACGCTTCGAACTCCAACTCGAGGTAGCACGGTCGAGCGCGTTTGATCTTGTTCTGCTTGAGCACTTCGGGGTGCGCTTCGCCGATGACTCCCACCACGCGATCTTTTAGCGTTACCACCGCTTGACGGTTGGGGTGCAGGCAGCTCGAAAGTGGATAACTCGGATCGGCGGCCCCGATCCGAAGATCGAGTTCGAGAGCGAGTCCGATCTCTTCGACGATCCCTTTTAAGAACATGGCGTCAGCGGGGCGCCCGGGCCCCGTCCAAGATTCGGGGCGCTCCGGGCCGCTGGCGATGGCCCACAGCAGCTTGCGCTCGTCGCACACCTTGTTCTCGGCTTTGGGGTTCGGGTGGAAGGTTCGCGTCCACTCGAATGCCTTCACGTCGCGGTTCTGGACTCGAAGGTTGGTCGAGACACCCTCGATCGCTTGTGCGTACGCATTGTTCTTGAGCAGCGAGTAGGCGCGGTCGAGCGCATTGACGGTTTCGACGTGGGACCAGAGAGGATGACCTTCGGTCACGCCAATACGATCTCTTGATGCTCGGCCGTAGAAGCCGTCGGTAATCACTTCGTAGAACCCGTGTCCGATGAGAACCTCTTCGACTAGGTCTCGGACGTGTTCGTCGTGCGTGGGAAGAGAGCCCATATCGACCGGCGGGAGGCTGATCGGCGTGTCGTTGTATCCCAGTGACTTGGCGAGTTCTTCGATCAGGTCGGCTTCGAGTTCGACATCCCACAGCCGATGCGTCGGAACGATGACGTCGATGGTTGTGAGGTCCGCACCCGGGCGGATCGTGAACCCGTACCGTTCGAGCCGTTTGGCAATCTCGTCCGTCGTCATCGTCGTTTCGAGGAAGTCGTTGAGAAGCGCGGGTCGCAGCGTGATGTGTCGCTCGGGGTCGACCCAGTCTCCGACCATTCCCGTCGCACCGGTGACACGCCAGCCGCACGGTTCGAGAAGCTTCGCCACACGGCCGGCGCCGACGACGGGTAGTGCGAAGTCGCTTCCCCGTTCGAACCGCGCGGACGAGTCGGTGTGAATCCCGAGCACCTGGCTCGCCTTGCGCACCGCGATAGGGTCGAACGCGGCGGACTCGAGCAGCACTTTGGTCGTGCTGTCCGTCGTCTTCGAATCTTCACAACCGATCACTCCCGCGATGGCCAAGATCTTCGAGTCGTCCGCGATGACGAGCGTGCCCTCCGGGATTTCGATGCGATCCACTTGGAAGAGTGGCCAGCACGTTTCTCCGGCCCGGGACAGACGAATCGTGATGGCGCCGTCGATCGAGTCGGCGTCGAACGCGTGCGTCGGTTGCCCGAGCTCGAGGTTGGCCAAGTTCGTCGCGTCGACGACGGGACCGATCGAGTGGATCTCAGCCGCTTCGAGAATGCGCAGGGCGTCGGGGGCGAGGGAAGCGTCGTTGGCCGCATCTCGTTCGAGGCAGGTGATCGAGTAGCGCGGGCACAGGTCGGTTTCGAGGGCGAGCGGCCACGGGGTCTCGCCGACGGTGAGATCCGTGATCTCCGGCCGTTGAATGGCGGACCCGGTGCGCCCGGAAATCTCCCGAGCAATCCCGACGTACGCGTGGTGATCTCCCCGATTGGCGAGCAGCTCGAGCGTCATCTGTCCCACGCCGTCTTCGATGGCAATGCGTTTCACTTCGATTCCGATGTCGTCGAGCAGATGGCGCACGTCGTTGGCGTCGGGGGGAAGATCGACGAATCGGGCCAAGGTGTCAGTGGCGAGCTTCATCGGGAGCCTTCCATCGCGCCGCGGTGCAGCGCGCGGTGAACGCGCAGGTCTTGTTCGTACAAGCTTCGAACTTTGGAGACGCCAGCCCACTGGGCGGCCATACGCGTCGTGCCGAGTCCGAACGCGATGCCGGACACTTCGTCAGGGTCGAAACCGAACTCGCGGAAGACGTTCGGGTGAACCATGCCAGCGCCGAGAATCGTGACCCAACCCGCGCCGTGGCACGCGTCGCAACCGTCTCCGTCGCAACCGGTGCAGGCGACGTCGACCCCGACCGAGGGCTCGGTGTAGGGGTAGAACTTTGGCTTGAAGCGGATGCGTCGTTCCGCGCCCCACAGCGATTGAGCGATGAAGCTGAGCGTTCCTTTGAGGTGAGCGAAGGTCAACCCTCGGTCGATCCAGATGCCCTCGTACTGGTGGAACATGGCGAGGTGTGTCGCGTCGACCGCTTCGTTGCGGTAGACGCGTCCGATCGAGGCGACGCGAATCGGCAAGTCCGCTTGGCTGCGTTCTTGAAGGACGCGCGCTTGAACCGTTGTCGTGTGCGACCGAAGCAGCAGTCCGCCGTGCACCCAGAAGGTGTCTTGCATATCGCGGGCGGGATGGTGTTCGGGAATGTTCAGCGCGTCGAAGTTGAAGTACGCGTTGTCGATCTCAGGACCGTCGACGACTTCGAACCCGAGACGCCGAAGAACCCCCGTGATGTTCCGCTCGACCAGGTTCAGCGGATGGCGCGCGCCCCGGGGGAACGCGACGCCCGGCATCGACAGGTCTTGCCACTCGGCGTCGAGCTGCGACGCTTGAGCGTCTCCCTCGATGCGCGCCTTCGCGGCCTCGAGTTCCTGTTCGATCGTGTTCTTCGCCTCGTTGATCGACTTCGCGAACGCCGGGCGGTCTTCGGCCGGGATCGACTTCAGCGACCCGAGAGCCGACTTGAGCGCGCTCTTCTTCCCGGTGTGCTGACGGCGAACTTCCTCGAGCTCCTTCGGGGTGCCGGCCGCTGCGAGAGCAGCGCGGAAGGACTCGAGGATCGCCGCCACGTCGGGGCGTTCAGACGGGGAGTTCATGGTTTGCTCCGGGGCAGTTGTTGGAGGCACTGCGCAGGGTTGGACACAGATCGGGTTCGACACAGGTCGAGGAGCGAGGCCAGGCACGGGTCCCTTTTGGCGTCACCGATTCGGCAGCACCGTTCCCCTTGGCATCACGGCGGATTTGGCATCACAGCCACACCGGCGGTGTTCGGGCTCGGGCTCGCTCGACTCATCTTTCGGAAAGGGCGGAACATACGCCCATTTCGGGCCGACGTGAAGGGCAAGTTGCGGCTCGCTTGCTCCGCTTCCCGAGCCGATATCATGGTGTGTAGACCGCGAGAGGAAGCGGGGCCGAGCCTCGACTTGGCGGGCGGGGTCCGCGGGCGCGGTTGGCAATTCCAGGTGGGCGGCTACGATACGCCGACTCGTCGCCCAGCGGGGCGGCGCCAGACCTCCCCGAAGCACGACGGACGACCGTGAATCCGAGCACTTTCCACGTCTCGCACCTCGCTCAGCTCGAGGCCGAGAGCATCCATATCTTCAGGGAGGTCGCCGCCGAGTTCGAGCGTCCGGTCTTGCTGTACTCGATCGGCAAAGACTCGTCGGTTCTCGTGCAGCTGGCCCGGAAGGCGTTTTCGCCGGGGCCGATCCCGTTCCCTCTGCTTCACGTCGACACCGGATACAAGTTTCCGGCCATGATCGAGTTTCGCGATCGATTCGTGAAAGAGATCGGCGCGGATCTACGCGTGCACCGCAACGAGGATGCTATTCGTGACGGCGCGAACCCGTTCGAACTCGGCACGCAACGATGTTGTGCGCTGTTGAAGACCGAGGGGTTGCTCGGTGCGTTGCGTGGGGGCAACTACGACGCTGCCATCGGGGGCGCCCGCCGGGACGAAGAGCGGTCGCGGGCCAAGGAGCGATTCTTCTCGTTCCGCGATGCGCACGGGCAGTGGGATCCGAAGAATCAGCGTCCCGAGATCTGGAACGTCTACAACGGCCGGACTCACGCGGGTGAGAGCATTCGCGTCTTCCCGTTGTCGAACTGGACCGAACTCGACGTCTGGCTCTACATTCAACGTGAAGAGATCCAGATCAGTAAGCTGTACTTCGCACAGGAGCGAGAAGTCATCGTTCGCGGTGACCAACTCATCCCCGTCGGACCCATCGTCAAGCCGAGCGATAGCGAGACAGTCGAGAAAGTGATGTCCCGTTACCGCACGCTCGGCTGCTACCCGTGCACAGGCGCGGTGCGCTCCGAGGCGACGACGTTGCCCGAGATCATCCAGGAAATGATGACCGTTCGCACGTCGGAGCGATCGACGCGCGTGATCGATCACGACACGGACGGATCGATGGAAAAGAAGAAGCGCGAGGGGTACTTCTGATGACTCGCGTTCAAGACGTCGACAGCTTCCTCGAAGAGTACAGCAGCCGCACCCTGCTACGTTTCACGACGGTCGGCAGTGTCGACGACGGTAAGTCGACACTCATCGGTCGCTTGTTGCACGAAACGAAGAACATATTTACGGATCAACTCGCGTCTCTGCAGGGGGCGTCGAAGATGAACGTCGGGGGCGCGCCGATCGACTACGCGTTGGTGACCGACGGTCTCAAGGCGGAGCGCGAGCAGGGGATTACCATCGATGTGGCGTACCGCTACTTCTCGACCCCGAAACGCAATTTCATTATTGCCGACACTCCGGGACACGTGCAGTACACCCGCAACATGGCGACCGGCGCTTCGACCGCGAATGTCGCGATCATTCTGATCGACGCGGCCAATGGCGTGCTTACGCAAACCCGTCGGCACTCGTTCATCGCGTCGTTGCTCGGGATTCCGCGGTTGCTGATCTGCGTCAACAAGATGGACCTAGTCGACTACTCGCAAGACGCATTCGACGCCATTGTCGAAGACTATACGAACTTCGCGACCCGACTCGGAATCGTCGACCTCAAGTTCATTCCCATCTCGGCGTTGGCTGGCGACAACGTCGTCAAACCGAGCCCGAAGATGCCGTGGCACGAGGGCGGTTCTGTTTTGAACTACCTCGAGACGGTGTATGTCGGTAGTGACCGCAACCTCGTCGACTTCCGATTCCCGGTGCAGTACGTCATTCGCCCCGATGCCAACTTCCGTGGTTTCGCCGGTCAAATCGCTTCGGGTCGAATTCGCAAGGGCGAGCCGGTCATGATCTTGCCGTCGCGACGCCGTAGCACCGTCAAGAGCATTGTCACGTTCGATGGGGAACTCGAGGAAGCGTACCCGTCGCAGTCGGTGACGATCACGCTCGAGGACGAAGTCGACATCAGTCGCGGTGACATGATCGTCCGTCCCAACAACGTGCCGATGGTCGAAGATCACTTCGAAGCGATGGTCGTTTGGATGGATGAAACGACCATGGATACCAAGCGACGTTACGTGATCAAGCTCGGTACGCAAGAAGCTCGGGTCACGGTGCATCAGCTTCGCTACTGCGTGGACGTCGACACGCTCAGTCGAGGCGAGTCCGAGGGGTTGGAACTCAACGAGATCGGCCGCGTGGCGTTCCGTTCGACCAAGCCTCTGTTCTTCGACGCTTATCGACTCAACCGTTTGACCGGCTGTTTCGTTCTCATCGACGACGCCACCAACGCCACCGTCGCTGCCGGCATGATCATTCAGCGGAACCCGTCGGAAGAGCTGAGCACGGCGGAAGCTGCGGGTAAAGAACGCAACATTCACGTGCACGCCGGAAAGGTGAGCGGTGCCGAGCGCGAGACTCGTCTCGGTCAGCGCGGATTGACCTTCTGGTTCACCGGTCTCTCCGGCTCCGGCAAGTCGACCATCGCGGCGGCGTTCGAACGCTACCTCTTCGACGAGGGGTTTCTGCCGTATCGGCTGGATGGAGATAACCTGCGCGTCGGACTCAACGCGGATCTAGGATTTTCGCGTTACGACCGTCGCGAGAACATTCGACGCGTGTCGCACGTGTCGAAGTTATTCAACGACTCGGGGGTCGTGGTCCTCGCATCGCTGATCTCGCCGTTCATCGATGAACGGCAAGCGGCTCGAGAGGCCGTCGGGACGGACCGCTTCGTCGAAGTCCACGTCCACGCACCTTTGGAAGTGTGCGAAGAGAGGGATCCCAAAGGGCTGTACAAGAAGGCTCGCAAGGGTGAGATCGAGAACTTCACCGGCGTGACCGACGAGTACGAAGCGCCGACCAACCCGCAACTCTCACTCGATACGTCCGTGCTCACCGTCGAACAGTGCGTGGCTCGCTTGGCCGACGAATTCGACCAACGGCGCAATCCCTGAGTGAACTCGTGCGCCGCGGCGCACGAGTCTCGATTGCTAGAGGCCCGGCCGAAAAGTCATGTCGCGCGAGATCTCAAGCTTCCGGCGGCCAGCACGCCCGGCGAAACTCGAAGTATGAGCAATACGACTGCGTTTCGCCGGGCGCACTGACCTTGAAATCGCGACCTCTCGCATCAA